>NZ_JBICKL010000004.1:0-52989 GCF_043104195.1 Pseudomonas sp. xss_2
AAATGAACGGCTTCAGCGGCCTAGATAAACCTCGATCACCCGCTCATCCGCCTGCACCTGCTCCAGCGATCCTTCGGCCAGCACACTGCCCTGGTGCAGCACGGTGACATGGTCGGCAATGCTGCCGACAAAGCCCATGTCATGCTCCACCACCATCAGCGAATGCTTGCCGGCCAGGCCTTTGAACAGCTCGGCAGTGAATTCGGTCTCGGCATCGGTCATGCCCGCCACCGGTTCGTCGAGCAGCAACAGCTGCGGCTCCTGCACCAGCAGCATGCCGATCTCGAGAAACTGCTTCTGGCCATGCGACAACAGCCCGGCCTGGCGCGCAGCCAACGGCAGCAGGCGCACGGTGCTGAGCACCTCGTCGATGCGCTCTCGCTGCTCGCCCGACAGCCGCGCAGCCAGGCTGGCCCACACCGACTTGTCGGTTTTCAGCGCCAGCTCGAGATTTTCGTAAACCGTCAGCGCTTCGAACACGGTCGGTTTCTGGAACTTACGGCCAATCCCGGCCTGGGCAATCTGGTACTCGCTCATGCGGGTCAGGTCGAGGGTGTCGCCGAAGAACGCCGTGCCGGTATCCGGCCGGGTCTTGCCGGTGATCACGTCCATCAGGGTGGTCTTGCCGGCGCCGTTAGGGCCGATGATGCAGCGCAGCTCGCCGACCCCGATGTACAGGTTCAGTGCATTGAGCGCCTTGAAACCATCGAAACTTACGCTGATGTCTTCCAGGCTCAACACAGTGCCGTGGCGCACCTCCAGGCCTTTGCCGCGGCGCTGGCCAAGGCCGATGGCATCGCGGCCAGCACCTAACTGATCGAACACCGGTTCGAGCATGAACTCGGGGTGTACTGGGGGCACGCCTTTCATGGCTGGCTCCTTTTCTTCAACAGGCCGACCACACCCTTGGGCAGGTACAGGGTGACGACAATGAACAGCGCACCGAGGAAGAACAGCCAAAACTCCGGGAAGGCCACGGTGAACCAACTCTTCATGCCATTGACCAGACCGGCGCCGAGTAGCGGCCCGATCAGCGTGCCACGCCCGCCCAACGCGACCCACACCGCGGCTTCGATGGAGTTGGTCGGCGACATCTCGCTGGGGTTGATGATGCCCACCTGCGGCACGTACAGCGCCCCGGCCAGGCCACACAGGACGGCGCTGAGCACCCACACCAGCAGCTTGAAACCGCGCGGGTCGTAGCCGCAGAACATCAGCCGGTTTTCCGCATCACGCAGCGCGGTGAGCAGCCGGCCAAACTTGCTCACGGTCAGCCGCCAGCACAGGAACAAGCTCGCCAGCAACAAGCCGACAGTGAGCAGGAACAACACCGCCCGGGTGCCTTGCGCGGCGATATCGAAGCCCAGGATGGTGCGAAAGCTTGTAAAGCCGTTGTTGCCGCCAAAGCCGGTCTCGTTACGGAAGAACAGCAGCATGCCGGCAAAGGTCAGCGCCTGGGTCATGATCGAGAAGTACACGCCCTTGATCCGCGAGCGGAAGGCGAACCAACCAAACACCAGCGCCAGCAGGCCCGGCGCCAGCACCACCAGGCACATGGCCCAGGCGAAGTGCTGGGTGCCGGCCCAGTACCAGGGCAGCTCGGTCCACGACAGGAAGGTCATGAAGGCCGGCAGGCTATCGCCTGCGGCCTGGCGCATCAGGTACATGCCCATGGCGTAGCCGCCCAGGGCGAAGAACAGCCCATGGCCGAGCGACAGCAGCCCGGCGTAGCCCCAGACCAGGTCCAGGGCCAGGGCGACGATGGCGTAGCAGAGGATCTTGCCGACCAGCGTCAGGGTATAGGCCGATACCTGCAGCGGGTGATCTGCCGGCAGCAGCGACAGCAGCGGCAGGGCCAGCAACAGCAGGACGACGGCGATGCCGATAGCCAGCGACAAGCGCGGCCCGGCCTTTTGCGTGGCGGTGACAAGCAGTGGCTGGTTCATCAGTCGATTACCCGTCCCTTGAGGGCGAACAGGCCTTGCGGACGCTTCTGGATGAACAGGATGATCAGCGCAAGGATGAGGATTTTGCCCAGTACCGCACCCATCTGCGGCTCCAGCAATTTGTTGGCGATGCCCAAGCCGAAAGCGGCCCACAGGCTACCGGCGAGTTGCCCGACACCGCCGAGCACCACCACCAGGAACGAGTCGATGATGTAGCTCTGGCCAAGATCCGGGCCGACGTTGCCGACCTGGCTCAGGGCCACCCCGCCAAGGCCAGCGATCCCCGAGCCGAGGCCGAAGGCAAGCATGTCTACCCGGCCTGTGGAGACGCCGCAGCAGGCGGCCATGTTGCGATTCTGGGTCACCGCACGCACGTTAAGGCCCAGACGGGTGCGATTGAGCAGCAGCCAGGTCAGCAGCACCACAGCCAGAGCGAAGCCGATGATCACCAGGCGGTTGTACGGCAAGACCAGGTTGGGCAGCACCTGGATGCCGCCCGACAGCCAGGCCGGGTTGGCCACTTCGACGTTCTGCGCGCCGAACAGCAGGCGGATCGCCTGGATCAGGATCAAGCTGATGCCCCAGGTCGCCAGCAGGGTTTCCAGCGGCCGCCCATACAGATGGCGGATCACCGTGCGCTCCAGCGCCATGCCGACCCCGGCACTGACGGCGAAGGCCACAGGCAGGGCGATCAGCGGGTAGAACTCGATGGCACCGGGCAGGTAGCGCTGCAGCAGCACCTGGACCATGTAGGTGCTGTAGGCGCCGAGCATGAGCATCTCGCCATGGGCCATGTTGATCACCCCGAGCAGGCCGAAGGTGATCGCCAGGCCCAGTGCCGCGAGCAACAGGATCGAACCTAGCGACAGGCCGCTGAAGGCCTGGCCGAGCAGCTCGCCGATCAGCAACTTGCGTTTGACCTGGGCCAGGCTGGTTTCAGCCGCGGTGCGTACGCCCGCATCGCTTTCGGCGCCAGGCTGCAGCAGCGCCTCCAGGCGCGTGCGGGCCAAGGGGTCGCCGGTTTCACCGAGCAAGCGCACCGCCGCCAGGCGTACGGCCGGTTCGCTGGCGCCCAGTTGCAGGTTGGCCAGGGCCAGGCCGAGGGCGGCGTGCACAGCGGCGTCGGCTTCGCTGGCGAAGCGTCGGTCGAGAAAGGCCATTTGCGCTGGTTGGGCGCTGCGTTGCAGCTCGCTGGCAGCGGCCAGGCGCACTCTCGCATCGTCGCTGAACAGTTGGTGGCTGGCCAAAGCGTTGTCGATCAGCCCACGCAGGCGGTTGTTCAGGCGCACTTTGCGGGTGTCGTCGGGCGCGATGCGGCCTTGCTTGAGCGAGCTGAGCAGGGCCAGCCGAGTGGGGGCTGGCTGCGCCGCCCAGTCCTGGAGCAGGCGCGCCTGCTCAGCGGGTTTGGCGCTGAGGAAGAATTCGCCTTCGCTGGCCTGGGTTGCCAGGGGCAGCAGCAGGAGCAGGGCGAGCAGAAGTCGATACATGGGGTATCCCTGGACGAGGGTGGTGTATTCATCGCGGGGCAAGCCCGCTCCCACGGAGATTGCACAGGTTTTCGAAACGTGCTCGTCACCTGTGGGAGCGGGCTTGCCCGCGAATGGCCGCGTAGCGGCCACAGCCAATCAGTTACCTTTCACGGCGTAATCTGGCCGCTTGTCATTCCCCGGAATGAACGGGCTCCAAGGCTGCGCCCGCAGTGGCTGCTCGGTCTCCCAGACCACGCTGAACTGCCCGTCATCCTGGATCTCGCCGATCATCACTGGCTTGTGCAGGTGGTGGTTGGTCTTGTCCATGGTCAAAGTGAAACCGGACGGTGCCTTGAAGCTCTGCCCTGCCAGCGCCTCGCGCACTTTGTCGACATCGGTCGATTTGGCCTTCTCGGCCGCCTGCGCCCACATATGGATACCGACGTAGGTGGCTTCCATCGGGTCGTTGGTCACGGCTTTGTCAGCGCCCGGCAGGTTCTTGGCCTTGGCATAGGCCTTCCAGTCGGCGACGAACTTCTGGTTGACCGGGTTATCCACCGACTCGAAGTAGTTCCACGCCGCCAGATGCCCCACCAATGGCTTGGTGTCGATGCCGCGCAGTTCCTCTTCGCCGACCGAGAACGCCACCACCGGCACGTCGGTCGCCTTCAGGCCCTGGTTGGCCAGCTCTTTGTAGAACGGCACGTTGGAGTCGCCGTTGACGGTGGAGATCACTGCCGTCTTGCCGCCTGCGGAGAACTTCTTGATGTTGGCGACGATGGTCTGGTAGTCGCTGTGGCCGAACGGCGTGTAGACCTCTTCGATGTCCTTGTCGGCCACGCCTTTGCTGTGCAGGAAGGCGCGCAGGATCTTGTTGGTGGTGCGCGGATAGACGTAGTCGGTGCCCAGCAGGAAGAAGCGCTGGGCACTGCCACCGTCTTCGCTCATCAGGTACTCGACCGCCGGGATCGCCTGCTGGTTGGGTGCCGCGCCGGTGTAGAACACGTTCGGCGACATCTCTTCACCCTCGTACTGCACCGGGTAGAACAGCAGGCCGTTGAGCTCTTCGAACACTGGCAGCACCGACTTGCGCGACACCGAGGTCCAGCAGCCGAACACCACTGCCACCTTGTCCTGGGTCAGCAACTGGCGGCTCTTTTCGGCGAACAGCGGCCAGTTGGACGCCGGATCGACCACCACCGGTTCGAGCAGCTTGCCATTGACCCCGCCCTTGGCATTGATCTGCTCGATGGTCATCAAGGCCATGTCCTTGAGCGAGGTCTCGGAAATCGCCATGGTCCCGGACAGCGAATGCAGGATGCCGACCTTGATGGTCTCGGCGGCCTGGATGCTCCAGCTAAGGCCCATCGCCGCAATCGATGCGCTGAGGGTAAAAGCCTTGATCAGACTGCGACGCTTCATGTGCTCTCTCCGTTGAGTTTTTTATGGTGTTGGCAACCCGGGAGAGGGCATGTGCAAGGGGTGTGCCCAGTTTTTGGACACGGCAAAGCCGCCGTTTTTCGGGGCTTGCAGAGGTGGGGGTAGAGAAATGAGGTCCAGCTTGGTGCCAGTAGGCCCAGCGTGCACAGGATTGGGGCCGCACAGCGGCCCCACAGGCTTTCAGTCTTGCGCGTTGCTGACAGCCGCACGCGGATGACGACGGCTACGCACGAACTGATAAGTCACCGCCAGGATCACGAACCACAACGGCGTCACGATCAACGCCTTGCGCGTGTCGTCTTCCAGGGCTAGCAGCACCAGGATGCCGGCGAAGAACACCAGGCACACGTAGCACATGAAGCGCCCGCCCGGCATCTTGTAGGTCGAAGCCTGGTGCAGCGCCGCGCGCTGGACGCGGTACTTCAGGTACGACAGCAGGATCAGCGTCCAGACGAACATGAACAGCAGCGCCGATACGGTCGTGACCAGGGTGAACGCCTCGACCACATCAGGGATCACGTAGATCAACACCGCCCCCAGCAGCAGGCAGGTGCACGAGAACAACAGACCATTGGCCGGTACCGCGCGACGCGAGAGTTTCTCGAACGCCTTGGGCGCATCGCCCTCCTGGGCCAAGCCGAACAGCATGCGGCTGGTCGAGAACACGCCGCTGTTGGCTGAAGAGGCCGCCGAGGTCAGCACCACGAAGTTGATGATGCTCGCCGCTGCCGGCAGGCCAGCCAGCACGAACAACTCAACGAACGGGCTCTTGCCCGGCACTACGTCGCGCCATGGCGTGACGGCCATGATCGCGATCAGCGCCAGCACGTAGAACACGATGATGCGGATCGGGATCGAGTTGATCGCCCGTGGCAGGGTGCGTTGCGGATCCTTGGCTTCGGCGGCAGTAGTGCCCACCAGCTCGATGCCGACGAAGGCGAACACGGCGATCTGGAAGCCGGCGAAGAAGCCCATCAGGCCATGCGGGAACATCCCGCCGTCGTTCCACAGGTTGGCCAGTTGCGCGGTGCGCCCGCTCGGCGATTCGAAGCCGGTGATGACCATGTACAGGCCAGTGGCGACCAGGCCGAGGATGGCGACGATCTTGATCATGGCGAACCAGAACTCAAGCTCGCCGAACATCTTCACGGTGACCAGGTTCAGCGACAGCAGCAGCGCCACGCAGGTCAGCGCCGGTATCCACTGGGGCAGGTCAGGGAACCAGAACTGTGAATAGGCGGCAATGGCGACGACGTCGGCGATACCCGTGACCACCCAGCAAAACCAGTAGGTCCAGCCGGTGAAGTAGCCGGCCCAAGGTCCGAGCAGGTCGGCCGAGAAGTCGATGAAGGATTTGTAGTTGAGGTTCGACAGCAGCAGCTCGCCCATCGCCCGCATGACGAAGAACAGCATGAAGCCGATGATCATGTAGACGAAGATGATCGACGGGCCGGCGAGGCTGATGGTCTTGCCCGAGCCCATGAACAGGCCGGTGCCGATCGCGCCGCCGATGGCGATCAATTGGATGTGGCGGTTGGTCAGGTTGCGTTGCAGGTGCTGGTCATCAGCAGGCGTGGAGGAGGTCCGGGTCATTGGCTGCATTCCATTGAGGGTCAGTCTTTTTGTGCGAGCCGAGTAGGCTAACACGCGCGTCCCAATTCGGGGCGCGACAGATCGACACGACATCTGTGCTGTTTGCCGGCCTCATCGCGGGGCAAGCGCGCTGCCACGAATTGCAAATGCTTCGTGGGAGCGGGCTTGCCCCGCGATGAGGCCATCAGTTCAGAATCAGGCCCGAGCCATCACCCTGCGCCGCACCACCAGGCTATCGACCACCCACATCATCAGCATCGACACCCCCACCAGCGGGAACGCCACGCCCAGCACCAGCATCACCACCGTCGCCGTCTTCCAGCGCGGCAGGTCATGACGCAACGGCGGTACCCCCAGCCCACCCGTCGGCCGGCGTTTCCACCACATCACCAGGCCACTGACCGAGCCCAGCAGAATCATCAGGCACACCAGCAAAATGATGATCTGGTTCAGCGCCCCGAACATCTTGCCCTCATGCAACATCACCCCAAGCTCGGTGGCCCGGGCGACTGGGCTGTAGTCCTGCCAGCGCACATCCGCCAGCACCTTGCCGGTGTACTGGTCGACATGCAGGGTGGCGTCGTTACGCGGATCATCAGCGAACACCGCCAGGGTGAACACGCCATCAGCAGTGGTCGGCAGGGTGATGCTGTAGCCAGGCTCGACCTGGCGATGGGTGGCGATGTCCTCAACCTGCTGCAGGCTGACCTGCGGCGCGGCCGGGGCGCTCGACATCATGTGATGGCCAGCATGTTCGGCATGCGCGCCGGACTGCGGCATGGGCGTGTTCTCCATCGCCCAAGGCACGGTCTGGCGATGCGCCTGGTTGAGCACGCGGGCTTGTTGGTCAGACGTGGGCACGTCATTCCACATGGCAGCCGGGAAGCGATTCCACAAATCGGCATACTGCTTGCCCCACAGGCCGGTCCAGGTCATGCCGCTGAGCAGCATCAACAGCAGCAGCGCCGAGCCCCAGAAGCCACTGACCGCATGCAGGTCGCGCCACAGCACCCGGCCGCGGGCAGACAGGCGTGGCCACAGCACACCGGCACTGTTGCGCCCGCGCGGCCACCACAGGTACAGCCCCGACACGACCAGGACGATGCCCCAGCCAGCCGCCAGCTCCACAAGGCGATCGCCCACGGTGCCGACCATCAGCTCGCCGTGCAGGGCGCGGGCCACGGCTTGCAGGTTCTGCTTTGCATCCTGCTCGCCGAGCACCTTGGCGCTGTACGGGTCGACGAACACGTTCAGCTCGCGTCCGCCGTCATGCACCACGAACTGCGCGCTGCGCTCGGCGTTGAGTGGGGGCAGGTATTGGGCCACATGCCCCTGCGGGTAGGCCTGGTGCACCTGGCTGAGCAGGGTGTCGGCGTCTTGGCGGTGATGACCGGCCTCGACCACCATCAGCTCGCGGTACATCAGCGGGTCGAGCTGTGGCTTGAACAGGTAGATGATCCCGGTGATCGCCAGCAGGATCATGAATGGCGCGACGAACAGCCCGGCGTAGAAATGCCAGCGCCAAGCCAGGTTATAGAAGGAAATGCGTGGTCCGCTCATGGAACCTCCCATCGGCAAGGTGAAAGGGCGCGTCCGTAGCCGCGCCCATTGTTGTTGTCAGAAGCTGATATCGACCTTGGTCCAGAAGGTCCGGCCTGGCTCGCTAACCGGCTGTGGATCGCTGGCCGGATAGCCGAACCCGGCGTTCCCGGCCAGGTTCAAGTGCTCGGCGTAGGCTTTGTCGAACAGGTTGTCGACGCCCGCGCTGAGCTTGAGGTTGTTGTTCACCTTGTAGGCACCATTGAGCGAGAACACCCCAAAGCCTGCGCTTTTTTCGTAGTCCTTGCCGACCACGTTGCCTTGGTTTTCGGCGATGCGGTTCTGCGCCGCTACCAGTCGCCACAACGCCCCGGTGCTCCACTTGTCCTGGCTGTAGGTCAGGCCCAGGCGGCTTTCCAGGGGCGGCATCTGTGGCAGCGCTTTGCCATCACTGCTGTTCTTGCCCCAAGCGTAGGCCAGGGTCGCGTCGGCTTTCCAGTTTTCCGACAGCTTGTAGGCTGCGCCAAGTTCGCCGCCCATGATCCGAGCGTCGATGTTCTGCGCCTGGGAGGTGCTCATGCCCATCATGCCGGTGCGGTAGTCGAACAGGATGTAGTCGCGGATCTGCCCGACATAGCCCGAGGCCCAGGCCTCCATGCGCTCGTCGCGGTACTGGATACCGAAATCGAGCTGGGTGGTCTTCTCCGGCTTGATGCCGTCAAAGGCATTGGCTGCACCGGCCGGGCCTTGCTTGGGCGAGAACAGCTCCCAGTAATCGGGGAAGCGCTGGGCATGGCCGAGGCCGATGTAAGTGGTTGCCGAAAGCGCCGCCAGATCATGCTCATAGCGCACGAAACCGCTGGGCAGGGTGTCGGCGCGGGTGTCGCCGCCGGTGGCGCTGGTCTGGCGGAAATCGCGGGCAGAGGCGCGGTCCAGGCGCGCACCGGTAATCAGACGGTCAGCGCCTGTGGCGTACCAGGTCAGTTCGCTGAACAGCCCATAGTTATGGAAGTCGGCATCCTTGGTCCATGACTGGCCCTTGTGCGCATCGACGCCCATGCCGCCGCGCTTGCGGTGCTCGTTGGTCTGGGCATCGATGCCGCTGATCAACTGCACATCGGCCCAGCGCCAAGTGGCCTTGATCCGCGCGCCCAGGGTGCGACGGTCGACGTTGCTGACCATCGGCATGCCCATCATGCCGCTGCCTGACGGTGTGCGCAGGCTGTAGTTGTCCATCACGTGGTCGGCGTAGTTGTAGTAGACCTGCGCCTCGATCTTGTCGAGCACCTCGCCGAGGTTGGATTTCTCGAAACGCAAGCCAAGGCTTTCGCGCTTGAACTGCGAGCCGTCCATGCCACGCCCGGCGTAGCGCGCCTCGCCATCGCCCTTGCCGGCGGTGAGTTCGAGCAGGGTGTCGGCGTCCGGGGTCCAGCCGAGGGTGACGTCGCCGTTCCACTTGTCCCAGCGCGAGGGCACGCTGTCGCCGTTGCCGTCTTGATAGTCGTCGGAGCGCGATTGGTTGCCGACAAAGCGCGCATAGGCCTGGCTGTTGCCGGCGGCTGCGTCGAGGACTTTGTCGAAGCGGCCGTTGGAACCGGCCAGCAGGCTGGCGTTGACCCGGCTGCCGAGCGTGCCGAAGCGTTCCGGCTCGCGTTCGAAGAGGATGGTCCCCGCCGAACCGCCCGGCCCCCAGATCACGCTTTGCGGGCCTTTGATCACGGTCAGGCGGTCGTAGGTTTCCGGCGAAATGTAGGAGGTCGGGGCGTCCATTCGGTTGGGGCAGGCGCCGAGCATCACGCCGCCGTTGGTGAGGATGTTCAGGCGCGAGCCGAACATGCCGCGCAACACCGGATCGCCATTGGTGCCACCGGAGCGAATCGCC
Source organism: Pseudomonas sp. xss_2 (assembly GCF_043104195.1). NCBI lineage: Bacteria > Pseudomonadati > Pseudomonadota > Gammaproteobacteria > Pseudomonadales > Pseudomonadaceae > Pseudomonas > Pseudomonas sp. xss_2. Next base: position 9,870 of record NZ_JBICKL010000004.1, read on the forward strand.
GAGAAGCCCGGGATGGTCTTCAGGTAATCGGCGCCGTCGCTGGCCGGTACTGGCTGGCGTGGGTCCTTGGGGTTGGTGACGATGGTCAGCGGCGAGCTGGGCGCGACAGCGGTGATTACCGTCGGGCTGAGCTCGGCAGAATCGTGCTCATGGCCTTCGTGGCCGGGCTCGGCCGCCAGCGCCAGGGGGGCCAGCAGCGAGCCGCAGAGCACGGCGATGGTCCCGCGCAGGGACAGGGCAAAAACAGGGGTGCAGCCGGACATAATGATTCCAGTCGATCAGTCATGAGTGGGCGCGAAGCCTCCTGGCTCCGTGCGGTCAATAGGTGTTCAGACGTCGATCGACAAGAAGGGCGGGGCGCGACTGCGCGCACCAGGGAAGACGGCCTGACCGGCGTGGCCCTGGCGGGTAAGCGCATGCAGGGGTGGGGCGGGCGGGGTACTACTGGCGTTGAGCGGACTGAAGGTTTGCGGCAAGGCTGGGCAGTTGAACAGCAGGCTGCAATAGCCGCATTTTTCCCACAGCGCGTGCAGCTCGCCATCGCTGCCATGGCCATGGTGCCCGGCGTCGGCATGGCTGTGGCCGGCGGACATGCTCATGTCCATCGGCATATTCATGCCGGCGTGGTGATCCATCGGCATCGACTGGGAAACCAGTGGGCCGATGAAGATCATCCACATGGCGAACAGGCTCAGCCAGCCGCCACCGGCGCGCCTGCGATCAGGGCGGGTGGTACGGCGGATGGTCCGTTCGCGCAGCACGCTCATGGCGAGTGCCTGTCAGCGATCAGTGCGCGTGCTGGTGCTCTGGCTGGTCGGTCGGTGGTTGTTTCTGCACCGCGACCTGCACGGTGATGTCACCGGCCTTTTCGAAGTGCAGGGTCAGCGGGAAGCGTTTGCCGTCGCTGAGCAGGCTGCGGTCCTTGGGCTGCATGAGCATCACGTGGTAGGCGCTGGGGGCGAATACCAGGTCCTGGCCTGCCGGGATCGCCACGCTGGGCACCTGCTGCATTTTCATCAGGCCTTCGGCGGTCTTGGCGTGCTCGTGCAGTTGCGCATCATCGCTGATCGGGCTGGCGACGCTGAGCAGGCGATCATCCTGCTTGCCGTTGTTGTGCACGACGAAATAGGCCGCCACGTTGGGCGCGTTGGGCGGCAGTTCCAGCGACCACGGGTGGGCGATGTGCAGGTCGCCCTGGGAGTATTCATGGGCGTTGGCGAAGGCGCCGGGCAATAGCAGGGCGGCCAGGACGAGGGCTTGCTTGAGCATGGAATGAGATCTCCGATCTGTGCAGGTTCAGGGCGATAGCGTCGAGAACTCAGGCCAGCGGAGAGGCACGCGGGTTTAACGCCGGCCAGAGCTGGCGAGGCGTAGGTTGATAGCGGGCGAGGTTGGGTAGTTGGCCAATGCTCAGGTGCGCCGGGCTGTGCAACTGTGGCGGCTGGCCGGGTAGGGCCAGTAGCGGCGCTGCGCCCGAGCAGCACCAGCAGTGCTGCATGTTGGCGTGCGCGTCGCCTTGATCGCCGAGATCGATCTTGGCCAGGGCCTTTACATCGAGCTTGGCTTTGGCGCCCATGCTGGAACAGAAAGCCCCCCACAGCAGCTGCTCGGCCGCGGTCTTGGGCGCGGCCGACGACAGCGGCATGGCCAGCAAATTGAACAGCACTGCAAGGCAGGCTATCCAGGCGATGTGCCGACGTGGGGGCATGGAGAGATCCGGTCAGGAATCGTGGCGGGTATTGTACGGCGGAGTATAGGTAAAAATGCTGGGGTGCGGTGAAGTGCCGCAGGCATGAGGTGAGTGTTGCCGTATCGGCAGGCCCGATACCTTCCAGTCGGTGTCGTTTGCTTTGGGGCCGCAGCGTGGCCCTTCGCGGGTAAACCCGCTCCCACAGGTATCGCATTGATCTTGCGCTCGATGCTGTGCCTGTAGGAGCCGAGTTGTCGGGGTGTCTTAGGCCTTGCGCCCAAGCAACCCGCGCACGGTCTCTTGCAGATCCGCAGGCAACACCACAACCTTGGCGTTGTCGCTGCCGGCCAGATTCTCCATCGCGCCAATGTAGCGCTCACCGAGCAGGTACATGGCCGGGGTGGTCTCCGTCCCTACTGCATCGCGTACCAGCGAAATCGCCCGCGCCGACGCTTCTGCCAGGTTGATCTGCGCCTCGGCATCCAGCTTGGCCGATTGCAGGCGGGCTTCGGCTTCCAGAATCGCCGCCTGCTTGGCGCCTTCGGCACGGGTTACATCGGCTTTACGCTCACGCTCGGCAGCCGCCTGGCGCTCCATGGCCATCTGCATGTTCTCGGACGGCTTGATGTCCTGGATCTCTACCGAGCGCACGGTCACGCCCCAGTCTTCGGTCTGTTCGGACATCGCCTCGCGCAGGCGTGCCTTGATCTGCTCGCGGCTGGACAATGCTTCGTCCAAATCCATCGCGCCGACGATAGCCCGCAGCGAAGTCATGGTCAGGCTGGTCACGGCGAAGGAGAAATTCTGCACGCCGTAGGAGGCTTTTTGCGGGTCGACCACCTTGGCGAAGCACAGGGCGTTGGCGACGATCACCGCGTTGTCCTTGGTGATGATTTCCTGCTGCTGCACATCGAGGATGATGTCTTTGGTCGGCAGGCGGTAGGCGACCACGTCCATGTACGGGATGACGATATTCAGGCCGGGCTTGAGGGTGCTGTGGTAGCGCCCCAGGCGCTCGACGATCCACTCCTCGCCCTGAGGCACGATGCGCACCCCTTTGAACACGGTGATGAGAACGAACACGGCGAGGGTGCCGACGACGATAAGACTGGTCATGCTACGAACTTCCTTTTAGTACGGATTCAGGCCCGGCTGACCCGGGCGGTGTTGCCTTCGATGGCGGTCAGGCGCACGCGCTCGCCAGCGGCGATGTCGCTGTCAGCGATGCAGGTCCATTCTTCGTTGCCGAGGATCGGCTTCTGGAAGCGCACTCGGCCTTTCTGGAACTCAGAGACACTGGCGGTGAGCAAGCCGACTTCACCAATCACGCTATCGGCGGTCCAGCGCACATCGGCCTTCTTGCGCCGAAATAGCTTGAACCACAGAACGGTGGTGACAGAGGAAAACAGCACCCACAGCAGCACCTGCATATCCAACTGCAGGTTTGGCGCGAGCAGGGCAATCAGCGACACCAGCACGGCACCGATGCCGAACCAGAGAATGAAGAACGTGGGCAGGACCAGTTCGAGCAGGATCAGGGCCACGCCGAAGACGAGCCAGATCCACCATTGCATTTCCATATGGGTGGGCCTTCCAGGAGAGGAGGGCGGAGTTTACGGCAGATTGCAGGCACAGGGCCATCTGCTTGTACGGTATGAGGGGGCTGAAATCTCTGAATATTCCGTAGGGAGAAACCTGCGAAAAGCTAGATCGATGTCACCCAGTCTTCGACTCTGAGGCCCGGTACACGCTGAAACTCACGCAGATTGTTTGTCACCAAAATAAGCCCGCACGCTCGGGCGTGGCCCGCGATCATCTGGTCATAGGGCCCGATGGGTGTCCCAGCCTGAGCAAGTTCTGCGCGCAGTTGACCACTCTGTGCTGCCGCATGACTGTTGTAGTCGAGGACCTCCAAGCGTGCGGCGAAGCCCTCGACAACCGCCAGGTTACGTTCCGGGGCAGCAGATTTTTCCGCACCGTAGACCAGCTCCATCAATGTGACCGTGCTGATAGCCAGTTGGCCGTGATGGCGATTGAATGCATCGCGCACGGCTTGCGGCTTGTTCTTGATAGTGAAAATACAGATGTTGGTATCGAGCATGTACCTGAGCATCAGAATCCTTCGCGCTCCTGGTCGGCAGGTTGTTCTCGCTGGGCCATGAAATCTGCGCTCACGTCATCGCCCTCGAACCAGCTGTCCCAGGATTCACCGGCAGGAGAAATGATGCGGGTACGACCAATCGCGACGATGTCCACTCGGGTAATTTCTTCAGGAAGGGCTACAGATTTAGGCAAGCGAATGGCCTGACTACGATTGCTCTTGAAGACTGCACCTTGGTCCATATCGAGCCTCCATGGAAGCGCCAATGTATGTCTGAAGTTTATGGTCGGTTGGGTATATGTCAACGGGATATACGTTTCGGGTGCACCTGTCAAAGGGCTAGCGCCGTCAGCAACGATTCGATCTGGCTGAACTCGCGATCCACAGCCGGTAACACCGGCCGCTTGAGCACCAGCACAGGCACGCCCAGCTCGCGCGCCACCTCAAGCTTTGGTTCTGTGGCCACGCTGCCGCTGTTCTTACTGACCAGCACATCGATGCGCCGTCGTGCGAACAGTGCGCGTTCATCGGCAATCTGGAAAGGACCGCGGGCGCCGATGACCTCGCAGCGATCATTGCCAGGGCAGGCGTCGAGGGCGCGCAAGGTCCAGAACTGCTGCGCGGGGATTTCGTCCAGATGCTGCAAGGGCTCGCGGCCCAGGGTGAACAGCGGGCGCGCGAAGGGTTCGAGCGCTTGCATCAGCTCAGCCCAGTCCGCCACCTCACGCCAGTCATCACCGGGCTGCGCCTGCCACGCAGGGCGGCGCAAGGCCCAGCACGGGATGCCCGCCGTCTGCGCCGCGCGAGCTGCGTTGTGGCTGATCTGGGCGGCGTAGGGATGGGTGGCGTCGATCAGCAGCGTGATGCGCGCCTCTTGCAAATAGGCGGCAAGCCCTTGGGCACCGCCATAGCCGCCGACCCGCACCGTGCAGGCCAGGTCCTGCGGCACACGGCCGATGCCGGCCAGGCTATAGACGTGCTCGGGGCCCAGGCGCCGGGCGATTGCCAAGGCCTCGGTGACGCCGCCTAGCAGCAAGATGCGTTCGCTCATTGCACACCTGCCTGGCCAACGATACCGCCCTGGCGGTCGATGGCGAAGACTTCGACGTGCACCTGAGCCGGGACCACACTGCGGGCGAACGCCTGGGCATGGGCGCACACCGCGTCGCCCAGTTCGATCCCTGCTGCATGGGCCAGGGCCAACGCTTGCTGGCTGGTATTGGCGGCAATGATCGCCTCTTGCAGGGTTTGATCGGCGCCAATCTCCCGCGCCCAGCCGGCCAGTTGCGGCAGGTCGATACTCGAGTGGCGGCTGTGCAGGTCCATGTGCCCGGCGGCGAGCTTGCTGATCTTGCCAAAACCACCGCACAGGCTCAGACGCGCCACCGGCACTTTGCGCAGGTGCTTGAGTACCGCGCCGACGAAGTCGCCCATCTCGATCAGGGCGATCTCCGGCAGGTTGTAGACCCGGCGCATGGTGTCCTCGCTGGCATTGCCGGTGCAGGCAGCGATGTGCGTGTAGCCATTGGTGTGGGCGACATCGATGCCCTGGTGGATCGAGGCGATGTAGGCCGAGCAGGAGAACGGCCGGACGATCCCGCTGGTGCCGAGGATCGACAGGCCGCCGAGAATACCTAGTCGTGGGTTCATGGTTTTCAGCGCCAGTTGATCGCCATCGCGCACATTCACCGTAACCTCGAAACCGCCGCTGTAGGCGCAATCGCTGGCCAGCTGTTGCAGGTGCTCGGTGATCATCCGGCGAGGCACCGGGTTGATCGCCGGTTCCCCTACCGCCAGCACCAGCCCTGGGCGGGTGACAGTGCCGACGCCGATGCCGGCGACGAAACGGATGCCCGGTGCATCGAGCAGGCGCACCTGGCTGTAGAGCAGGGCGCCGTGGGTGACGTCGGGATCGTCGCCGGCATCTTTCAGGGTGCCGGCCTCGGCGCGCTCGCCATCGCGTCGACAGAACTCCAGGCGCATCTGTACTTGCTTGCCCTTGGGCAGGGTGATGGCTACGGCGTCATGGCGCTGCCCGGTCAACAGCAGCCGGGCAGCAGCCAAGCTGGTGGCGGTCGCGCAGCTGCCGGTGGTCAGGCCGCTGCGCAGAGGCGCGGGTTGTTCGCGGGTCTCTTCACGCATCGAGGGGTTTCACCACGTCGAGCAGGGTGATCGGCAAGGCCTGGCGCCAGGTATCGAAGCTGCCCAAGGGTTGCGTCTGGGCGACATGGATGCGGGTCAGCTCGCCGCCATGCTGCTGGCGAAACTGCGCCAGGGCCACTTCGCTTTGCAAGGTCACCGCGTTGGCCACCAGCCGGCCGCCGGGGCGCAGGCGCTCCCAGCACAGCGGCAACACGCCGTCGCGGGTGACGCCGCCGCCGATGAAAATGGCATCGGGCCGTTCCAGCTCGACCAAGGCTTGCGGAGCCTTGCCGCAGATCAGTTGCAGGCCAGGCACGCCGAGCGCGTCGCGGTTGTGTTCGATAAACTCTTGGCGGCCTTCGTCGGCCTCGATCGCCAATGCCCGGCAGCTGGGGTGGGCACGCATCCATTCGATGCCGATCGAGCCACAGCCAGCGCCGACATCCCACAGCAGCTCGCCGGGCTGCGGGGCCAGGCGGGCGAGGGTGATGGCGCGGACATCGCGCTTGGTCAGCTGGCCATCGTGACGAAAGGCGCTGTCGGGCAGTCCGCAGGCTGTCGACAAACGCGGTGCGTCGGGCGTTGCCAGGCACTCGATGGCCACCAGGTTGAGGGCGGCGCTGTGGGCATGCGGCCAGTCTTCAGCGGTGCCGCTGAGCTGACGCTCTTCAGGGCCGCCGAGGTGCTCGAGGACGTGCATCCGGCTTGGGCCAAAGCCGCGTTCGCGTAGCAGTGCGGCGATCTGCGCCGGGCTGTCGCCATCGTTGCTCAGCACCAGCAGGCGCACGCCGCTAAAGAGCTGGGCATTGATTGCGGCCAAAGGGCGGGCGACGATCGACAGAATGTGCACCTCCTGCAATGGCCAGCCGAGGCGGGCAGCGGCCAGGGCGCAGGAGGAGGGCGTACTGAGCACGCGCATGTGCTCGGCAGGAACCTGCCGCGCCAGGCTGGCACCGACGCCGTAGAACATCGGGTCGCCGCTGGCCAGGACGCACACCGGTTCGCCGCTTTGGGCCAGCACGGGCGCCAGTGAGAAGGGGCTCGGCCACTGCACGCGTTCGCCGTTCACACAGCGTGGCAGCAAGGCCAACTGGCGTGGGCTGCCGAAGATCCGCGAGGCGCCCAGCAGAGCACGCCGGGCGGGTTTGCCCAGGCCGCTGAAACCGTCTTCACCGATACCTACTACTGTCAGCCACGGGGCCATTAATTTCACTTCCATCATTTTGGGGCGCGAAGCTGCCCCTGAATTCCATACGATCTTCGACCGCCGGTTTTTCATGCCGCCGGACAAAGCAGGCATAATACCGCGCCTTCTACACTCAAGCGCACTTTGACGATTGCCGGATGCCCTCTTGAACCCGTCCCTGCCCCCCGCCATTTCGCCCCGCCCCTCGGCCTGCCCGGGGTTGTGGCGTATCGTTGCCGCGCGCGATGGCGGTATCTGCCGGATCAAGCTGCCCGGTGGTGTGCTGCTGGCCGACCAGGCCGATGCCGTCGCTGCGGCGGCAGAGCGATTTGCCGGCGGCGTGATCGAGGCGACCAACCGCGCCAACCTGCAGATTCGCGGCATTGGCGCGCAGCATCGCGAGCTGATCGAGCACCTGCTCGCAGCCGGCCTCGGCCCGCGTGAAGCCGCGGGCGACGATGTGCGCAACGTGATGCTCAGCCCATTGGCCGGCCTCGATCCGCTCATGCTCGTCGATACCCAGCCGCTCGCTGCGCAGATTTTGCAGATGCTCGAAAGCACCCCGCGTTTGCACCAGCTGTCGGCCAAGTTTGCCGTGCAGCTCGATGGCGGCGAAGGCCTGGCGATGCTTGAACACCCGCATGACCTGTGGCTCTCGGCGGTTGAGCTCGATGGCGAGCGTTGGCTGGCATTCGGCCTGGCAGGGTGCCCAAGCCGGGCACTGGGTGCGGTCCCTGTGCAGGCTGGGCTGGCGCTGACCCGTGCGGTACTGGAGCGCTTCCTCGACTTGGCCAGCCCTGAGCAATCGCGGATGCGCCAGTTGCTCGAAACCTGTCCGGCCGAGCGCTTCATCGCCGGACTGGGGCTTGAGATCCGTCGCGACGCCGCGGTGCTTGGCTGGCAGCGTTCAGCGATCCGCACGGGCTGGTTGGGCAGGCTGACGCAACGGCAGGGCCTGGCCCTGGGCATCGCCCCGCCCCTGGGCCGCTTGACCCCCGCCATGCTGCGCGGTGTTGCCCGTATTGCGCGCCAGGCAGGCGACGGTCAACTGCGCCTGAGCCCCTGGCAGAGCGCGGTACTGACCAATATCGACCCCGCGCAGATCGACGCCGCCCAAGCCGAGCTCAAAGTCCTCGGTCTGCTTTGCGATGCAGCGCAGCCCTTGGCGCGCCTCACCGCCTGCACCGGCTCCAGCGGCTGCGCCAAAGCCCAGGCCGACACCAAGAGCGATGCCCTCACCCTGGCCAGCGGGTTGCCTGCTGGCGCGCTGGCCAGTGTGCACCTGTCCGGCTGCAGCCGATCCTGCGCCGCGGCCCATGTTGCCCCGGCCACCCTGCTGGCCCGCGCGCCGGGCCGCTATGACCTTTATCTGCGCGATGCGCGCCTGCCGGGCTTCGGAGCCCTGCGCGCCAGCGACCTTACCTTGAAAGAAGCAGGCGCCATGCTCGACCTGCCCACGGAGCACCTTGATGATTGACTACATCCGCGATGGTCAGGAGATCTATCGCAATTCCTTCCGGATCATCCGTGAGGAAGCCAGGCTCGAGCGGATCCCCGCTGACCTGGAAAAACTCGCTGTACGGGTGATCCACGCCTGCGGCATGGTCGAGGCCATCGACGGCCTGCAATTCTCCGAAGGTGCGGGTACGGCGGGGCGTGAAGCCCTGGCCAAGGGCGCGCCAATCCTGTGCGACGCGCATATGGTCGCCGAAGGCATCACCCGCGCGCGGCTGCCGGCCAACAATCCGGTGATCTGCACCCTGCGTGACCCGAGCGTGCCCGACCTGGCCAAAGCACAGGGCAACACGCGCTCGGCGGTGGCCCTGGAACTGTGGCGGCCGCACCTGGAAGGCAGCGTGGTGGTGATTGGCAACGCGCCGACCGCACTGTTCTACCTGCTGGAAATGATCGATGCCGGCGCGCCGAAACCAGCACTGATCCTGGGCTTCCCGGTGGGCTTCGTCGGCGCCGCCGAATCCAAGGCCATGCTGGCTGCAGACAGCCGTGGGGTGCCGTTCGTGATCATGCAGGGCCGACTGGGTGGCAGCGCCATGGCGGCGGCGGCGGTCAACGCACTGGCCACGGAGGTCGAATGATGCAGGCGCGTGGACGTCTTCTCGGCCTGGGCGTAGGCCCTGGCGATCCTGAACTGATCACCGTCAAAGCCCTGCGCCTGCTGCGCGAGGCGCCGGTGGTGGCGTACTTCGTCGCCAAGGGCAAGCGCGGCAATGCCTTTGGCATCATCGAGGCGCACCTGCAAGCCGAGCAGACCCTGCTGCCGCTGGTGTACCCGGTAACCACCGAAGTGTTACCGGCGCCGTTGTCCTACGAGCAGGTGATCAGCGATTTCTACGATGAAGCCGGCCAACAAGTGGCCGCGCATCTGGATGCCGGCCGGGATGTGGCGGTGATCTGCGAGGGTGATCCGTTCTTCTATGGCTCGTACATGTACCTGCATGATCGCCTGGCCCAGCGTTATGAGGCCGAAGTGATCCCGGGCGTGTGTTCGATGCTCGGTGGTGCTTCGGTGCTGGGTGCGCCGCTGGTCTACCGCAACCAGACGCTGACCGTGCTGTCTGGCGTGCTGCCTGCCGAAGAACTCAAGCGCCGGCTGGCCGATGCCGATGCGGCGGTGGTGATGAAACTGGGGCGTAACTTGCCCAAGGTCCGCCAGGTGCTTGGCGAGCTCGGTCTGCAAGGGCGTGCGCTGTACGTTGAACGCGCGACCATGGCCAACCAGAAGATCGTCCCGCTGCAAGAGGTCGACCCGCAGTCTTCGCCATACTTCTCGCTGATCATCGTGCCGGGGGAAAAATGGCAGGGATGAACATGCGCAAGGCCCCCGCAATCGTCATCCTCGGCGCTGGCAGCCTGGCCACCGCGCAGCGGATCCAGCAGCTTTATCCACAGGCCACCCTTCACGGCCTGCGCGGTCGGGTCGAGGCGGTCGACAGCCTGTATGAATCCTTTGGCGAGACGCTGCGTGGCCTGTATCAGCAGGACACGCCGATCATTGCCCTGTGCGCGGCGGGTATCGTGATTCGCACCCTGGCTTGCCTGCTCAGCGAAAAGGACGTCGAGCCGCCCGTGCTGGCCGTGGCCGAAGATGGCAGTGCAGTGGTACCGCTGCTCGGCGGCCTGGGCGGGGTCAACCTCATGGCGCGGGAGATCGGCGAGGCGCTGGGTGTGGCGCCTGCCATCACCACCAGTGGTGAGCTGCGCTTCGGCACCTGCCTGCTCAACCCGCCAGAGGGTTACACCCTGGCCGATCTGGAGCAGGGCAAGCGGTTCGTTTCTGATCTGCTGGCCGGCCAGAGCGTGCGCATCGAAGGCGATGCGCCGTGGCTGGCGCACGCGCAGCTGCCGGCTGATGCTCACGCGCAGCGCACTATCCATGTGGGCTACCAAGCCCGCCCGGACCATCGCGATGAGCTGCTGATCCACTCGCGCTCGGTGCTGGTGGCGGTCAGCGCCACCCAGGCGGACCTTACCACTGAAGTGCGCGCGGCGCTGGCCGAAGCCAACATCGCCGAGCAAGCTTTGGCCTGCTTGCTGGCCAGTGAGCAGGATATGGCTGCCCCCGCGCTGCACCAAGCTGCGCGCGCCCTGGACGTACCGCTGCGTTTCGCGGCGCCAGCCGGCAGCCTGCAGAGCATGGTCGCGCACGTCTTGCCTGAGGCGCAGACGCTGGCAGTTTCAAACGTGGTAATCGCCGCGACCCCAGCACCCATCGAGGTCGCCAAGCTCGGGCGAGCACGGGGCCGGCTGGCGGTGATTGGCCTCGGCCCAGGCGCGGCCGAGCTGATGGTGCCGGCGGTCAAGGCCGAGCTGGCGCGGGCCGAGGATGTGCTGGGTTATGAAACCTATGTGCGCATGGCTGGCCCGTTCCGCGCTGATCAGGTGCTGCACTGCACCGATAACCGCGAAGAAATGCAGCGTGCCCGGCATGCGTTCGAGCTGGCCGCTTCCGGGCGTTCGGTGGTGGTGGTGTCGTCGGGTGATCCGGGCGTGTTCGCCATGGCTGCGGCGGTGCTTGAAGCGCTGCACGAGTCCAGCGATCCGGCCTGGCATCGGGTCGATCTGGAGATTCTCCCAGGCGTCTCGGCATCGCTGGCCACCGCCGCGCAAGCGGGAGCGCCGTTGGGCCACGATTTTTGCGTGATGTCGCTGTCCGACAACCTCAAGCCCTGGTCGATCATCGAGAAGCGTCTGGACCTGGCCGCTCAGGCCGATCTGGTCTTGGCGTTCTACAACCCGATCTCCAAGTCCAGGCCGACCCAACTGGGTGTGGCCCTGGATATCGTCCGTCGCCATCGCCAGGGGCAGACGCCGGTAGTGCTGGGGCGCGACATTGGCCGGCCAGGGCAGACGCTACGGGTGGTGACCCTCGCCGAGCTGCAGCCGGAAATGGTCGACATGCGCACCATGGTGCTGATCGGCTCGTCGCTGACCTGTACCTTCGGGCGTGACGGTGGTGGTGAGTGGGTGTACACCCCGCGCTGGTATGGCGAAAAACCCTGATGGGGTTCAGGACATCAGGTAACCTTTGATCCCGGTGAAAATGATCTGCGCCGCCAGGGCGCAGACGAACAGCCCCATCAGCCGGCTGACGATCTGCAAGCCCTGGTCGCCGAGGATCCGCTCGATGCGGTGGGACAAATAGAGCACCAGGCCGACGGTGAAGCTGGCCAGGGTAATGCTGACGATGGCCAGCAGCTTGTCGTCCCAGTGCGGCTGGCCGACGCCCATCACCAGCAGCGCGCCGATGGTACCGGGGCCGACGGTCAGGGGGATTGTCAGCGGTACGATGGTCACATCCTGCTGGACGTTATCGGCCTGCACCGCCGGCTTGCCTTGAGCCATGCCCAGCGCCGAGATGAACAGCACGCTGCCAGCGCCGATGCGAAAGGCGTCGGCGGTGATGCCGAACACGCCGAAAATCACCCGCCCGAACAAGTACAGCAGGACGCTGGCGATCAACACGGCAATGGCCACGCGCCAGGCCAGCTGCTTGCGCTCTTTGCTGGAGTGACCGCGGGTCAGGCTGATGAAGCAGGACAGCACGAAGAACGGGCTGTAGAGCACGAGCATTTTCAGGTAGACGCTGAACAACTCATGGAGCATGGCCGAGGTCCATGGCGGGGGAGGGTGCGAGGAAGTGTATCAGCTGTGAAGGCCTGAGCGCGTTGAGCAGTGCGGGCGCTATCGCGGGGCAAGCTCGCTCCCACGCAGACGCAGGGTGACTACAAGGTCCTCGTGGGAGCGGGCTTGCCCCGCGATAGAGCCCACATTGTCATCATGAGGTATGCAGTGTGTCGGACTTGGCCTCACGCTGGCCCGCCCAATACTGGATCAGCTCGCGCAACTGCGACAATTCCACCGGCTTGGCCATATGCCCATCCATCCCGGCCAGGCGCGCGCGTTCCTTGTGCTCGTTGAGAATGTGCGCGGTAAGGGCCACCACCGGCGTGCGCTGGCGCTGATTCTCGGCCTCCCAGGCACGCAACTGCTGGGTCGCGGAGAAACCATCGAGTACCGGCATTTCACAGTCCATCAGCACCAGGTCATAGCGCCGTGCCTTCATCGCGCGCAGGGCTTCTTCGCCATTACTGGCGGTGTCCGGCTCCAGGTTGAGCTTGCCGAGCATGCCGCGGATGACCTTGGTCGAAATGCTGTTGTCCTCGGCCACCAGCACATGGAAATCGACCGGCAGTTCCACCGCTGGCGTAGGTGCGGCGAACACTGCTGGGATCGCCTGTTCGCGCCCCCGCTGGGCCAGCTCTTCGGCCAGGGTGGTTTTCAAGGTATAGCCGGCCACCGGCTTGGCCAGGATGCGTTTGACGCCGGCGTTGCGGGCAATCACTTTGCTCGGCGCATTGCTGATACCGGTGAGCATCACCACCAGGATGTCGTGGTTAAGGCTTGGGTCTTCCTTGATCTTCGCCGCCAACTGCATACCCGTCATGCCGGGCATGTTCTGGTCCAACAGCACCGCATCGAAGTAGTCGCGCAAATGCGCCTTGGTGCGCAGCAGGGCAAGCGCTTCCTTGCCCGAGGGCACGGCACTGACATTCATGCCCCAAGCGCTGCACTGCTGCACCAGCACCTTGCGGCAAGTGTCGTTGTCGTCCACCACCAACACCCGCGCATCGCGCAGCGGGCCGTCGAGGTCGGCCGGTGGTTGCTCCAGGCGCGAGGGGTCAAGTGGCAAGGTCAGCCACAGGGTGTTGCCCATGTTGCTGCTGCTCTTGATGCCGAACTCGCCCTGCATCAGGCCGATCAGCTGCTTGGCAATCACCAGGCCCAGGTGGCCACCGAGCTTGTTGCTGGAAAGGAACTGGTGGCTGTGCAATTCGGCCTGCAGCAGCGCTTCGCGCTCGGCTTGGGGCATGGCTGTACCGCTATCCTGCACGGCAATGCGCAGGCGTGGCTGGTCGGCACGTTGGTCGAGCGCCACCACCAGCAGGATCTCGCCTTGCTCGGTGTTTTTCAGGGCATTTTCCAGCAGGCTCGAAAGGGCCTGGCGCAGCCGCGTCGGGTCGCCGCTGATAACCCGAGGGACTTGCGGCTGGGTAAAGCTGATCAGCTCGATATTCTGTTGTTCGGCCTTGGCCCGGAAGATGTTCAGGCAATCTTCGATCAGTGCATTGAGGTCGAACTGCACATCGTCCAGCTCGATCTGCCGCGACTCCAGCTTGGAGATGTCGAGGATCTCGTTGATCAGCGTCAGCAGCTCGTTGCCGGCGCTGTGGATGGTCTGCACGTAGTCGCGTTGCTTGACCGACAGCGGCGTGCCGAGCAGCAGTTCGGTCATGCCCAGCACACCGTTCATCGGGGTGCGAATCTCGTGGCTGATCTTGGCCAGGAATTCGGCCTTGGCGTTGATCTCGGCATCGCTGGCGGCCAGTGCGCGGCTGGCGCGGAAGCGCTCCTCGCTGATCTTGCGCAGGCGCTCGCTGACCGCCAGGTTGAGCAGCAGGCCACTGGTTACCGTCAAGGCCATGAGGATGCACAGCAACCAGGGCGTCGAGGTTCGGGTCAGGCCCAGCAGGGCCGGCAGCAGCACCAGGCCGCCCAGGTTGAACACCAGCATCGCCAGGGCAAACAGGCGCGCCGGGCCGTAGCCTTTGTACCAGTGATAGCTGCTGACCAGCAGCATGCTCACGCTGCCCACGGCGAGCAGGGCGTAGGTCATCAGGTTCAGCGGCAAGGTGTCGACGAACAGCAGCACCAGGCCGCTGACGGCAGCCACCAGCATCTCGCCTTGCAGTAGCCGGTTAAGCCGCGGCGAGCCACAGGGGCTGAAGAAGTGCTGGGTGAAATACAAGCCGGCCAGGCCCGCCATCACCAGGGTCAAATAGGCGGCTGGGGTCTGGGCGCTATGCCACAGGTGCCACCAGGGCCCGCTGAGGTTGAGCAGGATCAACCCACTGAGCAGCATCAGGCCGTGATACAGCGCCAGGATCAGGGTGGTACTGGAGCGGCTGTAGAAGAAGCGAATCAGGTTGTGCAGGATCAGCATCACCAGCCCGCCGAACAGCAGGCCGAACAACAAGGGGCGGGTCTGGTCGGTCGCGGCCGAGGCGGCGGTCTCCAGGCTGATCGCGGGACGCAGTTGATGTTCCGAGACCAGGCGCAGGTAGATATCCAGCGGCTGGCTGCTATTGGGTAGCGGTAACACGTGATCACTGCCGCGCAGGGTCGGGCTGGCATCGCCGGCCTGTTGCCCGTGTTGCAGTTGACGCAGCAGCTTTTCGCCGTCCAGTGCGTAGAGGTCTAGGCGCGACAGGTCTGGGGCGAATACCCGCAGCAGGCGTTCTTGCTCACCGGGCTCCAGGCGATAGTGCAGCCAGAGCGCTTGATCGGCGGCGGAGGCTTGTAGCTCGTTGAGCTGCAAGGGACTGAATTGGTTGCGGTAGCGGTCCGAGCGCACATCGCTCAATTGCAGGTTGGCCTGTTCGTCGAGCAGCACCGTCCAACCACCGCCTTGATCGGCCGAAGCCGGGAGCAGGCAGAGCAAGGTCAGCAGGCTGACGATAAGGGCAGTGGCAATCCGAAGCCGACGCACGACGAAATCCCTTCTTAGCTAATGTGCCGGATAACAACTATGCGCGGCGCGCCAAGGCGAAGGCAAGGCCCATCGGGGCCTTGTCGACGAGCCGAAGGCCGTGCGCCAGGGGCTTCACGGCCATTCGGTAATGCAATGTTACTGTTGCTCACCGCGCTCGCGGGCAATGGCCCGGTAGCCGATGTCGCTGCGATGGAAACTACCGTCCCAGCTGACTTCCTTGGTCAGGCGATAGGCTTGCTGTTGCGCAGCCTCGACAGTCTGGCCCAGGGCAGTGGCGCACAACACGCGGCCGCCGTTGGTCACGACTTGGCCATCCTTCAGCGCGGTGCCAGCGTGGAACACTTTGCCTTCCAGCTTGGCGGCAGCGTCCAGGCCGCTGATCACAGCGCCTTTAGCGTAGTCGCCCGGGTAGCCACCGGCAGCCAGCACCACGCCCAGGCTCGGGCGCGGATCCCATTGTGCTTCGACCTTGTCCAGGGCCTTGGCGAACGCTGCTTCGATCAGCAGCACCAGGCTCGACTCCAGGCGCAGCATGACTGGCTGGGTTTCTGGGTCGCCGAAGCGGCAGTTGAACTCGATGACCTTGGGGTTGCCCGCCTTGTCGATCATCAGGCCGGCGTAGAGGAAGCCGGTGTAGACATTGCCTTCTTCGGCCATGCCGCGCACGGTCGGCCAGATCACCTGGTCCATGACCCGCTGGTGCACATCGGCAGTGACCACTGGCGCCGGGGAGTAGGCACCCATGCCGCCGGTGTTCGGGCCGCTATCGGCATCGCCAACGCGCTTGTGGTCCTGGCTGGTGGCCATTGGCAGCACGTTGTGGCCGTCGACCATGACGATGAAACTGGCTTCTTCGCCATCGAGGAATTCTTCGATGACGACGCGCGAACCGGCTTCACCGAAGGCATTGCCGGCGAGCATGTCGCGTACAGCGTCTTCGGCTTCCTGCAGGGTCATGGCGACGATCACGCCTTTACCGGCGGCCAGGCCGTCGGCCTTGATCACGATCGGTGCGCCTTTTTCCTTCAGGTAAGCCAGGGCTGGCTCGATCTCGGTGAAGTTCTGGTAGTCGGCGGTGGGGATCTTGTGGCGCGCCAGGAAGTCCTTGGTGAAGGCCTTCGAGCCTTCCAGCTGGGCGGCGCCGGCGGTTGGGCCGAAGCAATCCAGGTTGCGGCTGCGGAACAGGTCGACGACACCAGCGACCAGTGGCGCTTCCGGGCCGACGATGGTCAGTTGGACATTCTTTTCGGCGAAGTCGGCCAGTTGCTCCAGGGCAGTGACCTGGATGTCGACGTTCTCGCACTTGGCTTCGGTGGCGGTGCCAGCGTTGCCGGGAGCGACGAAGACTTTCTCAACGCGTGGGTCCTGGGCGACTTTCCAGGCCAGGGCGTGCTCACGGCCGCCGTTGCCGATGATCAAAACTTTCATGTCAAAACCTCGAATTCTTTCGGACGGGAGGCAAAGCCTCACGCTGTACGAGGTCGCAATGGAGCAGGTAGATGCAAGGCGGGGACGGTTGCGCTGAGCGCAGTTGCCTTCTGGCAATGAGCATCAGCGGAACCGGCCCCAACGCAGCAGATGCCTGCTTCAGTGCGGCCGATTGTCGTAAATCAGTGGCGGAAGTGGCGCATGCCGGTAAATACCATCGCGATGCCAGCTTCGTCGGCAGCGGCGATGACTTCAGCATCACGCATCGAACCCCCTGGCTGGATAACCGCGGTGATACCGACTTTAGCTGCATTGTCGATGCCATCACGGAACGGGAAGAACGCGTCCGAGGCCATGACCGCACCCTGCACCTGCAGGCCAGCATGCTCGGCCTTGATTGCAGCGATACGGGCCGAGTTGACGCGGCTCATCTGGCCGGCGCCGACGCCGATGGTCTGGCGCTGCTTGGCGTAGACGATGGCGTTGGATTTGACGAACTTGGCCACTTTCCAGGCGAAGATCAGGTCGTGGATTTCTTGCTCGCTCGGCGCGCGCTGGGTGACGATCTTCAGGTCGTCAGCGCCAATCATGCCGATATCGCGGCTCTGTACCAGCAGGCCGCCGTTGACGCGCTTGAAGTCCCAACCGGCAGCACGCTCGGCTGGCCACTCGCCGCACTCGAGCAGACGCACGTTCTGCTTGGCCGCGACCACGTCACGGGCAGCTTGGGAGATTTTCGGCGCGATGATCACTTCGACGAACTGACGCTCGACGATGGCTTTGGCGGTCTCGCCATCGAGCTCGCGGTTGAAGGCGATGATGCCGCCGAAAGCCGACTCGGTGTCGGTGGCGTAGGCCAGCTCGTAGGCTTGGCGGATGCCGCCTTCGTTTTCCGGGACCACGGCAACGCCGCACGGGTTGGCGTGCTTGACGATCACACAGGCCGGCTTGACGAAGCTCTTCACGCATTCCAGCGCGGCATCGGTGTCGGCGACGTTGTTGAACGACAGCTCTTTGCCCTGCAACTGAACGGCAGTCGAGATGCTCGCCTCGCCCTTGTTCGCTTCAACGTAGAACGCCGCGCTCTGGTGCGGGTTCTCGCCGTAGCGCATTTCCTGGGCTTTGACGAACTGGCTGTTGAAGGTGCGCGGGAAGGCGCTGCGCTCTTGCGTCGACAGGGTGTCTTTGGCCTGGTCGATGGTGCCCATGTAGTTGGCGATCATGCCGTCGTAGGCGGCAGTGTGCTCGAATGCCTTGAGCATCAGGTCGAAGCGCTGGGCGTAGGTCAGGCCACCGGCCTTGAGGCTTTCGAGTACTTGGCTGTAGTCGCTGGCGTTGACCACGATGGCCACGTCTTTGTGGTTCTTGGCCGCCGAGCGGACCATGGTCGGGCCGCCGATGTCGATGTTCTCGATCGCGGTCGGCAGGTCGCAGCCTGGCTTGGCGATGGTGGCTTCGAACGGGTACAGGTTGACCGCAACCAGGTCGATCGGCTTGATGCCGTGCTCGTTCATGATGGCGTCGTCAGTGCCGCGACGGCCGAGGATGCCGCCGTGGATTTTCGGGTGCAGGGTCTTGACCCGGCCGTCCATCATTTCGGCGAAGCCGGTGTAGTCGGCCACTTCCACCGCGTCGACGCCGTTGTCCTTGAGCAGCTTGTAGGTGCCACCGGTGGACAGGATCTCGACACCGAGCTGTTGCAGCTCACGAGCGAATTCGAGGATACCGGTCTTGTCGGAGACGCTGATCAGGGCGCGGCGGATCGGCAGGCGGGTAGTCTGGTCGGTCATTTCGGATTCCATAACGCGGTGGAGTCAGCAAAAAAGGCGCCTCCTTCGGGAGCCGCCTTTTCTGATTGGGATTCTGGCTTTACAACAAGTCGTACTGCTTGAGCTTCTTGCGCAGGGTGCCTCGGTTGAGTCCGAGCATCTCGCTGGCCTTGGTCTGGTTACCCTTGACGTAGTTCATCACACTTTCGAGCAGCGGCGCCTCGACCTCCGAGAGCACCAGGTTGTACACGTCCGTGACGGAAGCGCCTTCGAGGTGGGCGAAGTAGTTATGCAGCGCCTTCTCGACGCTGTCGCGAAGGGTCTGGCCCTCTTCGCTTGGCGTATTGAGGTGCTGTTTGAGGTTGGCGTTGTCGCTCACGGGCGTTGTTCCACTCACTAAAGTCTCGGTCATCATCGTCATGCGGCCACCCCTTGTTCGTCCTTTGTTTCAAGGCTCTGTCGACATTCGCGAAAGAACTCGCGAACGTTGGCGCACTGCGCTTGTGTCTCATCCAAAGCGTTGAACCGGGAGCGAAACTCCTTGCCGCCGGGTCGTGTTGCCAGGTACCAGCCAACGTGCTTGCGGGCGATACGTACGCCCATCACATCGCCATAGAAGGCATGCAACGCGGCCAGGTGCTCCAGCAGAATGCGTTCCACCTCGTCCAGCTCGGGAGCTGGCAGGTGTTGGCCGGTCCGCAGGTAATGCTCGATCTCGCGGAAGATCCACGGCCGCCCTTGGGCGGCACGGCCGATCAGCAGGCCGTCGGCACCGGTGGCGTCGAGCACCAGTCGGGCCTTTTCTGGCGAGGTTACATCGCCGTTGGCAAAAACCGGGATCGACACCGCCTGCTTGATCGCAGCGATGGTGTCGTACTCGGCTTCGCCGGTATACAGGTCGGCGCGTGTGCGGCCATGCACCGCAAGCGCCTGGATGCCAGCCTGCTCGGCGATCTTCGCCACGTTCAGGCCGTTCTTGTTCGCCCGGTCCCAACCGGTACGAATCTTCAGCGTCACCGGGACCTCCACTGCGCCGACCACGGCATGGAGGATCTCGCTGACCAAGGCTTCATCTCTCAATAAAGCAGAGCCTGCGGCCTTGTTGCAGACTTTTTTTGCCGGGCAGCCCATGTTGATATCGATGATCTGGGCGCCCGCCTCGACATTGGCCAGGGCCGCCGCTGCCATCATCTGCGCATCACCGCCGGCGATCTGTACCGAGCGTGGCTCGGGATCGCCTTCATGGATGCGGCGCAGACGCGACTTGCGGCTGTCCCACAGGCTCATGTCGCTGCTGACCATTTCCGAGACCACCATGCCTGCGCCGAGGCGTTGGCAAAGTGTGCGGAAAGGTTGGTCCGTAACCCCGGCCATGGGCGCAAGGATCAGGTTGTTTCGCAGTGTATAAGGGCCGATGCGTACCGCCGACATAGGTGTTCCCTGTTGTGGGGCCGAATCATTGGAGTTCGAAAAAGGGTTGGCATAATACCCGCTCTCGATGACCGGATAAAGATGAATCTGGATAAAATCTGAACAGCTGCGGCCTTATGCCCCTGGGTTTGGGACAGCCCTCCGGCGCCGGTAAACCGGCGACCGGGTGGGGTGGTTATTCCGGAGAGCGGAAGCTGAGGCTGTAGTTCACCGCCTTCGGGCCTGGGTCGAGGATATCCAGGGCGATGTGGATGGGCGTCTGGCTAGGCATTTCGCCGCGACCGGCCAATTCGCCGGAGAGGTATTCGCTGGGTTTGAAGCGACGGCTGGCAATCAATTGACCGTTGAGGTCGGCGAAGCGCAGCTCCAGCAGCGGGAAGGGCTGGGAGAATGGCGCGCGGTTGTAAATGATTGCATCGACGATCAGGGCACCTTTGAAGTCCGGGTGGCTGCGTACTACCAGGTTACTGCTCTTGATCCGGGCGATATCGACCCGGGTGGGCACTTGGCAGCCCACCAGCGGACACAGCTGCTGGAACCACGGGCGGTACTGATCCTGACGGGCCATCTCGTCGAAATGAAACCACACATACTGGAACGCCAGCAGCCCGGCAGCGAGCAAGGTCAGGGTGCCCCACAGCAGGCGCTTGGCCCAATTGGCCTTGGGCTTTTGCCAGTCCAGTTGCAACGGGTCGTCGACCACATCGATCAACGGCTCTTTGCGCCGCGTGGCGCGGGCACTGAGGCCGGGTTCGATGCGTTCGTTGCGTTCGTTGTGGGCTGGGTCGAGGTCGTCGTCGGCATGGGCCGAGAGGTGCTCGCTGCGCATTTCGTCGTCGAGCGCGGATATGCCTTTTTCCGTCAGCTCGTCGTCATCGCGCGCGGCCAGCCGGTCGTGCTGATGTAGCTCAGGCTCAGGCTCGTCCAGGGCAATTGTCGGTTGTTGACGAGCCGGTTCGTCGTCGGCTTCCAGGTCCAGGCTCAGGGTTGGCTCGGTGCGCTCGCCGGGGGCCGGTTCCAGGTCCAGCGGTTGTGCCTCGATCAACGGCGGCTGTGGCTCGAGCAGCGCCGGGAGCTCTTGCGCGGGCTCGTCGGTGGCATTGCCGAACGGCTGGTCGTGGTGTTCGTCCAGGCTGTGATCGTCACGCCGGGCTTGCAGCGCATCGTTGCGGGCTTCGGCCTGGCCTTCTACCGGCTGGTCACGGCGCTCCAGATGAGCCAGCGCCTGGTCCAGGTCGAGGTCATCCAGGGCTTGCGAGGTGGCCGCCCAGTTGTCGGCGGTTGGCGCGTCGACAGGCGCCGGTGCTGGCGCTGCGACAGCTTCTGGCGTCGGCGCGACGGCCGTCGCCGGAGCGGGCTGGGCAGTGCCGGCGCGGTTCTGCTCAAGCAACTGCTTGGCGGCGTTGAACACCTGTAGGCACTGGCCGCAACGAACCACCCCACGGGCCACGCTCAACTGATGATGAGTGACGCGAAAGCTGGTCTGGCAATGCGGGCACTGGGTGACGAAACTGTCGGTCATGCGGCAATCCGGGGGTTGTGCAAGGAATTATTCTAGGCCGGCCGAACGACGGCGACCACTGATGCGCACCCAACCGTCGCGTTCAGCGATCGGATCCAGGTCGAAGTCCTTGGCGTAGGCTGCGGCGACTTCCTCACCTTGTTCGGCGAGGATCCCCGACAACGCCAGCAGGCCACCGGGGCGAACCAGCCCGGACAATTGCGAGGCCAGCGACACCAATGGGCCTGCGAGAATGTTGGCGACCAGCACGTCGGCCTGCATGGCCGGCATGTGTTCCGGCAGGTACAGCGGGAAGCGCTCTGCGCCTATGCCATTGCGCCCGGCGTTGTCGCGCGAAGCTTCCAGCGCCTGTACGTCGATGTCGGTGCCGACCGCTTCGCGGGCGCCGAGCAGCAGCGCGGCGATGGCCAGAATGCCCGAGCCGCAACCGAAGTCCAGCACCTGGCTGTCCTGGAGCTGTTGGCCATCGAGCCATTCCAGGCACAGTGCGGTGGTCGGGTGGGTGCCGGTGCCGAAGGCCAGGCCCGGATCGAGCAGCAGGTTCACTGCATCTTTTTCCGGTGCTTCATGCCAGCTCGGCACGATCCACAGACGACGGCCGAAGCGCATCGGCTGGAAGTTGTCCATCCAGCTGCGTTCCCAGTCCTGGTCCTCGATCACCTCGGCGTGGTGCTCGGGCAGTTCGGCGTTGGTCAGCAGGCGCAGGTGGGCGAATACCTGCTCAGGCTCGGCATCGGCTTCGAACAAGGCCAAAAGGTGGGTGTGCGACCACAGCGGGGTGGTGTTGAGGTCCGGCTCGAAGATCGGCTGGTCCTCGGCGTCCATGAAAGTCACCGAGACAGCACCCACTTCCAGCAGGGCATCTTCGTAGGTTTCGGCTTGTTCTGGGCTGATGGCCAGGCGTACTTGCAGCCAGGGCATGGCGGGTACCTTTGATGAATCGAGTTGGGGGCAGCACTGGGCTGCGCGAAGGGGTGCAGTTTACTTGAGTGCGTGGGGTTTGTGCGATTTGCTGCTAGTGGCAGAGTGGATGATGGCGCACCAGGCAGATGGCGTTTTTGCTCTGGCGCGCGTTGAATCAACAGCGCACGGGCTACAGCGCGGGGCAGGGCTCACACCACCTGCTCGAGCCAATCATTGAGGTTGGAGTAATGACTTATCCGGGCAATCTTGCCGCAGTGGATATAGAAGAACGCCCCGGCCGATAGCACATAGGTCTGCCCTTTGGCCGGGGGCAACCCAGGGGCATCGGCAAGATACGCCCCATGCACGGTAAATTCGGCCGCTGCGCGAGTGCCTTCGGTATTTTCCATGACCACCAGATCGGCCAAGCGCTCGCTATAGCAGCGGTTGAAGTTGTCCAAGAACGCGGCAAACGCTCGCTTGCCCATCTGCCGCTCGCCTTGGTTGATGTCATGGATCACATCTTCGCTGAGCAGGGCGAGCAAGGCTGGCAGGTCCTTGGCGTTGAGGGCGCGGTAGTAGGCGTTGACCAGTTCAGTAGCGGTCATGGCAATGTTCCTGTCGTGTTCGGGAAAGGAGGGGGCATGCAAGCGATGATAGGGTCTTGACTCAGGCCCGGCTTAGCCGAGTACGTCATCCACATCGACAAAACGACCGCCCCGCATGGAAATCCGCCTGCTGCACGGCGCCGCGATTGCGCCTTACATCGATGACCTCGCTCGCCTGCGCCTGACGGTGTTTCGCGAATTTCCCTACCTCTATGATGGCACCCTGGAGTCTGAGGCCGACTACCTGGCCATTTACGCCCGCTCTGGGCGTAGTCTGGTGGTCCTGGCCCTGGACGATAGCAAGCTGGTTGGTGCCTCGCTTGGCCTGCCGCTGGTCGATGGATCGAGCCAGTTGCAGCAGCCGTTCCTGGCGCAGGGGCGCGATCCGGCAAGCGTTTATTACTTTGCTGAGTCGGTGTTGCTACCCGCCTATCGAGGCAGGGGCCTGGGGGTGCGCTTTTTCATCGAACGCGAGTCTTATGCGCACAAGCTGGCTGAATTCGACTATTGCGCGTTCTGCACGGTGGAGCGCCCGAATGGTCATCCACTAAGGCCGACGGACTACAAGCCACTGCACGGGTTCTGGCGCAACCGGGGGTTTCTTGACGAGCCATCCTTGCGCAGCTCACACGCCTGGCGCGATCTGGATGAGCAGGAGGAATCGTCCAAGATCATGTCGTTCTGGCTCAAGCCGCTGCCGCTCTGAGCGCCAGACGGCCCGGCAGCTGCGCAGGGCGCAGCACTTGCTCGCTCTAAGAGGCTACAAGTTCGAGGGGACGCCGTGTAACCACGGCGATAGCTCAAAAAAAACCCCGGCACCAGGCCGGGGTTCTTCACAACAGCATTAGCTCAAGATCAATCCTGGTTAGCCAGTTTGTGCTCGAGGTAATGGATGTTGACGCCACCTTTGCAGAAACCTTCATCACGCACCAGGTCGCGGTGCAGTGGGATGTTGGTCTTGATGCCGTCGACGACGATCTCGTCCAGGGCATTGCGCATGCGCGCCATGGCCTCGTCGCGATCCTTGCCGTAGGTGATCAGCTTGCCGATCAGCGAGTCATAGTTCGGCGGAACCGAATAGCCGCTGTACAGGTGCGAATCGACCCGCACGCCATTGCCACCTGGGGCATGGAAGTGCTTGACGGTACCTGGGCTTGGGATGAACTTCTTCGGGTCTTCGGCGTTGATCCGGCACTCCAGCGAGTGACCGCGGATCACCACGTCTTCCTGGGTGAACGACAGCTTGTTGCCAGCGGCGATGCTGAGCATCTCCTTGACGATGTCGATACCGGTGACCATCTCCGAAACCGGGTGCTCCACCTGAACACGGGTGTTCATCTCGATGAAGTAGAAACGACCGTTCTCGTAGAGGAACTCGAAGGTGCCAGCGCCACGGTAGCCGATCTCGATGCAGGCATCGACGCAACGCTTGAAGACTTCCTGGCGGGCCTGCTCATCGATGCCTGGGGCCGGAGCCTCTTCCAGCACCTTCTGGTGACGGCGCTGCAAGGAGCAGTCGCGATCGCCCAGGTGGATGGCATTGCCTTGGCCGTCGGACAGCACCTGAACTTCCACGTGACGTGGGTTGGTCAGGAACTTCTCCAGGTAGACCATCGGGTTGCCGAAGGCTGCACCGGCTTCGGTACGGGTCAGTTTGGCCGAGGAGATCAGATCCTCTTCCTTGTGCACCACGCGCATACCGCGACCACCACCGCCACCGGCGGCCTTGATGATCACCGGATAACCGACTTCGCGAGCGATCGCCAGGGCGGTTTCTTCGTCTTCCGGCAGTGGGCCGTCAGAACCCGGAACGGTTGGCACGCCGGTCTTGATCATCGCGTCCTTGGCCGAAACCTTGTCGCCCATCAGGCGAATGGTATCGGCTTTCGGGCCGATGAAGGCGAAACCGGATTTCTCCACTTGCTCGGCGAAGTCGGCGTTTTCCGCGAGGAAGCCGTAGCCAGGGTGGATTGCGGTAGCGCCTGTCACTTCGGCAGCGGCGATGATCGCCGGGATGTGCAGGTAGGAGTCTTTGGACGAAGCAGGACCAATGCAGACCGACTCGTCTGCCAGGCCCAGGTGCATCAGTTCACGGTCGGCCGTGGAGTGCACGGCGACGGTCTTGATGCCCAGCTCTTTGCAGGCACGCAGGATCCGCAGGGCAATTTCCCCACGGTTGGCGATCAGGACTTTTTCCAGCTTCCCAGACATCGTTGGCTCTCCGCGAATCAAACGATGGTGAACAGCGGCTGGTCGAACTCAACCGGCTGACCGTCTTCTACCAGGATGGCGTCGATGACACCGCCGATTTCGGCTTCGATGTGGTTCATCATCTTCATCGCTTCGACGATGCACAGGGTGTCGCCCTTCTTGATGCTCTGACCGACTTCAGCGAAGTTCGGCGAGGTCGGCGAAGGCTTGCGGTAGAAGGTACCTACCATCGGCGAACGGACCACGGTGCCTTTCAGTGCGGGTGCGGCGGCAGCGGCTTCAGCAACCGGTGCGGCTGCAACTGGAGCGGCGGCGACGGGCGCTGCGTGCATCGGTTGTGGAGCGAAGTACTGCTGGGCAGCTGGGGTCTTGCTGTGACGGCTGATGCGAACGGACTCTTCGCCTTCCTTGATCTCCAGTTCGTCGATGCCGGACTCTTCCAGCAGTTCGATCAGCTTTTTGACTTTACGGATATCCATTAATCAGCAACTCCCAAGGTTCGGTCGGGGACGTAATTTGAAAACGTGTCGAAAACGTTTCTCTATGACCTCGGCCCCAAGGGGCCAAGGCCTTGTGTCATCAGGGCTGTGCGTTGGCAGCCAGGTGTTCCAGCGCAGACTCCAGGGCCAACCGGTAACCGGTGGCGCCCAAGCCGCAGATCACCCCTACAGCAACATCGGAAAAGTAGGAGTGATGACGGAACGGTTCACGCTTGTGCACGTTGGACAGGTGCACTTCGATGAATGGGATGCTCACTGCCAGCAATGCGTCACGTAATGCGACGCTGGTGTGGGTGAAAGCAGCCGGATTGATCAGGATGAAGTCGACGCCTTCGTTACGCGCGGCGTGGATACGGTCGATCAGTTCGTATTCGGCATTGCTCTGCAGGTACTGCAGATGGTGGCCTGCGGCGCGGGCACGCTGCTCCAGGTCCTGGTTGATCTGGGCGAGGGTGGCGGCACCATAGTGACCTGGCTCGCGGGTACCGAGCAGGTTGAGGTTGGGGCCATGCAGCACCAGTAGGGTTGCCATCTGCGGGTTCCTTGGTCTTGTAGGGCAATTCGACATGCGCGGCGACTATGCCGCAAAGCGACCACGAGTGTCCAGTTCCCTGCAATAGCCAGCACGATGTCCGAGATTCGCGCAAAGTATGTGACCAAATGATTAATTTTGGTCACCTATACAGAGAAAAGTCCCAGTCAGCGGGAAGTTATAGACCGAGTTTGCCGCGCACGCGCGTGAGAATGTCTGCAAATTCGCCGGCGTTTATTTCGCCAATGACCCGATCGCTGGTCATTTCGCTGCCGTTCGCGGCAAAGAACAGCAGTGCTGGCGGGCCGAACAGCTGGTAACGGTCGAGCAGGCCGCGCTGCTCGGCGTTGCTTTCGGTGATATCGAAACGCAGCAATTTGAAGGTGCCCAGCTGAGCTTGCACCTGGGGTGCGCTGAGCACTTCGTGCTCGATCACCTTGCAGCTGATGCACCAGTCGGCGTACCAGTCGAGCAGCACCGGCTGGCCTGCCGCCTTGGCCTGAGCCAAGGCCGCATCCAGCGCTGCGGGGGTGGTGATGGTCTGCCAGGCATCGGTCTTGCTCACCGATGTGCCTGCGCTTGTCGCCACTGCGGCGTGCGGCAGTGGCCGCAACGGATCGCCCTGGCCGCTCAAGGCGCCGTACCAGCAGGCCAGCGCATACACCAGCAGGGCCAGGCCCAGCAGTTGCGCCAGGCGTTCCCGGGGCGTCTTGGTGACAAACTCCAGCGCGCCAAGGAACAGCGCTACGCCTGCCGCCAGCAGACCAATCAGCAGCAGCGTCACTGGGCCTGGCAAGACTCGGCTGAGCAGACCGATCGCCAGGCCCAGCAGCAGTACGCCAATCGCGTTCTTGACGGTATTGAGCCAAGCACCGCTCTTGGGTAGCCAGGCTGCACCGCCGGTCGCCACCAGCAACAGTGGCGCACCCATGCCCAGGCCCAGGGCGAACAGCTTCAACGCGCCGCCCAGCGCATCACCACTGGCGCTGATATACAGCAGGGCGCCGGCCAGCGGCGCCGAGACGCAAGGCGAAACCAGCAGGCTGGAGAGTACCCCGAGCACCGCCGCGCCCAGCAGCGAGCCACCTTTGGTGCGGTTGGCGACGCTGTCCAGGCGATTGCTCAAGGCTTGCGGCAGCTTGAGCTCGAATAAGCCGAACATGGCCAGGGCGAAGATCACGAAAAACAGCGCAAACGGCACTAGTACCCAGGCCGATTGCAGGCGCGCCTGCAGGTTCAGGCTGGCACCGAAGACGCCCATCAGCGCACCGAGCACGGCGAAGCAGGCGGCCATCGGCAGCACATAGGCCAGCGACAGGCTCAAGCCACGCCATCCGCCAACCTGACCGCGCAGGACCACCCCAGAGAGGATCGGCAGCATCGGCAGTACGCAGGGGGTGAAGGTCAGGCCGACACCGGCTAGGAAGAATAGCAACAACGATTTCCAATTCCAGCCGGCGTCTGATGAGCCTGGGACTACGCCACCCTCGCCAGTGATCGGCAGTCGCGCGGTTTCCGGCGGATAGCACAAACCCTTGTCGGCGCAGCCCTGGTAGCCCACCAGCAGGGTGAAGGCACGTTGATCGGCGGCTGGGCGTGGGAGGGTGATGTCGAGGACGCCGTGATACACCTCGACATCGCCGAAGAATTCGTCGTGCTTGGCCTCGCCAGGCGGGATCTGCGCTGCGCCCAGGGCGATGTCGGCCGGCTCGCTGCGGAACTGGAAGCGGTGGCGATAGAGGTAGTAGCCGTCGCTGGCAACGAAACGCAGCTTGATGGTGTGCGCGTCGCTACTGACCAGGCTGAGCTTGAAGGCCTCGTGCACCGGCAGGAAGTCGGCGCTGTTGCTCAGCGAAGACGCGCCGAGGGTGGCGCTGGGGCGGTTATCGAGCAGGCCGCTGGCGAAGGCGGGGCTTGCCAGCAGCAGGAACAGCAGGAAAAACAGGCGGCGCATGGCGGACTCGCGAGGTGGAACGTGGGGGCATGATAGCGGAGTTGCTGTTGATTGGGGTTGTACCAGGCTGTGGCGCGACACATGGCCGCTGGAATTGTGCTGCCTGCACCATCGCTATCGCGGGGCAAGCCCGCTCCCACGTGTAACCCCTTGCAAGGCGCTATCGCGGGGCAAGCCCACGTGTAACCCCTTGCAAGGCGCTATCGCGGGGCAAGCCCACGTGTAACCCCTTGCAAGGCGCTATCGCGGGGCAAGCCCACGTGTAACTCCTGGCAAGGCGCTCGGCGTGGGAGCGGGCTTGCCCCGCGATAGCGTCGGTACGGGCGATGCCCACTCAGAGCCTGAACGCCCGCACTGCGCTATTGAGCTGCCCACCCAGCTTGAGCAGTTGCTCACCCTGCTCGCGGCCTTCGCCAATGCGCTGCAGATTGTCTTCGCCCAGCTCATGGATTCGCTCACTGTGATCCCTGATTTCGCTCACCGCCCCTGTCTGCTGGGCGGTGACATCGGCAATTCGCACGGCGGTATCGGAGATGGTCCGAATCGCACTGACAATCTCATCCAAGGCGCCGTCGGCAGCCTGCGCCTGGCTTGCGGTCGCCTCGGCATGCTCAAGCTGGATGCGCATGCCATTGACCGATTCGCGCGCAGCCTGTTGCAGCCGGTCGATCAGCGCCTGGATCTCACCGGTAGCGCCGGTGGTGCGCTGAGCCAGTGAGCGCACCTCGTCGGCCACCACGGCAAAGCCGCGGCCCATCTCGCCCGCTCTAGCGGCTTCGATGGCGGCGTTGAGGGCCAGCAGATTGGTTTGTTCGGCAATCGAGCGAATCACTGTCAGGACGCCGCCGATGGTCGCCGACTCTTCGGCCAGTTGCTCGATCATCTGCGCATTGCCCTGCACTTCATCGACCAAGGCACGTAACCCGGAAAGGCTTTGGCCAATCACCGCCTGGCCATGCTCGACGGCGCGCCCGGCATCGTGGCTGGCATCGGCCGCGGAGCTGGCGTCGCCCGCCACCTGTTGAATGGTCGCCTCCAGCTCGCCCAGGGCATCGCGGATCTGCGCAGTGTCGCCGGCCTGGCGCTCGGCGCCATCGTGCAGGGCGCTGCTCATGCTGGCCAGGGCATGGCTGCTGCCGGCCACTTGCTCGGCATTGGCGCGCAGGGTGCCGACCAGTTCGACCAGGTACAGGCGCAGGCGGTTGAGCGACTCCTGGATATCGTGCAGTTCACGGTTGGTCTTGCCCAATGCAATGGCTTGGCCGAAGTCGCCCTCGGCCCAGCGTGACAGCGCTGGCGCCAGGTGGGTCAGGGTGCGGGTGAGGCGGCGCTGGAGGGTGTCGATGAGCAGTGCGATCAGTAGGATCAGGCCGATCATCAGGCCTTGGATGATGCGCACCTCGCTGGCGATCTGGCCATGTTGCGCACGTACCTGCGGCTCTAGGGCGGCGATGGCCTGTTGCAC
The DNA here is from genome assembly GCF_043104195.1 of Pseudomonas sp. xss_2. Lineage (NCBI taxonomy): Bacteria > Pseudomonadati > Pseudomonadota > Gammaproteobacteria > Pseudomonadales > Pseudomonadaceae > Pseudomonas > Pseudomonas sp. xss_2. The sequence goes on from NZ_JBICKL010000004.1 coordinate 39,383, forward strand.
CGCATCCAGACGTTCGCCGGTGCTGGTGGCCAAGGCTGCGCGGCGCTGGATCTGTTCACGGGTGCGTTGCAGTTCGCCAGGATAACGACTGAGCAGGCTTTGTAGCTCGCGCTTGAGGCCTACGGCAACGTCTTCCTGTTGCTCGCTGGCCTGGGTTTGCAGGCCCATCAGCGCGGCGAAGTCGTCGGCGTTGGACTCGGCGGCGCGGGTCACCCCGAGCAGCGGTAGGGCGTCGATCGCCTCGGCCTGGGTGCGGATCAGCTGCAGTTCGCGCTCGACTTCGTCGGCCAGCTCTGCTCGGCCACTGCTGACCAGCTTGTCGCGTGCCAGTGACAAGCGCCCCAGGTGTACGGCGGCGTCAAGCACGGGAGCAAGATAGCGAGGGGCATCGCTGCTGCCGCTGTCACGGGCGTAGCTTGCCAGTTGTTCGAGGTTGGCCCCCAGCTCACGTTCGGCTTGCAGCAGCAGGGCTTGCGGATCGCCTGCAAGCTTGCCGGCGGCAAGGAGCTCGTTAGTGGTGAAGGCCTGCAAGTTATCCAGGCTCGGCCGCAGTTGTTCTGCCAGTGGCTGCGGCCATTGGGCTAGCGCCTGGTGCAATTGTTGATTGGCTTCGGTGGCGGCTGCGTGGCGCAGGGCGTCGCCACTGGCCAGATACGCCTGGATGTTAAGTGCGGCTTGGTTCTGGAACTGCTGCGACAGGCCCAGGTAGCGCTCCATCAGTTGATAGGGGCGCTCGAGGGCACGTTGCGACCACCACAAGGTTGCGCCCAGGGCAATGCACACGGTTACCAGCAAGAGGGTATTGAAATTGGTCAGCCACTTCAGGCGCATGGCGCGAACTTCCGGCGGGAGTGGAGAGGTAGGTGCCTGAAGTTATTGCGATTTTGTGACGCGGTGATGACGGCGGAGGGTTGGCGCCCTAAAAAAGTGGCTATTTGCCTTTATCTCGGCGCTGACCGGTTTGTTGGGGCACCAAAGCGCTAAGGCGAAGGCGCTACGGCTCTACTCGCACCACACAGTTACGCCCGGCATGTTTGGCTCGGTACAGCGCCTCGTCTGCGGCACTGGCCATGGTCAGCGCATCATGCTGTTCATCCAGTTGCACCACCCCGGCGCTGAAAGTGCAACGTAGGTCCTGCGGCTGGGCCGGATAGAGAATCTCGGAGAACCGCCGACGAATTTCGTCGAGCACCTTATGCGCTGCCGCCAGGTGGGTATTGGGCATGACAATGGCGAACTCTTCACCGCCATAGCGGCCGATATAGTCGGTCTTGCGCAACCGTTGCTTGAGAAATAACGCCAGGCTCTTGATCACCCGATCGCCCATGGGGTGGCCGTGGCGGTCGTTGATCTTCTTGAAATGGTCGATATCGAGCATGGCAAAGCTCAGCGGCAGTTCTTCGCGGCGGGCGCGAAAGCTGCAGTCCTCCAGCAGCTGGAGAATGTGGGTGTGGTTGTACAACCCAGTCAGGCTGTCACGAACCATCCGCGCCTTGAGATGGCGCGCACGGGCGGCGCGGTTGCGCACGGTGGTGATCAGGTGGCGCGAGCGGATCGGCTTGGTCAGGAAGTCATCGCCGCCCTCGCTCATGGCATCGAGCTGCTTGTCCAGGTCATCCTCGGCCGACAGGTAGATGATCGGCACACTGACATAGCGGTCGTTGTGGCGTATCACTTTAGCCAGCTCAGTGCCGGTGCAATCGGGCATGTACATATCGAGGATGATCAGGTCGGGCTGAAAATCGGCAAGCTCGGCCATGGTGCGGATCGGTTCGGTGAGCGTGCGAGTGATCATTCCGGCGCCGTTGAGCAGGCGTTCGGTGTGCATGGCTTGGGCGCGCGAATCGTCGATGATCAGCACCCGAAACGGGTCGTACTGGGCGGCGCTGGTCAGCAGTTCGACTTTCTCCAGCAGGCTGGAGGCTTCCAGGGTGCCGGTGAGAAATTCCTGGCCACCGGCGCGCACCGCGGCCAGGCGGGTAGGGGTGTCGGTTTCGTGCAGGCTGAAAAACAGCAGCGGGATGTGCTGCTCCAGGCCCTGCTGGGCCTTGGCCGCTAGCTGCAAGCCGCAACCTGGGCCGCTGAAGTCGACGTCCATCACGATCGCCGCAGGCAGCCGTTCATTCATCGACGAGCAGAACGCCTCGGCGCTGAACAAGGCCTGCACGCCCAGGCCAAAGAATTCCAGCTGCTGGGCCAGGCGCTCGGCGCGATCGTGATCTTGCAGCAGGATATATACCGGCTTGCGCAGGGGTGGCAGCGGCACGTTATCGAGCTGATCACCTTTGCGCAGGCCGGTGCGCGACAGGCGCTGCATCAAGCGGTTGAGCTCAGCGATCGACTCGGAGTTGAGTCGCGCACTGTTGGCTTCGATGGCGCGCAAGGTCTGCCCGATCGCCACCGACAGGCTGCCATGCTCGGGCTGTTCGAAGCGCTCGGCGTACCGTTGCAGGCGCAGGTTGGCCTCGCTCAGCTCGCCCAGGTCGCTCGCCGACCACTCGCCACGTTGCAGGCGCTGCCAGATCTCGAGGATCTGTCGGGCCTGGTGGATGACCCGCTGGGCGAAGTGCTGCTTGAGGCGCTCGTGGCTGGGCTCTGCTGGCTGGGTCATGTCCTGACTACTTATAGATTGGGAATATGCAGGTGCGATGATGGCTCTATGCTAGCACCGCTTTTCCGACAAGCGAGTGCTTCGTGTCAACAAAGCGTTCAAGTCTGCTTATTCAGTTGCTGACCGATTGGTCGCTTATGCGTAAGGCGGTGTCTGCTTTATAGTGCTGCGACGCGGGCTTGCCGTGGCACCCTGGGGCAGACCTGAGGTCCAAGCCCTCAACCGTCGTGACAAATTAAGGACAAAGCCATGCTGGACTGGAAAAACCGCGAGGCAAAAGCTGAGCCCCGCGAGCGGGCCGACACCCGTGGCGCCGCTACCCGTAGCTACCTTGGTGGCCTTTGGAGCCGTGCCCTGGGCACCCTGATCGGGCTGTACCTGCTGGTATGCATCGGCCTGGGTTGGTACTGGAGCCAGGAGCCGGAGTTGTTCCCGGTGCAGCAAAATGCCCAGGCCGCCTCCGAGCGCACTGGCCACAAGATGGTTGTCGGCTACACCACCATCGAAACCCTCAAGACTGTCGCCGGCACGCTGCTCGACAAGCCCGGTGGCTACATTTCCAACGACCGTTTCCCACCTGGCTTGTGGATGGACAACATGCCGAGCTGGGAATACGGCGTGCTGGTCCAGGTGCGTGACCTGTCGCGTGCGCTGCGCAAGGACTTCGCCCGTTCGCAGTCGCAGTCCACCGAGGATGCTGACCTGGCCAAGGCCGAGCCGCGCTTCAACTTCGACAACAAGAGCTGGATCCTGCCGTCGAGCGAATCGGAGTTCGAAGAAGGCATCAAGTCGCTGAACCGCTATCAGGCGCGCCTGGCCGCTGGTGACCAGGGCGCGATCTTCTACACCCGTGCCGACAACCTGAACAACTGGCTGGGCGACGTCGCCACGCGTCTGGGCTCGCTGTCCCAGCGCCTGTCGGCTAGTGTTGGCCGGGTCAAGCTCAACAGCACCCTGAAGACCGAAACGGTGGTTGCCGGCCAAGCGCCGCAGCTCGATGAGGAGCTGGTCGAGACGCCGTGGCTGCAAATCGACAACGTGTTCTACGAAGCCCGTGGCCAGGCCTGGGCGCTGTCGCACCTGCTGCGTGCGATCGAGGTCGACTTTGCCGACGTGCTGGCGAAGAAGAACGCCACGGTCAGCGTGCGCCAGATCATTCGTGAGCTGGAAGCCTCGCAGGAAGCGCTGTGGAGCCCGATGGTGCTCAATGGCAGTGGCTTTGGCATGTGGGCCAACCACTCGTTGGTGATGGCCAACTATATTTCCCGCGCCAACGCCGCTGTGATCGACCTGCGTCAGCTGCTGTCGCAAGGCTGAGTATGCCCATCACCCCAGCCGAGGCCGCCCACCGCGCGGCCTCCGACCTTGAGCAGATTGCCTGGGTCGATGCCGCCGACCAACTGCTCGGGGCACTGCCCCGGGCCGAGTTGCGCGAGCGTGGCTTGATCGGTCGTGGCACCTTCATTCTGCTGTTCAACAGTGCCGGCGAGCTGTGCATCAACCGCCGTTCGTTGAGTAAAGCCGTGTATCCGGGGTATTGGGACGTGGCGGCGGGTGGCATGGTCGCGGCCGATGAGAGCTATGCCGAGTCGGCGGCCAGGGAGCTTGAAGAAGAGCTCGGCGTTTGCGGCGTCGAGTTGCGGTTTCACGAGAAGTTCTTCTTTGACCAGCCGGGTAACCGGCTCTGGTGCGCGGTGTTCTCGGCGGTCTGGGATGGCCCGCTGCGGCTGCAACCGGAAGAAGTCATCGAAGCCCGCTTTGCCAGCCTCGAGCAGGTCGAGATCGATCAGCGGCAGCTGGCGTATTGCCCGGATTCTCTGGCCGCGTTGCAGCGCTACCGGCAGCGCTTGGCCTGACGTCGCGAATGCTTCGTAAAATGGCGCATTCCAGTACTTAGCAACCGGCGCATTTATCGTTACACTGCGCGCCCTTTTCGGGCTGTCGCAAGATCTGCGTCAGTAGCGCCGCCCCTGCCAGAGTGGGGCTTCGCGGTCGGTTCCAGGCAATGGCGTCGACCAGTTTTTGTCCTCAGCAAGAGGAACAAAAGTGGCCAAGAAAGCTTCTTCCTTCTCCGCCCTTGGCGGTCTCGTGTATTCCACCGATGCCGGTCGGCATTGCCCAGCGTGCGGCAAGCCGGCGGATGCCTGCATCTGCAAGCAGCACGTCATCCCCGAAGGTGACGGAATCGCCCGCGTGCGCCGCGAAAGCAAAGGCCGTGGCGGCAAGACCGTGACTACGGTCAGCGGCGTTCCGCTGGCCCTCGAACAGCTCAAGGAGCTGGCCACCAACCTCAAGCGTCGCTGTGGCACGGGCGGAGCGCTGAAGGATGGGGTCATCGAGATTCAGGGCGATCACGTCGAGCTGCTGCTCGGCGAGTTGACCAAGCTGGGCTTCAAGGCGAAAAAATCCGGCGGTTGATCCGCCTGGACGCATTTTTCCCCAGGGCTTTCTAAACTCGTTTCCGTAGTCAGGGTCTATCCCTGGACATGGACGAACCGTCATTTTCAGTTTCTACACTGCCAGCGCCCTTTCGGTAGGGCAGTGTCTTCGACTTTTCTACAGGGGACTTGAATGTCCGTACGACGCACACGCAAAGACGATGGTAGCCAGTGGACCGTGGCCGATAGCCGCAGTGTTTATGGCATCCGCCATTGGGGCGCAGGGTATTTCGCCATCAATGAAGCCGGGCGCGTCGAAGTGCGCCCCAATGGCCCCAACAGCGCCCCGATCGACCTGTTCGAGCAGGTCGACGAGCTGCGCCAGAGCGGTTTGTCGCTGCCGCTGCTGGTGCGCTTCCCTGACATTCTGCAGGACCGCGTGCGCCAGCTGACCGGCGCCTTCGACGCCAACATCGCGCGCCTGGAGTACCAGAGCCAGTACACCGCCCTGTACCCGATCAAGGTCAACCAGCAAGAAGCGGTGGTGGAAAACATCATCGCCACCCAGAACGTCTCGATTGGCCTGGAGGCCGGCTCCAAGCCCGAGCTGCTGGCCGTGCTGGCGCTGGCACCCAAAGGCGGCACCATCGTCTGCAACGGTTACAAGGACCGCGAGTTCATTCGCCTGGCGCTGATGGGTCAGAAGCTTGGCCACAACGTGTTCATCGTCATCGAGAAAGAATCCGAAGTCGCCCTGGTGATCGAGGAAGCCGCTGAGCTGAAGGTCAAGCCGCAAGTGGGCCTGCGCGTGCGCCTGTCGTCGCTGGCGTCGAGCAAGTGGGCCGATACCGGTGGCGAGAAGTCCAAGTTCGGTCTGTCTGCGGCCCAGCTGATCTCGGTAGTCGAGCGCTTCCGTGGCGCCGGCCTGGACCAGGGCATTCGCCTGCTGCACTTCCACATGGGCTCGCAGATCGCCAACCTGGCGGACTACCAGCACGGCTTCAAGGAAGCTATCCGCTACTACGGCGAGCTGCGCGCCTTGGGCCTGCCGGTCGATCACATCGACGTCGGTGGCGGCCTGGGGGTCGACTACGACGGCACTCACTCGCGCAACGCCAGCTCGATCAACTACGACATCGACGATTACGCCGCAGTCGTGGTGGGCATGCTCAAGGAGTTCTGCGATGCCCAAGGCCTGCCGCACCCGCACATCTTCTCGGAAAGCGGCCGCGCCCTGACTGCGCACCACGCGATGCTGGTGGTGCAGGTCACCGACGTCGAGAAGCACAACGACGAAGTGCCGACCATCGAAAACAAGGAAAGCCTGCCGGAGACCGTGCAGTGGCTGGTCGACCTGCTCGGCCCGACCGATATCGAAATGGTGACCGAGACCTACTGGCGCGCTACCCACTACATGGGTGACGTGGCCGCGCAGTATGCCGACGGCAAGATCAGCCTGGCCGAGAAAGCCTTGGCCGAGCAGTGCTACTTCGCTGTGTGCCGCCGCCTGCACAACTCACTCAAGGCTCGCCAACGTTCGCATCGCCAAGTGCTCGATGAGCTCAACGACAAGCTGGCGGACAAGTACATCTGCAACTTCTCTGTGTTCCAGAGCCTGCCGGACACCTGGGCGATTGGCCAGGTACTGCCGATTCTGCCGCTGCATCGCCTCAACGAAGAGCCGCTGCGCCGCGCCGTGCTGCAGGATCTGACCTGCGACTCGGATGGCAAGATCAACCAGTACGTCGATGAGCAGAGCATCGAGACCAGCCTGCCGGTGCATGGCATCAACGAAGGTGAAGACTACCTCTTGGGGATCTTCCTGGTCGGTGCATACCAGGAGATCCTGGGCGACATGCATAACCTGTTTGGTGACACCGATTCGGTGAACATCTACCAGAATGCCGATGGCAGCGTGTACCACGCCGGGATCGAGACCCATGACACCATCGAAGACATGCTGCGCTACGTGCACTTGTCGCCGGAGGAGTTGATGACGCATTACCGTGACAAGGTCGCCAGCGCCAAGATCACTGCGCGTGAGCGTACCCAGTATCTGGATGCGTTGCGCCTTGGCTTGACCCGCTCTTCCTACCTGTCGTCGTAAGCTTCAATGGCTTGGGTTTAATCCAGATCCTTGGGGCCGCAAGGCGGCCCCAAGATCTTGAGAACATCACTGCACTCAGGGCACCCACTGCCCCTGCCGCTCCAACCGCCACCCCAACCACCCCAGCGTCACCGCCCGCAACCCCATGAAGCCGAGAAACGCCAACCACAATCCATGGTTGCCGAACCCGCTCGCCATCCACGCCAATGGGCAAGCCAGCACTACGCTGAGCAGCATCGCATTGCGCATTTCTTGCGCTCTGGTCGCTCCAATGAACAAGCCATCGAGCAAATAACTCCACACCGCCACCAGCGGCAGCAACGCCAGATAGGGCAAGAACGGATACGCCGCCGCACGTACGCTTTGGATATCTGTCTGCAAGTCGATGAACAGATGCCCGCCAAGCAGGAACAACAGCGCGAAGCCAATACTCACGATCAGCGACCAGCCCCCCGCCACCACCAGCGAGCGGCGCAGGGTCTGGCGATCACGCGCGCCGATGGCGTGGCCGCATAACGCCTCGACCGCATGGGCCAGGCCATCCAGGGCATAAGCCGTCAGCATCAGCCCATTGAGCAGCAAGGCATTGGCCGCCACTGTCGCCTCGCCCAAGCGCGCGCCTTGTACCGTCAGCAGCAGGAACACCAGCTGCAAGGCCAGGCTGCGCAAAAAGATATCGCGATTGACCGCCAGCAACGGCCGCCAGGCCTGCCAACGCTTCAACGCCGCCCAGGCGATCTGCCCTGGGTAGGCGCGCAACGCCGGGTGGGTAAGGGCCAGGCCCAGCAGCGCAGCACTCCACTCAGCGATCACCGAGGCCCGCGCCGAACCGACCACGCCCCAGTCCAGGCCAAGGACGAACCACAGGTTCAGGGCAATGTTCAGCAGGTTGGTGGTGAGCAGGATGGCCAGCGGCGCACGGGCGTTCTGAGTACCGAGGAACCAGCCGACCAGGGCGTAGCTGGCCAAGGCTGCCGGCAAACCCAGCAAGCGCGTGTGGAAAAAATCTTCGGTGGATTGATGCAGCGCCGCGCTCGGCTGCATGGCGTGCAACGCCAGTTGGCTGAAGGGCAAGGCAAGCAGGCCGATGACGATGGCAAAGCCCAGCGCCAGCAGCAACCCTTGTACCAGCACCTGGCGCAACGCTGCACCGTCGGCGCGCCCTGCAGCCTGGGCGGCGAAGCCGGTGGAGCCCATGCGCAGGAAGCCCATCAGCCCGACCATGAAGGTGAACAGGGTGGCGCCCACCGCCACCGCGCCGAGCTGGTGAGCATGCGGCAGATGGCCGATGACGGTGCTGTCGACCAGCGCGACCAGGGGCACCGAAATGTTGGACAGGATCATCGGCGCGGCCAGGCCCCAGACTTTGCGGTGGCTAGGACGATCGCGCCAGTCGGCAGTGAGAGAACGCATGCGAATTCCTGGAGATGGAGCTATTTGTAAGACTACTTCGGGGGGCGGAGCATTTGCCCGACGGCATTGTAGCGGCCAGGCAACCAAACTGCGCGAACGCGGTCTCACTTGCCGCTCCATACCGGGTACGGCGCTCGCGGTTGCGCTATAGTTGGTGCCCTTACGAACACGCTGCCGAAGAGTCCCCTCTCTCATGCTCAACAAAGGATTGTTGCTGGCCTGCGCGCTGGCCCTGCTCAGTGCCTGTGATTCCTCCTCCAAGGACACCCCTGCACCCGCGGAAAAACCGCCGGCCACTGCGCCTGCCGAAGCTAAACCGGCCAAGCGCGAAGACCCCGCCGTTCTCGCAAAACGCTATGCCGGTCGCGAGCTGACAGTGCTGGATGTTTCGGAAACCCAGGTCGATGGCGCCAGTGCGTTGTCGATCAGCTTTTCCGCACCGCTGGATGCCAGCCAGGACTTCGCCGCCAAGGTGCACCTGGTCGATACCGTCAAAGGCAAGGTCGATGGCGCCTGGGAGCTCTCGGACAACCAAATGGAGCTGCGCCTGCGCCACCTCGAGCCGCAGCGCAAGCTGGTCCTGACCGTCGACAAGGGCCTGCTGGCAGTCAATGGCAACGCGCTGGCCAGCGAATCGGTCAGCCGCCTGGAAACCCGCGACATGCAGCCGACCATCGGCTTCGCCAGCCGTGGCTCGTTGCTGCCCACCCGCTTGGCCGAAGGCCTGCCGGTGATCGCCCTGAACGTCGACAAGGTCGATGTCGAGTTCTTCCGCATCAAGCCGGAAATGCTCTCGACCTTCCTGGTCAACTGGGGCCGTAACAGCAGCTTGTACTACTACCAGTCCAAGGAAACGTTGCAGATGGCCGAGCTGGTGTACAGCGGCCGCTTCGACCTCAACCCTGCGCGCAACACCCGTGAAACCGTGTTGCTGCCCATCGCCGGGATCAAGCCACTGCAAGACCCAGGCGTGTACCTGGCCGTGATGCGTGCCTCCGGCACCTACGACTACTCGCAGCCGGCGACCCTGTTCACCCTCAGTGACATTGGCGTCTCCGCGCACCGTTACCGCGACCGTCTGGACGTATTCGCCCAGGCCCTGGAAGGCGGCAAGGCGCTCAACGCGGTCAACCTCGAACTGCACGATGACAAGGGCAAGCTGTTGGCCCAGGCCAAGACCGACAGCGACGGCCATGCGCAACTGCCGATCACGGCCAAGGCCGACACCCTGATCGCCACCCAGGGTGTCCACACCACCTTGCTGCGTCTGAACACCGCTGCCCTGGACCTGGCTGAATTCGATATCACCGGCCCTCAAGCCAACCCGCTGCAGTTCTTCATCTTTGGCCCGCGCGACTTGTATCGCCCGGGTGAAACCGTGTTGCTCAATGGCCTGTTGCGCGATCAGGACGGCAAGCCCATCAAGGCCCAGCCGGTGAGCGTGGAAGTGCGCCGACCGGATGAGCAGGTCAGCCGCAAATTCGTCTGGGAGGCCGGTGCCAATGGCCTTTATCAATATCAGCTGCAATTGGCCACTGAGGCGCCTACCGGTCGCTGGCAACTGCTGCTGGACGTGGGCGGTGGTCGCAAGCAAGTGTATGAGTTCCTCGTCGAGGATTTTTTGCCCGAGCGTCTGGCGCTGGAGCTCAAGGGCAGCAGCACGCCGCTGAGCCCTGAGCAAACCGCACACATCCAGGTCAACGGCCGCTACCTCTATGGCGCGCCTGCTGCCGGCAACCGCCTGAGCGGCCAGGCCTATGTGCGTCCGCTGCGTGAGGCGGTGCCGGCGTTGCCGGGTTATCAGTTCGGTTCGGTCACCGAGACCGAGCTCAATCAGGATCTGGAGCTGGACGAAGTCACCCTCGACCAGGCCGGCAAGGCAACTGTGGACATCGAGAGCCGCTGGGCCGAGGCCCGTTCGCCCCTGCAACTGACTGTGCAGGCCAGCCTGCAAGAGTCGGGTGGTCGGCCGATTACCCGCCGTCTCGAGCAACCGATCTGGCCCGCCGAACGCCTGCCGGGCCTGCGCGGGCTGTTCGAGGGGGAAGAAACCGACAGCGACGGCCCAGTCGAATTCGAAGTGCTGGTGGCCGACCGCAACGGTAAAAAGCTCGCAGTCGATAACCTCAAGGTGCGCCTGATTCGCGAGCGTCGTGACTACTACTGGAACTACTCGGACAGCGACGGCTGGAGCTACAACTACAACGAGAAGTTCCTGACCCAGAGCGAGGAGACCGTCAGCGTCAAGGCCGGCTCCACGGCCAAGCTCAACTTCCTGGTCGAGTGGGGCCCGTACCGGGTCGAGGTGGAAGATCCGCAGACTGGCCTGCTGTCCAGCGCACGCTTCTGGGCTGGCTACCGTGCCCAGGACAACGCCGAAGGCGGCGCGGTGCGTCCCGACCAGGTCAAGCTGGCGCTGGACAAGAAATCCTACGCCGATGGCGCCACTGCCCAGGTTACCGTCACCCCACCGGCCGCCGGCAGTGGTTACCTGATGGTCGAATCCAGCGACGGTCCGCTGTGGTGGCAGGAGATCGATGTGCCTGCCGAGGGCAAGACCTTCGACGTCAAGCTCGATAGCAAGTGGGCGCGCCACGATCTGTATATCAGCGCCCTGGTGATCCGCCCCGGTGAGCGCAAGGCCAATGCCACGCCCAAGCGCGCGGTTGGCGTACTGCACCTGCCGCTCGATCGCGCCGAGCGCAAGCTGGCGGTGACCTTGCAAGCGCCGGAGAAGATGCGCCCCAAGCAGCCGCTAACGGTCAAGTTCAAAGCCGCCAATGCCGATGGCAGCGTTCCCAAGCACGTGCATGTGCTGCTGTCGGCGGTGGATGTCGGCATCCTCAATATCACCGACTTCAAGACCCCAGACCCGTTCGCCAGCCTGTTCGGCCGCAAGGCCTATGGTGCTGACCAATTGGACATCTACGGCCAGCTGATCGAAGCCGGCCAAGGCCGTCTGGCGAGTTTGGCGTTCGGTGGCGATGCGGGCATGGCCAAGGGCGGCAAGCGCCCCAATACCACGGTGACCATCGTCGCTCAGCAGAGCCTGCCAGTGACCCTCAACGACAAGGGTGAAGGCGAGGCCACTGTCGACATCCCCGATTTCAACGGTGAGCTGCGGCTGATGGCCCAGGCCTGGAGCGACGAGCACTTCGGCATGGCCGAAGGCAAGACGGTGGTCGCCGCGCCGCTGATCGCCGAGTTGTCGGCGCCGCGCTTCCTGGCCGGCGGCGACCGCACCAACCTGGCGCTGGATTTGGCCAACCTGTCCGGTCGCGCCCAGCAACTGACTGTGCAACTGAGCACCGAAGGTCAGCTTGGCCTGGTTGCCGCCAATCAGCAAAACATCACCTTGGCCGAAGGCCAGCGCAGCACCTTGATGATTCCGGTTCAAGCCCAGGGTGGCCTGGGCCAGGGCAAGGTCCATGTGCAGGTCAATGGCTTGCAACTGCCAGGCGAGCCTGCCATGGCCTTCGAGCGTGAATGGACCTTGGGCATTCGCCCGGCCTACCCGGCGATGCTCAAGCACTACCGGGTGGCACTCAAGGATCAACCCTGGAGCTTGCCGGAGAGTGATCTGGCCGAGTTCGAACCAGCGGGCCTGGAAGCCAGCCTCGCCCTGTCGAGCCGCCCGCCACTGAACCTCGCCGAGCAGATCCGTGCGCTTGAGGCGTATCCCTATGGCTGCCTGGAACAGACCACCAGCGGCCTGTATCCGTCGCTCTACGCCGACGCCGAAAGCCTCAAGCGCCTGGGCATCAAGGGCGAGCCGGCCGATGTGCGCAAACGCAAGATCGAGATGGGTATCGAGCACCTTTTGGGCATGCAGCGCTACAACGGCAGCTTCGGCCTGTGGAGTTCGGACAGCGAGGAAGAGTACTGGCTGACCGCCTATGTCACCGACTTCCTGCTGCGCGCTCGCGAGCAAGGTTATGGCGTGCCGGCCGAAGCTTTGAAGAAAGCCAACGAGCGCCTGCTGCGTTATCTGCAAGAGCGCAACTTGATCGAAGTGAACTACAGCCAGAATTCCGAGCACACCCGCTTCGCGGTACAGGCCTACGCCGCGCTGGTGCTGGCCCGCAGTCAGCAGGCGCCATTGGGTGCCTTGCGCAGCCTGTTCGAGCGCCGCAGCGATGCCCGCTCAGGTCTGCCCCTCGTGCAACTGGCGGTGGCGCTGGACAAGATGGGCGACAAGCCGCGTTCGCAGCAGGCCTTGCAGGCCGGCCTGGGCATTGGTCGCAGCGACGGCTGGATGGCCGACTATGGCAGCGCGGTGCGCGATCAGGCGCTGATCCTGGCGTTGCTGCAGGAGAACAACCTGGCCAGTAACCAGGTCGACCAACGTCTGTTCGCCTTGTCCGATGAGTTGGCGGCCAATCGCTGGCTGTCGACCCAAGAGCGCAACGCGCTGTACCTGGCTGGCCGTGGTCTGCTGGGTAAACCCGAAGGCAAATGGCAGGCGCGTCTGGACAGTGCCGGTGAGATTCGTGAGCTGGATAACGCGGAATCTGGCATGAAGCTCGAAGGCCCTCTGCTGGCATCGCCATTGTCGGTGCAGAACCAAGGCAGCGAGACCCTCTACCAGCAACTGACCCTGTCCGGGTATCCGCGCCAGGCGCCTGCGCCAAGTGGCAATGGCATGGAGATTCGTCGCGAGTACCTGGGCATGAACGGCCAGTACCTTGATCTGCGTAATCTGCGCAGCGGTGATCTGGTCCTGGTGCATCTGGCGCTCAAGGCGCACAGCCAGGTGCCGGATGCGCTGGTCGTCGACCTGCTGCCTGCGGGCTTGGAGCTTGAGAACCAGAACCTGGCCCAGAGCGCGGCCAGCCTGGAAAACGCCAGCAGCGCGGTGAAGCAGTGGCGCGAGTCGATGCAGAACGCCAACGTGGTGCATCAGGAATACCGTGATGACCGCTACGTAGCGGCGCTCAAGCTCGATAGCTACGGCACCACGCACCTGTTGTACCTGGCGCGTGCGGTTACCCCGGGCACCTATCGGGTGCCGCCACCGCAGGTCGAGTCGATGTACCGGCCGAACGTGCAGGCGGTGGGCGAAAGCCAGGGTGAGTTGGTGGTCAAGGCGCGCTAGGGG
>NZ_JBICKL010000050.1:0-2807 GCF_043104195.1 Pseudomonas sp. xss_2
CGTGGGAGCGGGCTTGCCCCGCGATAGCGTCGGCATGAGCACCCGCACATAGCGATCTGACGCTATCGCGGGGCAAGCCCGCTCCCACGCAGCCAGTCCCACGTAGCTCGCTCCCCCGCAGGCAGTTCCCAAGCAAACAGTTCCCACGCAACCCGTTCCCACGCAGCCAGCGCCTTGCGCGTTTGTACACCTGGCAGATTGACCAAAAAATAATTTCGACAGCCCCCTGTCACTTTTCAAATCTCGTTCGGCAAGGAAGCAGTTAGCACTTATCCGTCGAGGAGCCGCTGCATGTCCCGTGCTGTTGATTGTTTCCTGCGCCCCAGCCTGATGGCTCTGGCCATTGCCCTGGCCGCGCCGTTTGCCAGCCCTGCCGTTTACGCCGCCGAACAGTCCGTGCGCGCCTATGATCTGCCTAGCGCGCCACTGGCGACCACGCTGAACCAGATCGCCAGCCAAGCCGGCATCGCCCTGGCCATTGATCCGGCGATCGTCAGCGGCCGTACCTCGGCCCCGGTCAGCGGCCAATACGACGCCCTTGGCGCCCTGCAAGCGGCCCTGCGTGGCAGCGGCCTGCAACTGCAACAGAGCAGCGTCGGCAGCTATAGCCTGGTTGCCACCCCAGACGGCAGCCTGGCGCTGCCGGAGACTGCGATCAACGCCAACAGCGACTATGAAAGCGCCTGGGGTGCATCCAGCGGCTACGTAGCCACTCGCACCGCCGCAGGCAGCAAGACCGATACGCCAATCGTCGAGGCGCCACGCTCGATGAGCGTGATTACCCGCCAGCAACTGGACGACCGTCAGGTACTCAACCTCAACGACGCCCTGCGCTACACCGCTGGCGTGCAGAGCAGCGGCTATGGCTCCGACTCGCGTGCCGACTGGCTGCGCGTGCGCGGTTTCGACCCAACCCAGTTCCTCGATGGCCTGCCGCTGCCCAAGGGCTCGTTCGCCAACCCCAAGGTCGAGCCGTGGAACCTTGAACGCATCACTGTGCTGCGTGGTCCGGCCTCGTCGGTGTATGGCCAGACCCCGCCAGGCGGCATGCTCGACATGGTCAGCCGCCGCCCGCAAGCCGAGAGCGCCAACCAGATCGAAGCCCAGGTCGGCAGCAACGAACACAAGCAGATCAACTTCGACAGCACTGGCAAGATCGACGACGAAGGCCGCTTTCTGTACCGCGTCAGTGGTGTAGTGCGCGACAGCAACTCGCCCATCGACCATATTCCGGACAAGCGCTATAACCTCGCCCCGAGCCTGACCTGGAACATCGATGAAGACACCAAGCTGACCTTCATCTCCCAGTACACCCGCGACGATACCGGCATCACTGGCCAGTTCCTGCCCCTACAGGGCACCAAGCTGGACTCTCCAGCCGGCAAGATCTCTCATCACAAGAACCTCGGCGAACCGGACTGGGATTTCTACGACCGCACCTACTACGCCCTGGGCTATGCCTTCGAACACCGTCTGAACGACACCTGGCAGTTCCGCCAGAACCTGCGCTATACCAAGAGCGACCTGGCGTTCCAGGCCGTCAACGTGGGCACCATCAACACGGTCGACGCCGATGGCAACGTCAACCGCGAGGCGGGCATCGTCAACGAAGACATCAGCCAGTTCGCCGTGGACAATAATTTCCAGGCCGACTTCCAGACCGGCGCCATCAGCCACACCCTGCTGCTGGGCCTGGATCACCAACGCTCGAACACCAACTATCAGTGGCTGTATGGCGGTTCGTACGTGTATGACAGCAATGGCAACGTGATTGGCAACAATGTGCCGCCAATCAACGTCGGCAACCCGGTGTATGGCGGCGACATGTCCAATGTCAGCTACTTCGCCCTGCAGGACTTCAGCCAGAAAACCCGCCAGACCGGCGTCTACATCCAGGACCAGATGGCCTTGGACAACTGGCGTCTGACCCTCGGCGGGCGTGAAGACTGGGTGCACACCGGCACCGTGTTCCACAACAAGGCCGATGCCACCAGCACCCAACGCGACAAGGCCTTCAGCGGTAACGTAGGGCTGAGTTATGTATTCGACAACGGCATCACTCCGTACATCTCCTACACCGAGTCGTTCCAGCCGGCGATGGGCGCCAACGTCGATTCGGCGCAATCGTTCGACCCGACCGAAGGCCGTCAGTACGAAGTGGGCGTGAAGTACCAGCCTGTCGGCAGTCAGACCTTGCTCACCGCAGCGGTGTATGACCTGACCCAGGAAAACGTGCGCGTTACCGAAGGCAGCATTACCCGCCAGGTCGGCGAGTTGCAGGTGCGCGGCCTGGAACTGGAAGCCTCCACCCAGCTGACCGACAACCTCAAGGCGATTGCCTCCTACACCTACACCGACACCGAGATCACCAAGGGGCTGGCGAGCGAGAAGGGCAACCGCATGGCGTTGATCCCGCGCAACCAGGCAACCCTGTGGGCCGACTACACCTGGCACAGCGGCCCGCTTGACGGCTTCGGCATTGGCGGCGGCGTGCGCTACGTGGGCGATACCTATGGCAACACTGCCAATACCGAGATCGCCCACGTCAGCTCGTACACCGTCTACGATGCCTCGGTGCATTACGACCTCGGCCGCCTGGACAACAGCATGAAAGGCCTGAGCGTGGCGGTTGAGGCGAAGAACCTGTTCAACAAGGACTACCTGTCCAACTGCGATGGCTACTGGTGCTACTACGGCGACGAGCGCAATGTGGTGGCCAGCGTTAACTACAAGTTCTGAGCCATGCAGGGGCCGCTTTGCGGCCCATCGCGGGCAAGCCCGCTCCTACAGGGATCGCGCCGTCCTGT
>NZ_JBICKL010000051.1:0-50717 GCF_043104195.1 Pseudomonas sp. xss_2
CTACTTGGACAGATATTTCATCGCATCCTCCAACCCCTGCAAGGTCAGCGGATACATCTTGTCTTCGACCAGGTCGCGGATCAGGTGGGTCGAAGCGGTGTAGTCCCAGGTCTGCTTGGGGTACGGGTTGATCCAGACGATCTTCTTGAATTTCTCCTTGAAGCGCTGCATCCACACATAGCCGGCTTCCTCGTTCCAGTGTTCGACACTGCCGCCAGGCTGGGTGATCTCGTAAGGCGCCATGGCCGCATCGCCAACGAACACCACCTTGTAGTCATCGCCGTACTTGTGCAGCAGGTCGAAGGTGGCAAAACGCTCTGACGTGCGGCGCAGGTTGTTTTTCCACACCGACTCGTACACGCAGTTGTGGAAGTAGTAGTACTCCAGGTGTTTGAACTCGGTCTTGCAGGCCGAGAACAGCTCTTCGCAAACCCGCACATGGGCGTCCATCGAGCCGCCGATGTCGAACAGCAGCAGCAACTTCACCGTGTTGCGCCGCTCTGGGCGCATCTGGATGTTCAGCAGCCCGGCATCGCGGGCGGTGTGGTCGATGGTGCCATCGATGTCCAGCTCTTCAGCCGCACCTTGGCGGGCGAACTTGCGCAGCCGGCGCAGGGCCAGCTTGATGTTGCGCGTGCCCAGTTCGACCTGATCGTCGAGGTTCTTGTACTCGCGCTGGTCCCAGACCTTGACCGCCTTGCCCTGGCGTTTGCCGGCCTCGCCGACCCGGATGCCTTCAGGGTTGAAGCCACCTGAGCCAAACGGGCTGGTGCCGCCGGTGCCGATCCACTTGTTGCCGCCGGCGTGGCGTTCTTTCTGCTCTTCGAGGCGTTTCTTGAACTCCTCGATCAGCTTGTCCAGACCACCGAGCGTTTGGATCTGCGCGCGCTCCTCATCGCTGAGCGAACGCTCGAACTCCTTGCGCAGCCAGTCTTCGGGGATCAGCGCCTCCAGGTGTCGGTCGAGGTTCTCCAGGCCCTTGAAGTAGGCGCCGAAGGCCCGGTCGAACTTGTCGAAGTGCCGCTCGTCCTTGACCAGAATCGCTCGGGCGAGGTAGTAGAACTCGTCCATGTCGGCGAACACCACTCGCTGCTGCAGGGCCGCGAGCAGGTCGAGCAGTTCGCGCACCGAGACCGGCACCTTGGCCGCGCGCATTTCGTTGAACAGGTTGAGCAGCATGACCGGCTCCTGTCAGCGATTGCCGCGTCGGCTCATGAACGCCAGGCGCTCGAGCAGTTGCACGTCCTGCTCGTTCTTGACCAGGGCGCCGGCCAGCGGCGGGATGGCCTTGGTCGGATCGCGCTCGCGCAACACCGCTTCGCCGATATTGTCGGCCATCAGCAGCTTGAGCCAGTCGACCAGCTCGGAGGTGGAGGGCTTCTTCTTCAGGCCCGGCACCTTGCGCACATCGAAGAACACATCCAGCGCCTCGCTGACCAGCGACTGCTTGATGTTCGGGTAGTGCACATCGACGATCTTCTGCAGGGTATCGCGGTCGGGGAAGGCGATGTAGTGGAAGAAGCAGCGGCGCAGGAACGCGTCGGGCAGCTCTTTTTCGTTGTTCGAGGTAATGATGATGATCGGCCGCTGCTTGGCCTTGATGGTCTCGTCGATTTCGTAGACGTAGAACTCCATCTTGTCGAGCTCTTGCAGCAGGTCGTTGGGGAACTCGATGTCGGCCTTGTCGATCTCGTCGATCAGCAGGATCACCCGCTCTTCAGACTCGAACGCCTCCCACAGCTTGCCCTTCTTCAGGTAGTTGCGCACATCGTGGACCTTGTCCACGCCCAGCTGCGAGTCGCGCAGACGGCTCACTGCGTCGTACTCGTAGAGGCCCTGGTGGGCCTTGGTGGTCGACTTGATGTGCCAGGTGATCAGCTTGGCGCCGAAGGATGCCGCCAGTTGCTCGGCGAGCATGGTCTTGCCGGTGCCCGGCTCGCCTTTGACCAGCAGTGGGCGTTCCAGGGTAACCGCCGCGTTGACCGCCAGTTTCAGGTCGTCTGTGGCGACGTAGTCGCGGGTGCCTTCGAACTTCATCAACCTATCCTCTGTGCGGGGTGTCAGTGGCGGCCTCATCGCGGGGCAAGCCCGCTCCCACGCATTCTGTGTGTAGCGCGGCGTGGGAGCGGGCGTGCCCTGCGATAGGGGCGGCCCAGACAACATTGTCTATGTGTGCCAGCGACTATACCCCGGCCCTAGGCACGTGCAAACGCAGACCGGGTATTCAGTCCCTGAATGGCCCGTCACGCAGGCTCAGTCGGAATCAGGCGCAGGTTGCTCATATCGTGCATTGAACGCCTGCACGAAACCGTTACGCAGAATCTGCAAAAAGGCCTCAAACCCGCTGATGTCCTGCTGATGGACACTGCCGCTGAGTTCCACGCGGGTGGCGAACTGGTTTTTCGGCTGGTTTTTCAGCACGGTTTCCGAGGCGCCGACCAGCGCCTCCCAGATCGAACGGAAGAAACCCTTGTCCTTGTTCTCGACATCCTGCTGCCAATTGAACACATCCACATCGCGCAGCAGCGGCTTGATATAGCCATTGAGCCGACCCTTCTCGGCCTGGGCCTCGATCACCACATCGCCGTGGCCGGCGTTGAAGTCGAACTTGCCATAGGCGCTGGCGAAATCGTTGAGTCGGCGCAGCTGGATGCCCGTAGCACGCAGGCGGAACTCAAAGTCGTCGAAGTCGCTGAACGGATCGAAGGTCGCCCGGCTTTCCACCTTGGCGTCACCAAGCAATAGCGCAGAACCTTCGAAGCTGGCATCACGCCGACCTTTGTCGTCGCGCACATTGGTCAGGTTGCGGATACTCGCTTGCAATCGAGTGGCCTTGAGCTCGACGGGCGGCTTGGAGTTGTAATTGCGAAAGGTCAACGTGCCATTGTCGATGCGCACTTCATTGAGGGTGATCGGCAGCAGCTTTTCCAGCTGCTGACGCCAGTCGGTGCCACGACCGGTCTGCGAATTCTGCTTGTTGCCGCCGTCGACGAAGTTCAGCTCTGGGCGGACGAACACCACTTCGGCCACCACGGCCCGGTCGTACCACAACGCGTGCCAACTCACCGACAGGTCGATCAACGGCGCATCGACAAACGGCACTGGCACTTTGCCGGTGGTCTTGACGATCTTCAGCCCATTGATCTGGTAGGCCCCTCGCCACCAGGCCAAGTCGACATCGGTGATCTGGCCACGGTACTCGCCCATGTCGGCGAGCTTGTCGTTGAGGTAGTCGCGCACCAGGTAGGGCAGCGCCAGATGCAGCGCCACCAGCAGCACGACCAGGCTGGCCAGGCCGACCAGCGGCCAGCGATAACGCGCTTTCATCGAAGGCTCTCCAATCCGGGATGTCCGGTTGACCGCAGGCCCGTCGAGGGAGTTCGAACGGGCTTTACGCTCCCGCCGGGCAGGCTTACCCTTGAAGCTTTCCCCGCTCGGTTAAGGACCCTGCCATGAGCCGTATCTACGCAGACAACGCCCATTCCATCGGCAACACGCCGCTGGTGCAGATCAACCGTATCGCCCCGCGCGGGGTGACCATCCTGGCCAAGATCGAAGGGCGCAACCCAGGCTACTCGGTCAAGTGCCGGATCGGCGCCAACATGGTCTGGGACGCCGAAACCAGCGGCAAGCTCAAGCCGGGCATGACCATCGTCGAGCCGACCTCGGGCAACACCGGTATCGGCCTGGCCTTCGTCGCCGCCGCCCGCGGCTACAAGCTGCTGCTGACCATGCCCGCCTCGATGAGCCTGGAACGGCGCAAGGTGCTCAAGGCTTTGGGCGCCGAGCTGGTGCTGACCGAGCCTGCCAAAGGCATGAAGGGCGCGATCGAGAAGGCCAACGAAATCGTCGCCTCCGACCCTGCCAAGTACTACCAGCCGGGCCAGTTCGACAACCCGGCCAACCCGGCGATCCACGAAAAGACCACCGGCCCGGAGATCTGGAACGACACCGATGGCGCGGTCGACGTGTTGGTCGCAGGCGTCGGCACCGGCGGCACCATCACCGGCGTGTCGCGCTATATCAAGAACACCCAAGGCAAGCCGATCCTGTCGGTTGCCGTCGAGCCTATCGCCTCGCCGCTGATCAGCCAGACCCTGGCCGGCGAAGAGCTCAAGCCCAGCCCGCACAAGATCCAGGGCATCGGCGCAGGCTTCGTGCCGAAGAACCTTGACCTGTCGCTGGTCGACCAGGTTGAGACGGTCAGCGACGAAGAGTCCAAGGCCATGGCGCTGCGCCTGATGCAGGAAGAGGGCATCCTCTGCGGGATTTCCTGCGGCGCGGCGATGGCCGCGGCGGTGCGCCTGGCCGAGAAGCCGGAGATGCAGGGCAAGACCATCGTGGTGATCCTGCCTGATTCGGGTGAGCGCTACTTGTCGAGCATGCTCTTCGCCGATCTGTTCACCGAGCAGGAAAACCAGCAGTAAGCCTTCAGTCAGTGCCAGCCTCTTCGCGGGCAAGCCCGCTCCTACACGTACCGCGCAGTTCGGTAGGAGCTGGCTTGCCTGCGATGGGCTGCATAGCAGTCGCCAATGAGCGATTGCCTGACCCGGCGCAATAGCCAGCCACGGCCTTTATTACAAAATCTTCAACATTGCTATCCGACCCAAGTTGTTTTTACCCGCGTCGGATGGGTTTATGATGTCCGGCTATCTGGAAGCGATGGCCTGATTTCCTATTCCAAGGAGTGTTGCATGACCTTTTCCTTTGTCGCCAAGGCGGGTGTTCTGCTGGTGTTCTTCGGCAGCGTGCTGTTCGTGCACCTGCGCGGCAAGGCCCGGCTGCCGGTGCTACGCCAATTCGTCAACCATTCGGCGTTGTTCGCTCCCTACAACAGCCTGATGTACCTGTTCTCCGGCGTGCCGTCCAAACCCTACCTGGACCGTCAGCGCTTCCCTGAGCTCGATGTGCTCAAGGACAACTGGCAAGTGATCCGCGAAGAGGCCATGCGCCTGTTCGACGAGGGTTACATTCGCGCCGCCGAAAAAGACAACGACGCAGGCTTTGGCTCGTTCTTCAAGAAAGGCTGGAAGCGGTTTTACCTGAAGTGGTACGACAAACCGCTGCCTTCGGCGCAAGCCCTGTGCCCCAAGACCGTCGAGTTGGTCAGCAGCATTCCCAACGTCAAGGGCGCGATGTTCGCCCTGCTGCCCGGCGGCAGCCACCTCAATCCACACCGCGACCCGTTCGCCGGTTCGCTGCGCTACCACCTGGGCTTGTCCACGCCTAACTCGGACAACTGCCGCATCTACGTCGACGGCCAGCCGTATGCCTGGCGCGACGGTGAAGACGTGATGTTCGACGAGACCTTCGTGCACTGGGTGAAGAACGAAACCGAGGTGACTCGGGTGATCCTGTTCTGCGACGTCGAGCGCCCGCTCAACAGCCCGCTGATGACCCGCATCAACCGTAAGGTCAGCGCCTTCCTCGGCCGCGCCACCGCGCCGCAGAACACCGATGACGAGCGGGTTGGCGGCATCAACCAGGCGTACGCCTGGAGCAAGCGCTTCAGCAACAAGATCAGCACCCGGGTCAAGCAGTTCAAACGCGCCAATCCCAAGGCTTATCGAGTACTGCGGCCGGTGTTGGCAGTGGTGGTCGCTTACCTGCTGTATCGCTGGTTGTTCTGAGCCCAGCATCGCCGGGCCAAGCCCTGTGGGAGCGGGCTTGCCCCGCGATGAGCGCAACGCTATAGTCAAACCCATTCACCTCACCCAAGAGCCTGTGCATGTCCGCCATCCCTGTCAGCAACGCCTTTGCCATCGCGCCTGTCGCGGGCATGGTCGTGCGTGGTAGCCAGCAGCCGGTCATGCTCAGTCACTACCCACCACCACCTGTCAGTGGCGTTGCCGGGGGCGTAGTAACCGCGCCTCCTTGCGTGGTCGTGCTGGGCTGATCGGCGTCTTGCCGAACCCTCCCGCACCCGCAAGCTACTGAACACGGTCGGCACCTTCGCTCGCTGAAGCACACGCCCGCCGTTTGGCTTATTTGCCTGCATACAGGTGGCATATGTTCGTCTTCAATAAAGCATCCGTGGCCTCGGCGGCCACTACCAGCCTGTTCGTCCTGCTGTGGAGCAGCGGGGCGATCGTCTCCAAACTCGGCCTGGCGCATGCCAGCCCGTTCGCGTTTCTCTTGTTGCGCTCAGCCTTGGCGCTGTGTGGCTTGTTGCTGATCGGGCCGCTGCTGGGCCTGCGCTGGCCGCGTTCACTGCGGGCCATCCTGCAGGCCCTGGGCACCGGTTGCGTGTTGCTCGGCGCCTACCAGATCTTCTACCTACTGGCGTTGAATACCCATGTCACCCCAGGGGTGATGGCCACGGTGATGGGCGTGCAACCGATCCTCACCGTGGTGCTGATGGAGCGTCAGCGCTCCTGGAGCCGCTTGTTCGGCCTGGGCTTGGGCTTGGCCGGGTTGATCATGGTGGTCTACCAGGGCATCAACCTGGGCGGGGTGTCCCTGGTCGGGATGCTGTTCGCCTTGCTGGCGCTGGCGAGCATGACCTTTGGCTCGATCCTGCAAAAGCGCATCACTGACAACCCCATGGGCACCTTGCCGTTGCAGTACCTGGCCGGGGTTGTTTTGTGCGCGTTGTTCGCGCCGTTGCAAACCCTGGAGGTGGATTTCAACACAGGCTTCATCGGTGCGTTGTTGTGGATGAGCCTGGTGGTCTCGCTGCTGGCGACGCTGTTGCTCTACCGGCTGATCGCCCGGGGCAACCTGGTCAATGTCACAAGCCTGTTCTACCTGGTGCCGGCTGTGACTGCGGTGATGGACTTGCTGATCTTCGGTAACCGCCTGGCGCCGCTGAGCTTGCTGGGGATGGGGCTGATCGTGATTGGCTTGCTGTTCGTGTTCAGGAAGCCTGCGACGCGCCTGGCACAGGCCAGTCGAGAAGCGTAAGGGTTGGCCAGGCCATCGGCAGACGATGGCCTGGTATCACAGAAACTCTGCGGGGATGGTGTGGCGCAACACGCCTTCCTCGAACTCCAGGGTACCGGCTTCGCGCTGGGTCAACAGGTAGTAGAGCAGGGTATCGAGCGACAGGCTTGGGGGCACGTGCACGGCGAGCATCTTCACGGCTTGCTCGACTTCGCTGGGGCAGCCGAAATCGCTTAAGGCCGCGCGGACCTGTTCAAACGCGCCTGGCGCCTTGACCACTATCCGAAAGACCGATGCACCGCCATTGCCGTGCAGGGCGGCAAACCAGGTTTGCTCACCCTCGTCGGTGACGCTGATGGTGTCGCCGGGTGCAATGCCGTAGGTATAAAACGGGATGCTGTCGATCAGGTAGCCGGCGTCGACCTGTTTGGCCCACAGGCCCTCGACCGAGGCGGGTGGGTAGCCTTGGGCGTCCTGCTCCAGGCGAAACAGGATTTTCTTGAAATGGGGCTGGGGTTGGACGGTCATGGTTGGGGCTGCAGAGGCGGACTGCTGGACATCGTACGGCGGATTGGCCAGGGTGTCTGTAGCGACGTCATCGCGGGGCAAGCCCGCTCCCACGCAGAACCACCAGGTAGAGTTCTGCATGGGAGCGGGCTTGCCCCGCGATAGCGACTTAGAAGTAGTAGCCGATGTTGATGTTGGTCCGGTAGTACCAGTCATTGCTGCCGACGGAACTGGTACTGGTCCAGCCGGTGCCATTTTCCGCCCCGCCAAATGGGTTGGCGTTGCGCGCCCAGGTCAGGTCGATCCAGGCCATGATCGGCATCGCCAGGAACTGCGCCCCGACCGTGAACATCTGCGAATCATCCCAGCCGCTTTTGTCTTTCATCATCCGGCTGTAGTCGGTGTACAGCTTGATCTTCTTCAGCTGGCCAAGCCTTGGCGTGTACACGTCATAACCCAGGTTGACCGCGGCAATGGTTGCTTTCGAGGCGATCAGGTAGGCCGGCGTCAGGCCGTTGCCGCCCATCAGCACCGCATCGTCGCTGACCCCTGCGGGGTTGCTCGGGTCATACTCATAGCGAATCGCCTGGCCGGTCACGGTCCAGGGGCCATGATTGAACAGGGCGTGCACACCGCCTGCCCAATAGTCGCCATCATCGTCTGTGGTGGCGTTGTACAGCTGGGCGGCGGCCAGCGAGGCGCCGATCTCGGTCTTCCAGCCCTCGCCGGTGAAGGTTCGGGCAACGCGGGCGTTGAGCTGGTTGCGCTTTTCGTTGTCCTGGCGCGACTGGGTGAAGGGCACGGCGTTGTCGTTGAGGTCGGCATAGCGGCCGACCTCCGGCGAGTAGCGCAGGCTGGAGGGCAGCATGCGGGGGAAATAGCCCAGTTGCAGGTCCCAGTCCTGATCCTTGTAGCTGTACTTCAGGCCCGTACCAGCGCTGACTCCGTAACCCATGAAGAACGGGATGTGGTAGCTCCAGCCAAACTGTGGGTAGGGCTCAAGGCCGAACGGCTTGAACGGTGCACCGAGCTGCAGGTTGGACTGGGGGTTGAAGCGATAGCCAATGTAGCCACGGTCGATGGAACGCTTGCCGTCGTCCTGGAACCAGTAGCCGACATCGCTGAACAGCTGGCGGTGGCTGGCCTGGACATCCAGGCGGAAAGTGTCGAACAGGAAGCGGCCGTTGTTCTCGGTGGTGTCCCAGTGCTCGTCGCGGTAGTTGATACGCAGGGCGCCGCCGATATCCAGGCTGCTTTGGCCATCATCGCTGCGCCAGGCGATGTGCGGGAACGGCTTTTTCACCGCTGGTGGTTGATCGGGGGCGGCGGGGCCGGGTTCGGAGGCGAAGCTGGCACAACTGCTGACGATCAGACCGAGGCTTATCACATATCTGTTCATACCATGCCCTGCAAGGTTGGGGCGTTTCTGCGGGCAAAACGGGGGCGTCATCCACAGTGGGATGTGTGCGAGGCAACCTGTTTTTACCGGCGGATAACGGGTGGAGTTGGTTTTATTGTTTTAGGGGCGATACGGTGTTTCAAGTGTGAATGCCTAAGGGCTAGAGCAGGTTCTGTGCCAGTGTTGCTAATTAATTAAATTATCAATTAAAACAATTATTTATATTTGAAACGCGGCAATTTGTATCGCCCTCGAAACAGCACCTGAAAGCAGTTACGTAAATGCCCAGAGATTGCGCATAAGTGCACGATGCGTGGCCTCATCGCGGGGCAAGCCCGCTCCCACGAAACCCGGTGCTGGCTTGCCCCGCGATGAGGCCCGTTCATCGGGCCAAAAAAAACCGGCCACCAAGGGCCGGTCAACTGCGCGTGCGAGCAATGGGGTCAGTTCACAGATCAAGCACCAGGCGGCGACTCTTGCACCCGGAAACACACACCATCATCGAGCCATTGGCCGCTCGCTCGGCCTTGGTCAGCACGCCATCGCGATGATCGATTTCACCTTCCAGCACGCGTGTCTCGCAAGACCCGCACACCCCTTCACGGCAGCTGTACTCGATATCGCAACCGGCCTCGAGCAACACATCGAGCAGGTTCAACCCTGGCTCGATATGCAGCGTCTTGCCCGACTTGCTCAGCTCGACGCTGTAGCTGTCCTGGGCATCCTCCGCTGGCGGTAACTCGGCGGCAGTGAACCGCTCGATGTGCGCATGCGCATAGCCCAAGTTCTCACAGGCGCTCTCGAACGCATCGAGCATCGGCGTCGGCCCGCAGCAATAGAAGTGGGTGTCTGCCGGGCGCCCGGCCAGATACCCGGGCAGATCCGGCAAGGCATCTTTTTCATCGTTGAAGTGATAGATCACCTTGGCCCCGAGCTCGGCGATCTGTTCCAGCAACGCTGCCTCGCGACGCGAGCGGGCGCAGTAGATCAGCTCGGCCGAACGACCCAGCGCCAGCAACTGGCGGAACATGCAGTAGATCGGCGTGATGCCGATGCCGCCGGCCACCAGCACGCTGTGGCTGGCGCGGCTGTCGAGGGCGAAGTTGTTGCGCGGCTGGGAGATCTTCAGCTCTGTGCCCACGCGCAGGTGCTCGTGGACAAAGCGCGAGCCGCCACGGCTGTTGCGATCACGCAGGATGCCGACCACATAACGGCCCTGGTCGCTCGGCGGGTTGAGCAGCGAGTAGCTGCGTACCAAACCGTTGGGCAGGTGCAGGTCGATGTGCGAGCCGGCCTCGAACGGCGCGAACACGGTATCGCCCCAGGGACGCAGCTCGACGCTAATGATCCCTTCGGCTTCATGGCGCAGGGTGTGCACCAGCGCGCTGATGGTGGAGGAGTTGGACATCGGTCACCTCAGGTTCAATAGCTCAAGGCAGTTGCTTTGCGTCGATCAGGGCCAGTTGTTCTTTGGCCTTGCCTTTGAGGTAGCGGCGCAGGCGCACTACGCCCAGGTCATGCTGGTAGAGGTTCTCGCGCTGGTTGGCCTCGAACTCCATGAACTCCAGCAGCACCCGGTCCTGCTCCAGCACCGCCCAGTGGCGCGCTTCCAGGCGGTTCTTGTAGAGGAAGCGCCAGGTGTCGCGCTGCCAGCCGCTCAGCGGCCGCGCGCGCCAGTGGAATACCGCCGACAGGGCGCGGCTGCTTGGGGTGTAGCTGCCGATGATGGTGAAGTTGCCGCCTGGGCCGCCGGTCTTCGGGTAGGGGATTTCCAGGCGCAGCCAATGGCAGCCGTTGTCGAGGAACTCAGTCCAGTCGAAGTTGACGCCGCGCTGGCCTTCTTTTTCGAAGAAGAAGCCCTGCTCGGTGTCGCGGGTGACGAACTTGGCGGTGGCTTCGCCCTCGCTCATCGAGTGCGACATCTTGTGCAGGTAGGTGCCGTGCATCGGGTCCATGACGTTGTCGAGCACGTAGCGGTAGTCGCCTTTCCACTCGGTGTAGCAAAGGAAGCTGCTCCACTCGGGCGAAGTCAGCTGCTCGGGCAGCACCAGCTCGGGTGGCATCTCCAGGTGCGGGTCGGTGGCGTTGAACAAAAAGATTGCGCCTGCCGCTTCACGGGTATGGAACATCCGCGTCGGTCGGCTGCCTTCGAGCTTGCAGCCAGGGCTGCCGGGCACCTTGGTCACGGTGCCGTCGCAGCGCACTTCGACGCCGTGGTACGGGCACTGCAGGCGATCGCCCAGCACCGGCCCTTGCGACAGCGGCGCGCCGCGGTGCGGGCAGTGGTCTTCCAGGGCATGGACGCTGCCGTCGTTATCGCGCCACAGGGCGATCTTGTAGCCCAGGCGGCGAATCGACACCGGTTTATCGCTCAGCAGATCCGACGGCAGGACCGGGAACCAAAGGTCTTTCAGGCCATTGGCCAGGTGTTGTTCAACAGGGTCGACGGTTACGTGCATATTCATTTTGTTTTACCTCCGGTGGGTCATGCGCCCAGCCGCGCCATCAGGGTTTGGTAGGCCTCTGCAGTCCACTCGCCGCTGGTCAGCGGGCAGGGCGGGCCGGCCAGGTTGAGGTGGGCGAGCAAGTCGCCCAGCTCGCTCACGCCATTGCCGAAGGCGCGTTCGATGGAGTCGCCGAGCAGGTCTTCGAACGGCGTGTTGGGGCGTTTGCGCGCCTGGTGCGGTTGCAGGTAAACCTCGGGTGTGCTCATGGGATCGACCTCAGTTGTTCTTGGGCTTGTCGGTGAGGAATTTGCCTTGTGGCGCCTCGACGTGTTGCTGGCGCCGGGTGTTGCCATCGATGCCGCCGGCAATCGCCCACTCGGCGAACACGGTCGGGCCGGGTTCGAATTCGCGTGGTTGCCATTCGCCGGTCAGTTGGTCTTCATCGGCGTAGTACTCGACCAGGGCGCCGGCTGGGTTCTTGAAGTACCAGAAGAACGCCGACGACACCGGGTGGCGGCCCGGGCCGATTTCAGTGGCCCAGCCGCAGCGCGAGATGTGCATGCCGCCGCCGAACACTTCATGCAGGTCGCGCACGGTGAAGGCGACGTGATTGAGCCCGGCGCGGGGCGCTGGCAACTGCAGCATGAACAGGTCGTGGTGACCGCCTTCCTCGGCGGTGCGCAGGAAGGCGCCGCGGTTGGGGTAGCGGTCCGAGGCCTGGAAGCCGAAGCGCTCGTGGTAGAAGGCCTCGCAGGCGTTGACGTCCTTGACGAAGAACACCACATGGCCCACTTCGATGGGAGTGGCACGTTCGTAGACTGGCGCCGGCTTGTTGATCCGGCCTTTGCTCTGCCAGGTGTTGTGGCCGCTGCATTCGATGTCCAGCGCGCGCTTGCGGGTGACCTGCAGGCGGATCGCCAGGCCGTTGGGGTCGGTGCAGCCAATGCGCCCGTCACCTTCGACAAAGCCTGGGTCGTTGGCAATACGCTGGCTGTACAGCTGCAGATCGGCCTGGCTGGCCACGCCCCAGACCACTTCGCGCACGGTCGAACCGGGCTCGATGGCCGGCGGCAGGCCGGGTTTGTCGATGGCCGCCAGCACCACCCGGCAGCCATTGAGGGTTTCGAAGATCACCTGGTCGGGTTGCTCGCTGACCTTGCTCAGGCCCCAGTCGGCGAAGAACCGCACGCAGCTGTCGAGGTCTTCCACACCATAGGTGACTTCGTCGATGCCCAGTACGCTCATTGCCCTGCCTCCACGCCGGCCCAGGCCAGCGGCTGTTGGTTCATGCCCCAGTAGAGGCTTTTCTGTTCCATGTATTGCAGGATGCCCAGACGGCCTTTTTCACGGCCCAGGCCGCTGTCGCGCCAGCCGCCGAACGGGGTCGAGATGGAGAACTGCTTGTAGGTGTTGATCCACACCGTGCCGGCCTGCAACTTGCGCCCCAGGGCCCAGGCGCGCTTGTAGTCGCGGCTCCAGATGCCAGCGGCGAGGGCATACAGGCTGTCGTTGGCCTGCTCGATCAATTGCTCTTCGCTGTCGAAGGGCAGGGCCACCAGCACCGGGCCGAAGATTTCTTCCTGGCACACCTGCTGGTGATTGCCCAGGCCTTCGAGAATGGTCGGCGGGTAGAAGTAGCCCTGGTCGAACACGCCGCCGCTGGGGCGCTCGCCGCCCAGGCGCAGGCGGCCACCTTCGGCCAGGCCCAGGGCCACGTAGCGCTCGACCGACTCGCGGTGAGCGGCGCTGATCAGCGGGCCCATCTGCGTGCGCTCATCGGCCGGATCACCCAGGCGCAGTTGTGCGGCGGCAGCGCTCAGGCGAGTCATGAAAGGCTCGTACAGGGCGCGGGCGACGAACAGCCGGGAGCCGGCGATGCACGCCTCGCCCGAGGAGCTGAAAATGCCATAAAGCACCCCGGCCACGGCGTGGTCGAGGTCGGCGTCGTCGAGGACGATGGTCGGCGACTTGCCGCCCAGCTCCAGCGACACCGGCATCATCTTGTCGGCGGCGATATGGGCGATGTGCTTGCCGGTGCGGGTGCCGCCGGTGAACGACACACGTTTGACCAGCGGGTGGCGGGTGAGGGCATCGCCGAGCAGCGAACCTTTGCCCGGCAGCACGCTGATCAGACCCTTGGGCAGGCCGGCGTCCTCGCAGATCTGGGCCAGTTGCAGGGCCAGCAGGGGGGTGATCTCCGCCGGTTTGATCACCACCGCATTGCCCCCGGCCAAGGCCGGGGCGACCTTCTGCGCTTCGCTGGCAATGGGCGAGTTCCACGGCGTGATCGCCGCGACCACGCCCATCGGCTCGTAGACGCTCATGCTGACGAAGTCGCCGCGAGAGGGGGTGATGGTTTCTTCCAGGGTTTCGCACGCTGCGGCGAAGAACTGGAAGGTGCCGGCGGCACTGGCGACCAGGGCGCGGGTTTCGTTGATCGGCTTGCCGTTGTCCTGGCGTTGCAGCTGGGCCAGTTCTTCGGCGCGTTGGCGAATCAGCTCGGCGATGCGGTACAGCACGGCGGCGCGTTCGTGCGGTTTGCGCTGGGCCCAGCCGCTGTGCACGTAGGCCTGGTGCGCACCCTGCACAGCGGCCTCGACATCGTCCAGGCTGGCGGCATTGAGCCAGGCCACAGGCTCGCCGGTGGCCGGATAGCAGCTGGCGTAGCGCTCACCAGCGCCCAGGCGCCAGGTGCCGGCGATGCAGATGGGTAAGGTCTGTTCCAGTGTCATTGACAGTCCCCTAGATGGAAATGGCATGGGCGTGGTTGCCAAGGGCGCGAACCACGCTGTAGACGGTCAGCGCCGAAGTCTTCGGGTTGGCCGGCAGCGGCTTGCCGCGCAGGCTCATCTCGAAGCCGCCGAAGGCGCCACGGGCTTGAAACTGATGGACGTTGTCCTCGCTCAGCGGGTCGGCGATCAGCGTCACCCGGGTGCGGTCCAGGCCCAGGCCGGCCAGCGACAGGGTCGCGGCGACGTTGGCGTTCTTCGGATACAGCCGCGCCGCTTCACGGGCGCTGCCTTCGAAGATCACGGTCGGCTCGCTGAGGCTGTCCAGCTCGCACAGCTGCTCGGCCGGGGTGTTCTTCCAGGCCCGTGCTGGCTTGCGCCCGATATAGTCGACCGAGTCCAGGCCACCGACCTTGGCGGCCGACAGCGCATCGATGCCGCCGATTGCTCCCGGGAGCAGCTCGATGCGGGTGTTACCGCGCGCCGCTGCCGCTTCCAGGCGTTCGACCAGGCCGACCTCGGACAGCGCACCGACCGAGACGATCAGGCAGGCGATGCCGCGCTCCAGGGCCGGCAGCACGTGTTCTTCGATGGCCTTGTGGCCGGCGCACTCGACCAGCAGGTCGGGGCGCGCATCGGCCGGCAGCGCGGTGAGCACCTGGGGTGGCTGGCGGAAACTGGCCAGGCGCTGGCGCACCAGCTCTGCTGAACCTGCCGAGGCGATCACCGCGTCGACGCACAGCTGCGGGTCTTGCTCCAGCAGTTCGAGTACGCCGACGCCAATCGCGCCACAGCCGATCATGGTGATATGCAACATGACAGACTCCTCAGGCGGTGGCCTTCTGCGCCTTGGTTTCGCTGTTGGGCGGGCCTGCGAACTGGGTGGCGAAGCCGCCGACGCTGAGCATGTCGACTTCCAGCAGGAACGGGCCTTGTTCGCCAAGGGCGCCATCGAGCACGCTGCCGAAATCCTTCAGGTCGCTGACCAGGCCATGGCGCAGGCCGAGCGATTCGGCCAGCTTGCTGTAGTCCGGGGTGTGCAGTTCGACGTAGGCGTGGCGGGCGCCATAGATGGCGTCCTGGATGTTGCGGATGACGCCGTAGCGCTGGTCGTTCATCAGCAGGATGACCACGTTGGCCTTTTCCTGGACCAGGGTCGCCAGCTCGCCGAGGTTGAGGATGAAGCCGCCATCGCCAGCCAGGACGAATACCTTGCGCCCCGGCGCGGTTTCCGCTGCCGCTACCGCCGCGCCAATGCCCATCGCCAGGCCTTGGCCGATACCGCCGCCCAGGGCGTGTACGCCAGACAGCGGGTGATACAGGTTGAGCAGGCGGTTGCCCCAGATGCTGTTGGACAGGGTCACATCGCGCACCCAGGTGAAGTTGCGCCCGGTCTGCGCCTGCAACTGCTCGACCATCGCCGAGTACGGGCCAAGGTCGGCGACCAGCTGCTTGCGCGCTTGCTCGCGCACCACCTTGAGTTCAGCGAGGAAGTTGGGGTCGATGTTCAGCCGCCCTTGCAGGCGGTCGGCCAGGCCATCCAGGGCCAGCGCCGCATCGCCGCAGATGAACAGGTCGCTGGGGTAGCTGCGGCCTTCGATGGCCGGGTTGACGTCGATGCGCAGGGTGGTGCGCGGCAGTTTCAGGGCGTACTTGAAGGTTTCGTTGCTGCGCAGGCGCGAACCGGCCACCACCAGCGCATCGCAGGTCTGCATGAAGCCTTCGACCAGCTTGTTCTGGGAGAACGCGCCCAGGCAGCGCTCATCGTCTTCGTTGACCACGCCACGGCCTTGAGTCGAGGTGATCACGCCGACGCCCATGTCCAGCAGGCGCTTGACCTGCGCGCCGGCATGGCGCGCGCCGCCGCCCAGCCAAAGCAGCGGGCGGGTGGCGCTGGCTAGGCGTTCGGTGACCAGGTCGAGCGCTTCTGCGGCAGGTGCGGCGACCGGGATCGGCAGCGGCGAGAGGTCGCTGGGCATGGGGATGTAGGTCGACTGGATGTCGATCGGGATCTCCACGCTGACCGGGCCGGTCGGCGCGGTCAGGGCCGTCTGCACGGCCAGCTTCAGGGTACTCAGGGCGGTCTCGACACTGCGCACGCGAAATGCCGCCTTGGACACCGCCTTGAGCATGGTCAGTTGATCACGCGCTTCGTGGATGTAGGCCAGCTCCTGGTCCAGGTACGGCGTTTCGATCTGCCCGGTGATGTGCAGCAGCGGGGTGCCGGCGGTCAGCGCTTCGACCATCGCCCCGGCGGCGTTGCCGGCGGCGGTGCCGGTGGAGGTCAGGCACACGCCCAGGCCGCCGCTGCTGCGCGCATAGGCATCGGCCATGTTGGTCGCCCCGGCTTCGCCGCGGGCCATGACGAAGCGGATGTTGCCGCGTACGGCGAAGGCATCAAGGATCGGCATGTTGTGGATCGAGATCACGCCGAAGGCCGCCTTGACCTCGCATTGCTCAAGGAACGCAGTGATGACGGCACCGACGGTGACAGTGTTTTCGTTACGCATGGCGGGACAGGCCTCCGGATACATCGATATGACTGCCAGTGGTGTAGGCCGACAGCGGTGAGGCGAGGAACAGGATCGCCTGCGCCGCTTCTTTCGGCAGGCCCAGGCGGCCCAGGGGAATGTGTTTGCGTTGGGCGAGCTGCTGGGTCCATTGCGACCAGTCCAGTTCGCGCTCCTCGCGGGCTTCGAAGCGGCGGCGCCATTGGCCGGATTCGACCAGGCCGATAAGAATGCCGTTGACCCGGATGTCGTGTTCGGCGAACTCGTACGCCATCGAGCGCACCAGGTTCTTCAGCCCGGCACGCGCCGCGGAAGTGGCGACCATGTGCGGCTCGGGCTGGCTGGCCAGCAGCGAGTTGACGCAGACGACCGAGGCATTCGGCTGGCCCTGCAACTGAGCCATGAAAGCGCGCACCGGGTTGATCACCGAGAAGAATTTAAGCTGCAGTTCCTCGTTCCAGGCCTCGTCGCTGGTGTCGGCAAAGGTCGACACGCGGCCTTGCCCGGCGTTGTTGACCAGCACCTGGGCCGGGCCAAGGGCAGCCAGGCTGGCGGCGGCGAAAGCCCGCACGGATTGGGCGTCGAGTACGTCGCACACCTGGGCCAGCAGTTGCGCCTGGGGGAAGCGCTGGCGCAGGCGCGCTTCGGCGCTGTGCAGGCGGTCTTGATTGCGGCCGCAGAAGGCCACCCGCGCGCCGGCTTCGAGCAGCAGTTCGACGCAGGCGTAGCCGATGCCGGACGAGCCGCCGGTGACGATCGCCGTGCGCTCATAAAGTTGGTAGGGATTCATCTCAGTCCCTCATCAGCGCGGTGACGCGGCCGTGGCCTGCGTTGGGGGTGTAGTTGAGCAGCCGCGACAGCTCATCGGCGCTGCCGCGTACCTGGCCGAGCAGGTTGGCGAAATTGACGTGACCGATCTGCACGGTGGGGATGGTCAGGCCGAGCGCGGCGACCACCTGGCCGCTGGCGTCGCGCACGGGCGCGGCGACCGTGGAGATGGTCGATTCGAAGAAGCCTTCGCCGTTGACATAACCGCGCACACGGTCGGCCTGAACCAGGTCGAACAGCTCCAGCACGGTCTTTGGTGTGCACGGCGAGAACTGTTCCAGATGATCTTCCGGGTACAGCTCGCGCAGCTCGTTCAGGCTCAGGTCGGCCAGCAGGATGCGCCCCAGTACCGTGGCATGGGCCGGCAGGCGAGTACCGACGGTGACCGCGCTGGAGAACACCGACGGCGGCGAGACCTTGGCCACGTAGACGATCGAGCGGCCATCGCGCACCACCAGGTTGCTTGGGTAGTTCAGGTGATCGCACAGCCGCGCCAGCAGCGGCTGGCCCAATTCGGTCAGCTCCAGCGAGGCCAGGTATTCGAAGCCCAGGCGCAGCACCGACATGCCCAGGCGGTACTCGTTGCCGCTGCGGGTGACGAAGCCCATGGTTTCCAGGGTGGTCAGCAGACGGAAGATGGTCGAGCGCGGCAGCGACAGCCGCCGGGCCAGTTCGGGGGCGGTCAGGGTGCGGTTCTGCCGGCTGAATTCGCACAGCAGGAGCAGGCCGCGTTCCAGGCCAGGGACGATGTACTTGTCCTGGTTTTCCTTTAACGAATCCGTATCGTTCATAGCACGCTACCTGTGAGAGAGGCGTCCAGTGCCCGGGCCAGTAGCCCGATCACGGTGTGTGGTTGTTCGATGGCGCAGGCGTGGCCGGCACCGACAATCAGGCTGAAAGGGGCGCCCAGGCTTTGCGCCAGGGCCTGGCAGTCGTCAGGGCGGGTGATGCCGTCGACGCTGCCGCAGTGCACTTCGCAGGGTGGCGTATCTGCTGTCCGTTCCGGCGCTGTCGCGGGGCAAGCCCGCTCCCACGCAACGCTACGGCGGGCTGCGTGGGAGCAGGTTTGTCCCGCGATAGCGTCAGCACTGCCAGGCGCATAGCGCAGCAGGTGATCGCCACACAGCAGCTCGATGGCCTGGCGGTAGCCGTGGGGCAACAGACGCGCCATGTTCCACTGCACCCAAGCCAGGGCCATTGCGCTGGCGCTGGGCGACAGCAAGTGCGCGCTGCGTTCGCGGGCCAGCTGCGCAATGCCCAGCAGCTCCAGGCTATGCAAGCGCTTGTCGCGCACCACTCGGCCCTGTTCGGCCAGCTCCGGCGCGCCGTAGCCGCGTGCGGGGCTGAGCAATACCAGGCGGCTGATCCGTTGCGGATGAGCCTGGGCAAATGCAGCGGCGGTCAGGGCGCCGAGCGAGTGGCCGACCAGCAGGCAGCGCTCGATACCCAGGGCATCCAGCATCTGCAACAGCCGCCCGGCGTAGTCCTGGGCACTGGGCTTGGCCATCGGCAACGGCGCCGACTGGCCGTAGCCGGGTGCATCCCAGGCAATCACCCGCGCCCGCTCGCTCAAGCCCAAGGCCACCTGCAGCCAACTGGCGGCGCCCGAGCCGATGCCATGCAGCAGCACCACGGCCTCGCCACTGCCGGCTTCGCGCAGCGCTTGCTGACCGTCGTGCAGACGCAGCAGGCGTTGGCAAAAGCGCTGCTCAAGTTGGCCGAGCAGCGGCGCCAGGAGGTTGTCGGTGACCGTTGTCATCGGCTTACCCGCGCTTGATCGAGGCCAGCGGGTGGGCTGGCGGATAGGTGGGGGTGACCGGCTTCTTGGCGCCGAGCATCACGCACATCAGCGCGTCTTCGTCACCGATGTTGATCTCTTCGCGGTACACCCCTGGCGGCACCGAAATCAGGTCGCGGTCGGTGAGGATGGTCTCGAAGCGCTCGCCGTCTTTCTCGATGATCACCTTGAGCTTGCCGCGCAGGACGAAGAACACCTCTTCCACGTCGGTATGCAGGTGCGGTGGGCCTTCGTGGCCCGCCGGGATGACCATGGTGGAGAAGGTGAAGTGCTCGGACGGGATGGTGTTCATGTCGCTGTTCACACCGGTGCCGCCAGTGCCCACATAGCGCATCTGTGCGCGGCGGAACTTGGGGTCGTAGTCGGCCTGGAACTTCAGCGCGTCCCAGTCGTAGCGGCGGGTCTGGTAGCGGGCGATGCGGGTCTGCATCCAGCTGGCCAGGTCGGCGCCGGCGGGGCGCTCCCAGGTTTTCGGGGTGGCGTGTTGCAGATTAAGGTCGGTCATGAACAGTCTCCTTGCTCAGGGCATGACGAACCCGCCGTTGACCGGCAGGGTTTGTCCAGTGATGAAACGCGACAGGTCGGACAGGGCGAACAGCACCGCGCCACTGACGTCATCGGGCAGTTGCGGGCGCTGGATCGCGCGTTGTTCGGTGTACAGGCGGTGACGGGCCTCGGGCACGTAGGCGGTGGCCTCGACCAGCACCAGGCCGGGGGCGATGGCGTTGACGGTGATGTTGGCGTTGCCCAGCTCGCGAGCCAGGCTGCGGGTCATGGCGATCACCGCGCCCTTGCTGGCGACATAGGCGAGCAGGTTCGGCGCGCCCCACAACGGCGTGTCGGAGGCCAGGTTGATCACCGCGCCCCGGCCACTTTCGCGCAGTGCCGGCAGGGCCGCGCGGGTCATCAGCCAGGTGCCACGCACATTGACCTGCATGACCTGGTCCCAGGTTTCGATGTCCAGCTGTTCACAGCTCTTGCCGCCGGAGTTGGTGATCGAGGCGTTGTTGACCAGGCCATCGAGGCCGCCCAGGCGCTTGACGGTGCGTTCCATGCAGGCGTCGATGGAGTCTGGGCTGGCCAGGTCCAGGGTGACCCCGCTGACATCCAGGCCCCGTTCGCTCAGTTCGCAGGCCGCTTGTTGCACACGCCCGGCGAGCACGTCGGCGATTACCACTCGGGCGCCGGCCTGGGCGATCGCTTGGGCGAAGGCATAGCCCAGGCCACGGGCGCCACCGGTGACCAATACGCGGCGGCCTTCGAGCAAGTTGTTGAAGGAGCTCATCATTGGGTACTCAACATGGCTTTGGGGAGGTAGTGCAGAACGCGTTTCTCGGCCCAGACCACCGCGCCGTAGGCCAGCACGCCGATCAGGGTGAGCATGACGATGGCGACGAACACCCCAGCGGTGTTGCCCTGGCCTTCGGCATCGACCAGCAAGAAGCCCAGGCCCTGGTTGCCGCCGACCAGCTCGCCGACGGTGACGCCGATCACCGCCAGGGTCGAGGCGATGCGCAAGCCGGAGAACAGCGCGGCCATCGCCGAAGGGAACTCGACCAGGCGGAAGATCTGCCAGCGGCTGGCGTTCATGGTGCGCACCAGGTTGATCATGTCCGGGTCGACCGTGCGAATCGCCGAGAGCACGTTGATCATCACCGGGAAGAACACGATCAGGATGGCGATGAGGATCTTCGGGTAGATGGTGTAGCCCAGCCACATCACGAACAGCGGGGCGAAGGCCACCTTGGGCGCGATCTGCAGCGCCAGGATGTATGGCGAGAGCATCGCTTCTGCCGATGGCGACAAGCCCAGCGAGACGCCGATGGCCACCCCCAGCAGGGCGCCCAGGGCGAAGCCGACGATGATCTCGAAGGCGGTGATCAGGGTGTGTTCGAGCAGGTTGCCGGACTGCCACATCAGCAGGCCTTCCTGGGCCACGCGGCTTAGTTGCGGCATGACGAACTCCGGCATGCCGAGCAGCCCCGGGCCCCATTGCCAGAGCACCAGGAACAGCACCAGCAGGGCCACGCTGCCGGCGACGGACGGATTGAGGTTTCTCATCGGGCGATTACCTTGTCGTTATCCACGCGGTCACTTGGCCGCAGTGCTGGTTTCGATGAACTGGTTGCTGTACAGCTCGTCGAGCTTGGGCTCGCGCGGCACGATGCCTTCGCTGACATAGAACTTGCGCACTGCATCCAGCCGCGCCGAGTCGATGCGGCCTAGCACCGGCTGGCCGGCATAGACGTACTCGACGTACAGGCGCAGGGTTTTCTCCAGCGAGGCTTCTTTGCCGGCGTAGGCGGGCACCGCGCGGGCGAAGCTGGCGGCGGCGGCCTTGGGGTCGTCGATGATGTCCTGCAGGCCGCGCAGGGTGGCCTGGACCACGCCGCGGACGATCTGCGGGTGGTTTTCGATGGCGTCGTCGGACGCCAGGATCGCTTGGGCCATGCTCTCGAACACTTGCTCGCGCGGGATCAACTCATACTTCAGGCCGGCGTCCTCGGCGTTGATCACCCAGTCCGGCACGCCGGCCATGGCCTGGGCCTTGTTGGCCGAGAACAGCTGCCACACGCCCGAGGGGCCAGCGGCCTGGATATCGACATCGTCCTTGTTCAGCCCCGCCTTGCGCAGCGAGGCGAGCAGGGCGTAGTAGGTGGTGTCGGAGTACGACATCACGGTCAGGGTCTTGCCCTTGAGCTGGCTGATCGAGCGGATCCTCTCGTCGGCGTTGGTGGCGATCATGGTCACCCCGCCGCCGCCGAGCACAGCCACGGCGCGCACCGGGATGCCATTGGGGCGCACGATGATCGGCGTGTCACCGATGGCGCCGCCGACCAGCGCATTGCCAGCACCGATCTGCTTGGCGACATCAACACCGCCCTTGGCGGCGATGAAGGTCAGGTCCAGGTCCTGCGCCTGGTAGTAGCCCTTTTCCTTGGCGATGATCCACGGGGCGAAGGCCGGCAGGCTCGGCGGCGCGGGTAGCAGATAGGTGACCTTGGTCGGTGCGGCCTGGGCCTGGACGGTCAGGCTCAGGGCGAGGGCGGCCAGGGCGGTGTGGGCCACGCGCTTGATAGAGGTGGTGAACATGCTAACTCCCAAGTGATGAGTGGGGCGTCGATCAGTGCAGGTCGAGGTCTTCGCCGACCTTCAGCAGATCCATCAGGCGGCCAGCCAGCGGGCCGATTTCCGGCAGCTTGCGGCGCTCCAGCGGGTTGTCGCGAAACGGCAGGTCGATCTCGATTTCTTCGATGATGGTGCCGGGGCGGGCGCTCATCACCAGCAGGCGGTCGGACAGGGCGATGGCCTCGACCAGGTCGTGGGTGATGAACAGCGCGGTCTTTTTCTCCTCGAAGAGCATCCGCGCCAGGTCCTGCTGGAGGATCATCTTGGTCTGCGCGTCGAGCGCCGAGAACGGCTCGTCGAGAAACAGCACCTGTGGGTCGATGGCCAGGGTGCGCGCCAGGGCTGCGCGCTGGCGCATGCCACCGGACAGCTGGAACGGGTAATGGTCGGCAAAGCCTTGCAGGTGGCAGCGATTGAGCAGATCTTCGGCAATCGACTTGCGCTGGGCGGCGGCCATGCCCTGGATCTCCAGGCCCAGCTCGACATTGCGACGAATGCTGCGCCAGGGCATGAGCAGGTCTTTTTGCAGCATGAAGGCGACTTTCGGCACCGGACCGTTGACCGCTTCACCGCTGACCATAACCTCCCCTTCGGTGGGGCGGTACAGACCAGAGCCCATATTGAGAATGGTGCTCTTGCCACAGCCGGACGGGCCGATGATCGACACCACTTCACCACGGCGGATCTTGAAGTTGACGTCACGGATGGCAAACGGCGCCTCGGCCTGGCCCTTGGCCTTGAAAGCCTTGCCAACGTTGCGGAATTCGATTTCCGCCGGCGCCTGATCGTCCTTGGAGCGCGGGGTATTCCACTGCGGGGCGATTGCGTACATCTCTTTCACAGCCATGGGAGAGTTCTCTGGTCTGTTTTATAGGTGATACGCGGTTTAGTGCATGAACAATGCCAGTTGTAGGAAAATTCTAATGTTAATTAAAAGTCTATATTTATTAATGGGTTAGTGTTTTTTGGCAAAGTTGCTATTGTTTTATATATGAAACATGGTTTTTTATGTGGCACAAATATGCACAGCAACTGCGCATCTGAATTGATCAATGCGAGGCAGTTGGGCATTTGCGGTAACGAGAGGAGAAAGGCTGGTTTCATGGGTGAAACGCAGGATGGGAAGGCGCGGGCAAAGCTCGCTCTTTAGCGTCAACCTTGAGAGCGGCGCTAGCCCTGTGGGAGCGGGTTTGCCCGAGAAGAGCTGCGAAGCAGCCCCAGGCACGATTACTGCGGCGTCTTTCGCGCCGGCTTGAGCACCAACCACAACGCCAAGCCAATCAACACCCCACCATACAGGTGGCCCATGGACAGCGATTCGTCCAACAGCCACGCCCCCCACAGCACGCCAAACACCGGAATCAGGAAGGTCACGGTACTGGCCTTGACCGGCCCAATCTCGGCCAGCAAGCGGAAATACAGAATGTAGGCAAACGCCGTGCACAGCAGGCCCAGGCCCAGCAGCGACAGCCACACCTGCCAGCCACCCCAGCTGGCCGGCGGTTGGCTCAGGGCGCTCCAGGCGAACAGTGGGGTCATCATCAAGGTGGCGCCGAGCATGCTGCCCAGCGCCGACAGGCGGCTGTCCAGCCCACTGATCCAGCGGCGGGCGAGGAACCCGGCAAAGCCGTAGCAAGTGGTCGCCGCCAAGCAGGCCAGCGCCCCTTGCAGCAGGGCCAGATCCAACGCCACTGGGCCAGCACCACTGAGAATGCCGACGCCGAACAGGCCGAGGAAGATCCCGCACAGCTTGAGCACGGTCATCGGTTCGCGGAAGAACAAGGCGCCAATCAGCACGCCCATCAGCGGCGTGGTGGCGTTGAAGATTGCCGAATAGCCCGCCGGTAGCACTTGTGCTGCTACTGAATAAAAGGTGGCTGGGATCCCCGAGTTGATCATCCCCAGCACCAGGCAGGCGCCGAGTTTGCCGTTGAAGTCCCAGCGCACCCGCGCCACGGCGAGGATGGCGATCAGCCCCAGGCAGGCGATCGACACCCGAAAGAACGCGGTCGGCACGGTGCCAAGCTCGGGGGCGATGATGCGCATGAACAGAAAGCTCGCGCCCCAGACGGCGGCAAGGGTCAACAGGCGGGCAAGGGCGATGGGGCTCACAACGGTCTCCGGCAACAGGGCAGGGCGGCAGTGTACGGCACGGGGCTGAGCGGTTCTTGTGCTTTGTTGCTATGTATATCTGTGATTTTGAGGGCGCTATCGGGGGGCAAGCCCGCTCCCACGCCATTCTGCGCGGCGAAGAGCGTGGTGCCAGTTTCCACGCCACATCCCAGCCTGCACAGCGCATACGTGGGAGCGGGCTTGCCCCGCGATAGTGGCCTGGAGTTCACCAAACAGGCGCAGAGTGGCTAAGCTCAGCGCTTGAACCCCGCGCGGAGGCTCTTGTATGACCCAGCACTGGCCGGCCAGCGAGATCGCCCGGATGATCCTCGATGGCTTCGACAACTACCGCGAGCACTTTCGCCGCATCACCCTGGGTGCCCGCGAGCGCTTCGAGCAGGCGCAGTGGCAGCAGATCCAGCGCGCTGCCGCTGCGCGTATCAATCTGTATGAGTCGAAGGTGGGCGAGGTCAATGGCTGGTTGCGCGATGCCTTCGATGAAGACGTGTTGCTGGACGTCGAGCAGTGGCCGTTGGTTAAGAGCGCCTACATCCGCCTGATCGATCCGCGTTTGGACGATGAGCTGTCCGAGACCTGGTACAACTCGCTGTTCTGCAGCCTGTTCAGTCACGACCAGATCAGCGATGGCTGCATGTTCATCCACACCACCCGGCCGGCGATGCGCAGCCACGAGCGTGCGGCACAAACCCGAACCTATCGACTCGGTGAAGGCGGCCTCAAGGGGCTGCTGCGGGCGCTGTTCGCGGATTACCCGTTCAGCGTTGCCTATGGCGACCTGGAGGGTGATCTGGTACGGCTGGAGGAGCAGTTGCGCGACTGTCTGCCGGATTGGGTGTGCAAAGACCCGGCGCTGGCCATCGAGCTGTTCTCACCGGTGTTGTATCGCAACAAAGGTGCCTATCTGGTCGGACGCCTGTATACCCAGGATGAGCAGTGGCCGCTGGTCATCCCGCTGTTGCACCGCGAGGGGCATGGCATCGAGGCCGATGGCTTGATCACCGATGAAGCCGAGGTGTCGATCATCTTCTCGTTCACCCGCTCGTACTTCATGGTCGATGTGCTGGTGCCAGCGGAGTTCGTCACTTTCTTGAAGCGCATCTTGCCCGGTAAGCACATTGCCGAGCTGTATACCTCGATCGGGTTCTACAAGCATGGCAAGTCGGAATTCTACCGGGCATTGATCAACCACCTGGCCAGTACCGACGACCGCTTCATCATGGCGCCAGGGGTGCGTGGCATGGTGATGACGGTGTTTACCCTGCCGGGCTTCAATACGGTATTCAAGCTGATCAAGGACCGCTTCTCGCCGTCGAAAACTGTCGACCGCGCCACGGTGATCGACAAGTATCGCCTGGTGAAGAGCGTCGACCGAGTCGGACGCATGGCCGATACCCAGGAGTTCGCCGATTTTCGTTTTCCGCAGGGCAAGTTCGAGCCTGAGTGCCTGGCGGAATTGCTCGAGGTGGCGCCCTCCACCGTGGTGTTGGAAGGCGATACGGTGCTGATCCGCCACTGCTGGACCGAACGGCGCATGACCCCGCTCAACCTGTATCTGGAGCAGGCCAGCGAAGCCCAGGTGCTGGAGGCGCTGGAAGATTATGGGTTGGCGATCAAGCAGCTGGCTGCGGCCAATATCTTTCCCGGTGACATGCTTCTGAAGAACTTTGGCGTTACCCGCCATGGCCGTGTGGTGTTCTATGACTACGACGAGATCTGCTATCTGAGCGAAGTGAATTTTCGCCATATCCCGCCGCCGCGCTACCCGGAAGATGAGATGTCAGGTGAGCCGTGGTATTCGATTGGCCCCCACGATGTATTTCCTGAAGAGTTTCCGCCGTTTCTGTTTGCCGATATCGGCCAGCGCAGGTTGTTCAGCCGTTTGCATGGCGAGTTGTATGACGCCGATTACTGGAAGGGGCTGCAGGCGGCGATCGAGGGCGGCAAGGTGATCGATGTGTTTCCGTATCGGCGTAAGCAAAGGTAATTAGCTGACAGTCCATTAACCTTTCAAACACTTGAGCTCACTGAAGCTGGTGCGCACCTTGACCAACCGCTCCTGTAAGTACTGGCGCTGGGCAGGGCTGCTTTCGCGCATCAAGTCGACCAACAAGCTACGCGCTTGCAACTCGGAGTTCTGAAACGCGGCGCGATACTCCGGCGTCCACAGACTTTCCTTACGTTGCAGCAACTGCGCCAGGCGCGGTTCGAAGTTGGGCGTGGCACGCTGCTCCATGGCCAGCACCAACTGCTGCTGCCAGTGGGCGCGGTTGGCGATCCACTGGCGGTTCTGGTCGCCCAGGGCCTGCGCCCAACTCATGACGCGCTGGCGTTGGGCCGCGTTGAGCTCTCCCAGCCAGGGTGTCAGGCGTTTCTCCATGCGGTTGGCGCGGTTCTGGATTTGCTTGGGTAGTGGCGTTTCGACGTATTTGCTCTGACGTTCGCGGATATCCTCCCTGAACGCCTGACGCATCTCCTCGACTTGCGCATCGTTCATGCCGCGCAGCAGCTCGGTGGCCGATGGGGTGATCGCCTCGGTGACCCGAGCAATCGCCTGGCGCGCTTCGGCGGTGCGCTGCTGCAGGGCTTGATCGGTGACTTGGTCACGGGCGACCATCTCGCGCATCTTGTCCAACCAGTCCAGATAGCCTGGCAGTTGGGTCTTGCAGTGCCAGGCCAGGTGCTGCTGCAAGCGCTGGTCGAGCCAGGTTTTTTGCTCGCGGTTCATGTCCAGGTAGTCGCCCAGCGACCACGGCACCAAGGTGTCGAGGTTGCGATAGGCCAGGTCGATGCGGCTGCAGGCGACGACGGCCACGACAACACTGAGGCCGATCAAGATAGG
Organism: Pseudomonas sp. xss_2; assembly: GCF_043104195.1. Classification (NCBI taxonomy): domain Bacteria; kingdom Pseudomonadati; phylum Pseudomonadota; class Gammaproteobacteria; order Pseudomonadales; family Pseudomonadaceae; genus Pseudomonas; species Pseudomonas sp. xss_2. Next base: position 27,202 of record NZ_JBICKL010000051.1, read on the forward strand.
GCGCAGGGCTTTGGTCAGGCGCTTGAGCATGAGCGAATCCTTGCTGAAGACTGGCCAGGGTGTAGACGCGCCGGTGCCCGTGGCGGTTCCTCTGGATCAATCCCCGGTGGTCGTTGCTGTCACTATAGATCCGGCCACCGTGATTGGCGCAGTGATTGATCAGTGCAGGGATTTCTGACCGGCGTAGGCCCCTATCCAAGCGCTCGTCTGGAGGCTCTGGGCCGGATATGGCATCATGCCGAGGTTTGGCGTGTAGCCAACGCAAAGCATTGGTACCTGGGTTTTATGCAACCGAATCACTTGTTGTACTTCTTGTACGGTAAAAAAAGTATTTATCGGCAAGAAGCGCAGTTCAGCATCCTGTCCGCCCTACGTCATCAGACCCATCGCGAGAGCTTCAGCATTACCGTGCTTACTGATCAGCCACAGGCATTGGCTGGCTGGCCGGTTCGCGTGGTGGCATTGGATGAGGCGACGCTCGCCGACTGGATGGGCACTGCAGGGTATGTTCATCGCCGCAAGGCCTGTGCCATTCGCCTGGGTCTGGAGCTTGCGCGCAAGTCTATTTTCGTTGATACCGACACCATTTTCCTCCGCGATCCGGCCGCGCTGTTCGAGCGTGTGAGCGATGATCAGTGTGTGATGGATCAGTTCGAGTTCCTCTGGCGCGAAGCATCCAAGCGCAAGGATTACACCGGGCTGGTCAGCCAACTAGCGGCCAGCGGCGGTACTCCGCCCGCCAGCCTGCGGTTGTATAACAGTGGCATTTGCGGGATGACCGCGCAGGGTGTGGCACAAATGGATCAAGCCATTGGCCTGATCGACCAGTGGGCGCACCTGCACACTCAGTTGCATACGCTGGAACAGATTGCCGTTTCATTCGTGCTGGCGGACAAGCAGGTAGCTGAGGCACGCGACTGCGTGCACCACTACTATTCGCAGAAGGACTACCACCACGCGATGCTGAAGCTGTTTTTCCAGACGCATGGGGAGCACTTCAGTCAGGCCTTGGTGGAAGCGTCAGGCGAGGTGCCAAGCCATATACCGCCCCTGGGCCTGGTCGACAGGGTAGCCAACAAGTGCAAGCTGTGGCGGTTGCACCCAGACCTGCGCAAGATCGGCAGGTATTACCTGCTGGGCCGCACGCCTCGCCCTGGCGCTTATCTGAAGGCTTGTCGAGAAGTGTGGTGGGGCAAGGCCCTGGCGGCACTCGACAAGCAGCAGCCGAGTCAAAAGAAGCGGGCTCAGTTGGAAAAATTATGGGGGCAGGACCGGGATTTTCGTGCATTTGCCGAGCGTCGGGCCAAACTGGCTGACTGACTGCGCTGGCGAACACGCGCTCAGCCTGCACCTTTCACCACGCATATCAGCCCTGGCCCCGTGGCCCGGGCATCAATCGACAAGGCGTCCACTGACTGGGTGCCTTGTGATGAGGGTTTTTCACACATGGCTCTACTTGGGCGCTACAACAGTCTGCAAATCGTCAAACATGTCGAATTCGGCCTTTACCTGGATGGCGGCGCGGATGGCGAGATCCTCCTGCCGCGGCGCTACATTCCCAAGGATACGCCGACCGAGCTCGACGACTGGCTCAACGTGTTCATCTACCTGGACAGCGAAGACCAGTTGATCGCCACCACCGAGAAGCCCAAGGTGCAGGTCGGCGAATTCGCCAGCCTCAAGGTCAAGGACATCAACGGCGCCGGTATCTTCCTCGATTGGGGGCTGAGCAAAGACCTGCTGATGCCGTATTCCGAAGAGCAGCAGCCGCTGAAAATTGGCGATTACTGCGTGATCCACGCCTACCTGGACAAACGCACCCGGCGCATCACCGCCACGGCGCGGCTGGACCGTTACCTGGACCGCACCCCGGCCGAGTATGCGGTGGGCCAGCCGGTCGAGCTGCTGGTGGCGGGCGAGACGCCGATGGGCTTCAAGGCGATCATCAACAACCGCCATTGGGGCCTGATCCACAAGAACGAGGTGTTCAAGTTCCTGCGCTCGGGCATGCACGAGAAGGGTTTCATCAAGGAAGTGCGTCACGACGGCAAGATCGCCCTGAGCCTGCAGCCGGTCGGCCAAGCCCTGGCCGATACCCTGCAAGAGCAGATCATGGCGCGCCTGGAAGCAGAAGGCGGCACCCTGGCGGTGTGTGACAAGAGCGATCCGCAGCTGATCAGCAAGCTGTTCAACGTCAGCAAGGGCAACTTCAAGAAGGCCATTGGCGCGTTGTTCAAGGCGGGCCGGATCGTCATCCATGACGATCGCATCGAACGGGTCTGATCAGACCTGCACGAACGGGCGGAAGTCCAGTTGCTCGCCGCCCGGGCGGGTGTCGCGCAACAGTGAGTCGCGGTCGGCGCTCAGCGCCAGGCTGATGGTCGAGCGACGCTTGCCGGGCTTGCGCACTTCCATTTGCTCTTGATGGGCGCGCAGGAAGTTGATCGGCACCTTCAGGTGCTGCAGCTCATCGGATTCGGGGGTGTGCAGCAGCAGGTTGACCCAGTCGGGCTGGCCTTTGCGCAGCAGCGCCATCGGCACCTCGAACCACCACAGGTTGCGCTTGGTGTCGAGAATGGCGAACAGGGAGTTGTCGCTGTTGAGCACCGGCCGGGCCAACGCTTGGTTGCGCCGGGCGATGGCGGTGGGTTTGTCGAGTTTCATGCAGGTTCCTGCGGGTTGACGCTTGGATGACCTGACATTGTGCGGGGTGGCAGGAAACCGAGCAAGGCATACCGGCCGTTTCGCGGGCAAGCCCGCTCCTGCGCTACCTTTCAGCTCTGGGTGGCGTGGGAGCGGGCTTGCCCCGCGATAGCGTCAGCCGCCTTAGCGCTTTAACGGCTGACTCAACTCCGAAGTGGCCCCATCAGCAGTCGTCACAGTCGCGGTAAAACTGTGCAACCCCGCGGCATTCTCCAGCAACTGGGCAAACTGCGCCCGCCCATGTGCATCGCTGTTGACCAGCACTTCCCCCAGGAACTGCTCCGCTTCCGTGGCGTGGGCAGTGGCATTGCCGAACAGCTCGATGCGCAACAGGCTCGACGCAGGCCCCTGCACCTCGCCGCGTACCACCTCATTACGCAAGGCGGTCAGCCTCGGTGGCTGCTGGTTGTGATTAGGCAGCGGCTGGCAAGGCTTGGGCTCACCCTTGGCGTCACAGATGATCGCTTGCTCGGCCTTGGGCAAATCCGCCCCGACGCCGCGCGAACCGACATACAGTGCATGGGCCTGGGCCGGCACACCGAAGATGATCGCACCGGTGCGCTGATCGGCGACACACGAGCCGCCCGCCTCGCAGCGGCGAATGTCCTGGCTGTTGGCCCAGATGCGGTTGGCGGTCAGGCGCGTGCGGGTAGTGTCTGGTTCCGGGCGCAGGGCCACGCCGATGCGGTTACCGTGGATCAGGTTGCCATCGAGGATATTGCCCTCGCCGGTCACGCTGACGCCGATGGAGTTGCCGCTGAAGGTGTTGGCACCCAGGTAATTGCGCTTGCCCCAATTGATCTGCAGGCCGTCGGAGTAGTTCTCGAAGCGGTTGCGCACCACGCTGTTGTCGTTACCCAACAAGATTTCGATGCCTTGCGAGGGTTCAGGATTGGCCGCGGTCGAACGGAACAGGTTGTCGGCCACCAGGTTGAACGCGGCACCGCGGGTCAGCTCGAGGCCGTCGCCGTTGTCGATCAGCTGGTTGCGCAAGACCTTGTTGTTGTTCGTGGTTGTGGCGGTGGGGTTACCGGCGCCGTCATCGCCGGTGAGCATGATCCCGGCGCCGCCTTTGTTGGCAACGATGCGGTTGTCTTCGATGACGTTGCCGCTGGCGCGGTTGACCAGGATGCCAATGCAAAAGTTACGCACCTCCAGCCCGCTGATCTGCACCCCTTGCGTGTCGCGCAGGACCAGCCCTGGGTGGGTGGTGGTGCGCACGTTGGTGCCGAACTGGCCGGGCAGGGCGCCAGGGCAGGTGCGGACGCCTTGGTCCTTGATGTAGCCGGAGCCATCGATGGCAATGTACTGGCCGTCGCGTGCCCAGGAGAGGCCGGTGATGCGCACCGGGCCTTTGATTTCAGGCAGGGCGCGGTTGGGCTTGATGACATAGGGCGGCTGACCGACCGCCGCGATGTCGATCTGGTAGCGGCCAGGGTTTTCATTGTTGGTCTCGATCGCCCAGCGCAAGCTGCCGGGCTCACCGTCATCGGCGTAGCGGTCGACCTGCAAGGTTTGCGGGGTAATCTGGGGCGTGGCCAGGGCCGGTAGGGGAAGCAGCGGCAGCAAGGCTGCCAGCACAGGCATTAAGCGCATGGGTGCGGGATTCCAAAACTGTTGTTGTTATCAATGGGCCACCTGCGGTGGGCGGCCGTTTGCAGGGATTCTAGGGAAGCTGTACCCGCTTGCGCAGGCAGTGCGGCTGAATCGGTGCGGTATTCGCCCGCTGATTGCCGTTGGGTGGGCGATCAGCAAATCAATTGAAACTCTGGCCAAGGGGCATGAGTCGATCCTATGTCGACACGTTTTCTCGTGTCTTTGCCTCAAGGAGATTTCCCCATGAGTGGCACCAAAGACAAAGCTAAAGGTTTGGCCAACGAAGCGGTGGGTAACATCAAGCAGGGCGTTGGCAAGGTCACCGGTAACGAAAAGCTCAAGGGCGAAGGCAAGGCCCAAGAGGTCAAGGGAGAGATTCAGCAAAAGGTTGGCGAAGTAAAGGATGCCGTGAAGAAGCCTTGACCGACTGCCGTGTAGGAAAACGGCTGCCTATAGGTGGCCGTTTTCTTTTTGTGCGGCAATGAGCAGCAACGGCGGGCGCGTGGTCTATTAGACTTGCATGCAATCAACAAGGCCTGCCCGGGTAGTCGGCCTGCCCCAAGATGATCGAGCGGCGAAAGGAGACGCTATGATTTTCCCTGCCCTGCAAGGCCTGCCCTTGCACCGTGTGTTGGTGCGTACCGTCAGCGAGTTTCTCGATGACGAGATGTCCACCTATGCGTCCGCGCTGGCTTACCAGATGCTTTTTTCGCTGTTCCCGTTCCTGTTGTTCCTGATCGCCCTGATCGGTTTCCTGCACCTGCCAGACTTTTTCTCCTGGCTTCGCTTGCAGTCCGAGCTGGTGCTGCCGCCGCAGGCGCTGGAGCAAGTCAATCCGGTGATCGATCAGTTGCAGCAGTCCAAGGGCGGCCTGCTTTCAGTCGGTATCGTGATTGCCCTGTGGACCGCTTCGGCCGGTGTGCGGCTGATGATGAGCGCGATGAACGCCGCCTACGACGTGCCAGAAGGCCGGCCGGTCTGGAAGCGCATTCCGCTGTCGATTTTCTATACCGTCGGCATCGCCGGCATGCTCCTGGCCGCCGCCGCCTTGATGGTCTTGGGGCCGCAGGTAATGGAGTGGATCGCCGCGCAGATCGGCATGCAGGAGTTCATCGTCACCGTGTGGACCATCCTGCGCTGGCCGGCGATCATCGTTCTGATGATGGTGGCGGTGGCGCTGATCTACTACGTCATGCCGGATGTGAAACAAAAATTCCGCTTCATTACCCCAGGTTCGGTGCTAGCCGTGGTGGTGTGGATCATCGCCTCGCTGGGCTTTGGCTACTACGTCAAGACATTCGCTGACTACAACGCCATGTATGGCAGCATCGGGGCGATCATCGTGCTGCTGCTGTACTTCTATATTTCTGCCGCCGTACTCTTGCTCGGTGCCGAGATGAATGCGGTGATCGAACACATGTCTGCCGAAGGCAAGGATCCTGGCGAGAAGGATTTCGACGGCAGCAAGCCGCAGGAAACCATCACCGTGCTCGGCCATGAGCATCCTGCCGCAGCCGAACCCCACCAGACCCGTGAGCCGAACCCCTGATGATCCGTGACATCCTCAAGATGGGCGATGAACGCCTGCTGCGCATTGCCCCACCGGTGCCTGAGCACATGCTTGGCAGTGCCGAGTTGAAGCTGCTGATCGACGACATGTTCGAAACCATGCGCCATGTTGGCGGTGTCGGCCTGGCGGCGCCGCAAATCGGTATCGATCTGCAACTGGTGATCTTTGGCTTCGAGCGCAGCGAGCGTTATCCGGATGCCGAGCCGGTGCCCCAGACCATTTTGATCAACCCGCTGATCACCCCGTTGGGGACCGAGATCGAAGAGGGGTGGGAAGGTTGCCTGTCGGTGCCAGGCCTGCGCGGGGTGGTGCCGCGCTACAAGCACATCAGTTATTCAGGGGTCGATCCCCAGGGCAATCCGATCGACCGCTTTGCCGATGGCTTTCACGCCCGGGTGGTTCAGCATGAGTGCGACCACCTGATTGGCCGGCTGTATCCGTCGCGGATCCAGGATTTTTCCAAGTTCGGTTATACCGAGGTGCTGTTCCCCGGGCTTGACGTCGCCGACGACTGATTGCGCACCATCGCCAGCAGGTTCTTGCTGCGCTGGTAGCGCGCCAGGCGCATGGCCAGGGCCTCTGGCAGGTTCTGGCAAGGGCTGAAGCCCAGGCGCAAGTAGAACGGCAGCAGATCAGGGTGACAGAACAGCCAGGTAGGGCCGCCGGTCTGCGCCAGGGCGGCGTCGATCAGTTGGCCTGCAACCCCACGGCCGCGCCATTGCGGGTGGACCAACAGCCCGGTCAGCCAATGGCCTTGAGCAACCGGGGTCAGGCTCATGCCGGCAATGATTGCCTGCGCTCGCGCTACCCACAGCTGGCCCTCGGCGGCTGCGCGCATACGTGTGCCGTGTTGCTTGTAGAAGTGGTCGAGCAAGCGTCGCTGTAGGCCGGTCAAGGGGGTGAATTGGAGGGGGGGCATGGTTTTCCTGGGTGTCAGTGCTGGCCTGGTCGCGGGATGAGGCCGGCATTGAATACAATTGGAGCTGCTCTAAAACGCGGTTTTCAGCCTATCAGGTCGGAGTATTTTGTCGCAGATTGTTGCAAATCGCGCAAGGGTGATTGTCCGACTGCGGGGTTCAACTATTGCAGACCAGGCGTAAAATTCAATCATCCCCCCAGCAGTACGACATAGCGGGATCGGTACTTCGTGTCATCTTCGCAGTTGATGACAACTTCTCCGCGCCATTGACGGCATATTGAAGTCAATCGATCAGCTTGATTGCCTTGAAGGCCACACTCCATGAAAGCATTACTGATTCTTGCATTGGTCGGTATGTCCTCGTTCGCCCTCGCCGATGAGGTCCAGCCTGTTTCCAGCCAGTCTGTCGTCGAGCAGTACGATTACTCAACCAACCTCGACATCAAACGCGTGATCAGCCTGTCGACCATCCCCAATGTCTGCGAAGTGGTGCCTGCCACCATGACTTACGAAGACCATCAGGGCCACGTCCACACCATCCAGTACCGCGCCATGGGTGAAGGCTGCAGCCAGGGCTGATCAGCCCAGCCCCAAGGCCTGTCGCACGGCTTCCAGCCCTTGTTTGAGTTGTGCCCGGCTGGTAGCCGCCGACAGACTGATGCGCACGGCCTGCACTTGTTCGACGCCAATTGCGAAGACACTCGCTGGCACCACCTCTACGGCGCGTTCACGGCATTTGCGCACCACCGCTTCTGCGCTTTCGCCGGTGGCGACCCAAATATGCGGTGAAGGGATAAGGCCGTTGACCAGCGCCTCGCCCAGCAGACTACGCGCCAAGCGCCAACGCACTTGAATTTCTGTGCGATTGCAGGCCAGGCGGCGTGCTGCAGTGCCGTCTTCTAGCCACTGACCGGCGATGCGCAAATTCAAGGGTGAAACTGGCCAATGGGTGGCTTGGCTGTGCGGATCGATCTGCGCCAGCAGCGCTGGACGGGCAACGATCCAACCCAGGCGCAGACCGGCGGCGACGGTTTTCGACAGGCTGCTGATGAGGATGCCCTGGCCATCGAGCAAGGGGTACAAGGGCGGTTGATCGGTCAGCGCGCCATACACGTCATCCTCGACCACCAGCAACTTGTGGCGCTTTACCACCTCGGCGATGGCCTGGCGCCTGGCGGCGTCCATGCAACTGCCGGTGGGGTTGTGCAGGGTCGGGGTGATCACCAATAGCCGCGACCCACTGGCGCGCGCCACGCGGTCCAGCTCATCCGGACGCAGGCCGTGCTCATCCAGGGCCACCCCGTGCACCGGCAGGCGCAACTGGCGACAGGCGGCCTTGATGCCGGGGGCGGTCAACGCCTCGACCATCACCGGCGCGCCATCGGCACACAGCGATTGCAGCACGCAGCCCAGCGCCTGCTGCGCGCCCCCACACAGCAGCAGTTCATCGATCGCCAGCGTCAGCCCGCGATTGGCCAGCCAGCGCGCGCCGTGCAGGCGGCCAAGGAGCAATTGCTCGGCGTCCAGATAATGGTCGAGGAGTTCACTGGCACCCTGATCGAGCAGGGCGCGCAGGCTGTGCTGCAGATCGTGGCTGTGCGGGTCGACCACTGGCACATTGGTCGACAGGTCGATCACCTGCTGCTGTGCGTCATGCCGCTTGAGGCGAAACAGCGTCGCCTCCTTGCTGCCCGCCAGGACATAGGTGCCTCGGCCCACTGCGCCTGCGACCAGATGGCGCGCGGCAGCTTCGCGATAGGCTTGCTGGGTGGTGCTGGGGTTGAGCCCCAGTTTCCAGGCCAGGCGCCGCTGCGGTGGCAGGCGCTCACCGACTCTCAATTCGCCGCGCTCGATCGCCTCGGCAATCGCCTCGACCAGCGCCAGATAGCGCGGCTGGCCATTCTCAGCAAGGTTGGGAATCCACACGAAATTGCTACCCATGCAATATATCGATTTACCCATACAATGCCCTGCGCCTAGGATCGGATCAACCTCAGCCCCGATGAAGGATGATCGCCATGTTCGACCTGCCTGCCCTGCGTGAAGCCGCCGCCTTCGTGCACCAGCATGTTCCCGCCACCGCTCAGCACGCTTGGCCTTTGCTGGCCGAGCGGGTGGGCTGCAAGGTGTGGGTCAAGCACGAGAACCATGCCCCTACCGGTGCATTCAAGGTGCGTGGCGGGTTGGTCTATGTGCGCTCGCTGCTGGCCAGCGGCAAGCCGCCACGCGGGCTGGTCACGGCTACCCGCGGCAACCATGGCCAGAGCATGGCGCTGGCCGCGCGCCAGGCGGGTATCCCATTGGTGATCGTGGTGCCTGAGGGCAACTCGCGGGAAAAAAACGCTGCCATGCGCGCGCTGGGCGCCGAGCTGATCGAGCATGGGGTGGACTTTGACGTGGCTCGCGAGGAGGCTGCCAGGCTGGCCGCTGAGCTTGGCTACGAGATGGTGCCGTCGTTCCACGCTGAACTGGTGCGCGGCGTGGCGACGTACGCGCTTGAGTTGTTCGAAGCAGTGACGGATCTCGATTGCGTCTACGTACCGATCGGCATGGGCTCAGGGATCTGTGGCCTGATCCAGGCGCGCAATCTGCTGGGGTTGAAGACGCAGATCGTGGGCGTGGTGTCCAGCGCTGCCGATGCCTATGCGCAGAGTTTCGAGCGGGGCCGGATCGTCACCACCGCGACGGCCGATACCTTTGCCGATGGCATGGCGTGCCGTGTACCTCACCCGGATGCCTTCGCTCTGATCCGCGAACATGCGGCGCGGATCGTGCGGGTCAGCGACGAGGAGATTGCCCAGGCCATGCGCATTTACCACGAGACCACCCATAACACCGCTGAAGGCGCAGGTGCCGCCGCTCTGGCAGCGTTGCTCCAGGAGCGCGACAGCCAGCAGGGCAAGCGGGTGGCGGTGGTGCTCAGTGGGGCGAATATCGATCGCCAGCGTTATGCACAAGTGCTGCTGGATTAAGCCGGCAGGGAGTGGCGCTGCGCGTTAGCGTGTAGAAGGTTTCGGCATCAGCAATTTGTTCCAATACAATTTGCCGTATCTTCCGTTAGATAGCTGCTTGCCCTTTCGTAGTCGAGCCCCCATGCCTTTTTCCAATGGTTTTCTCCTTAGCCTGTCCCTGTGCCTGGACATCGGCATTGCCAATATCGCCATGATCACCCTGGCCATGCAGCGCGGCTTTGTTCAGGGTTTCTGGCTGGGGCTGGGCACCTGCGTGGGTGATTTGGTCTATGCCGTTGCAGCGCTGGCGGGGATGACGGTGTTGCTGCAGTTCGAGACTGTGCGCTGGGTCTTGTGGCTGGGCGGCTCGGTGTTGCTGGTGTGGTTTGCCGTGAAGATGCTGCGGGCGGCCTGGCGCGGTGGGCACATGGATGGCCGGGCCGAGGTGGTGGTGGAGTCGGGCTGGCGCGAGTTTTTGCGCGGGATCTTCCTGGCCATGTCGTCGCCCAGCGCGATTCTCTGGTTCGCCGCAGTGGGTGGGGTGCTGATCTCCCGTTCAGGGGCCGGCAGCATGCTGGATGCGGGGTTGTTTCTCAGTGGCTTCTTTGCCGCTGGGTTGCTCTGGTGCGTGAGCCTGTGCGGCATTGCCAGCCATGGCGGGCGTTTGCTGGGGGATCGCTTGCTGACCTGGTCATACCTGCTGTCGGCGGCGATCTTCTGCTACTTCGCGGTGTATGTGATTGTCTCGGGTTATCGGGAATTCATCCTGGTCGCGGCATAGCACTGCGGGGTAACGCCGTGTACGCGGCGATAGGCGGTGATGAAGTGGCTTTGGTCATAAAAGCCCAGGTCCAGCGCGACGTCTCGCGGGTGTAGGCCGATGCGCAAACGGCGCCGGGCTTCGATCAGGCGCAGTTGCATGTGGTACTGCAAAGGCGCCAGGCCGGTGGCCTTCTTGAAGCAGCGTACGAAATGGTACTTGCTCAGGCCGGCCGCTTGCGCCAGTTGATCGAGTTCCAGGCGCAGGTCCAGGTGCGCGCGCATCAAGGCCAAGCTGTTGGCGATGGCAACAGAGTGTTCTGCTGGTGATTTCGATGGTTGCTCCAGCAGTTGGGCGAGTACCAGTAACAGTGCTTGTTCGCGCTGATCATCAGGCGCCTGGGCCAGTTCGAGCAAGGCGCTGAACAGGGCAGGGTGGTGCAGGATGCCCTGCTCGAAGCTGGGCGGTTGGGAGGTCGAGCGTAGGTTGTTGTCGCCGATGACCTGGCTCATGGCTTGGGTGCTGAGGTGCAGGCTGATGTACTCGACGCCTCCTTCAGCGAACTCCGAGGCCTGTATTGCCAGTGGGTTGTAGAGCGTGACCTGGCCTGGGGGGACTTCTAGTTCGCGGCCGTCGAGCCAGATCTGTTCCTGGCCGCTTAGGTTGGCGCCCAGTACGTATTCGTCATGGGTGTGCCTTGCGAAGTGTGCGCTGCCGTTGGCTCGTACCCATGAGAGATCGAGCTGCGGGGAGGCGTGCAGGGGTTCGCAGGTCAATGGCATGGGGACTTCCTTGGTGGGTGGTGTAACGCTAGCGGAGCTGGGGTTGGGGGGCAATGCTGGATTTGGTGTTCTGGTGTTCTGGTGTTCTGGTGTTCTGGTGTTGGGGGCTTATCCGTTTTTTGGGGTGCTGCTAATGGCCCCTTCCGCCCTTACGGCGGGTCACTTTTTGGCAAACGCCCCAAAAAGTAACCAAAAAGGTCTGCGCTCCACCATCCGGCCCTCCGCTGCGCTACGGGTCCCTTCGCGCCGGCGCCTTCCGGGCCCGCGCGGCCTACGATTTGCTGCGCAAATCTACATCTCGCGCCTTCGGCTGCGCCGAAGGGTGCTGGCGCACCTGGCCCTACAGGCACCTCTGCTCAGCCTCCTGAAGTCGCGAATCTGCGGCGCCTGGACTTGCGCGCACGAAAATCAAGAGCAGCGAATCGCTACGCTCTCGCCAAAGCCAAAGCCAAAGCCAAAGCCAAAGCCAAAGCCAAAGCCAAAGCCAAAGCCAAATTTTGATTTTTCTGCTGTGTTGTTTGTTCCGGCCTCTTCGCGGGCTTGCCCCGCGATGGCGTCCGACTATCCACCACATCTGGCACTATCGCCAGATAACGCCAGCCCAGTCGCCGCCACTAACTTCGCGACTTCAGGAGGCCGAGCGTAGGTGTCTGTAGGGCCAGGTGCGATAGCACCCTTCGGCGTAGCCGAAGGCGCGAGATGTAGATTTGCGTAGCAAATCGTAGGCCGCGCGGGCCCGGAAGGCACCGAAGCGAGGGAACCCGAAGCGCAGCGTAGGGCCGGATGGTGGAGCGCACGGCTTTTGGTTACTTTTGGCCACGACCAAAAGTGACCCGCCGTAAGGGCGGAAAGGTGACTCAGCGCCACCCTCGCCAATGGATATGCTCAAACCTCTAAAAGCCCAAGCCCAAGCCCAAGAACCTCCAAGCCCAAGCCGCGAAAAAACAATTCCCAACCAACCTGTCGATTTCTCCCAAGCCCATTCGACCAACCATGAAGCCCCAGCAACCACCTACGCCAAGCACTCATGACCTATCGGAGAAACCACAGATGAACAGCGCAGCCGAAACCGAAATCCGCCAACTGATCGACACCTGGATGCAAGCCGTCCGCGACCGCGACCTAGACGGTATCGCCGCCCCTTACGCCGACGACATCCTCGCCTTCGACGCCATCAAAGAGCTGCAATTCAAAGGTAAGGCCGCCTACCGCGCCCACTGGGAAATGTGCATGAGCTTCTGCACCGGCCCGATGGTGTTCGAGATGGAACAACTGACCATACATGCCGACGGTGACCTGGGCTTGGCCCATTGGCTCAATCGCTGCGGCCCGTCGGATGACCAAAGCCAGTGCGGCTTCATGCGCGCCACGGTCGGCTATCGTCGTAGCGGTGGGCAATGGCAGGTGATCCACGAGCATTGGTCAGCGCCGTTCGACATGGAAACCCAGAAAGCCCTGTTCGACCTCAAACCTTGAACTGAAAACCCCCGGGTTTATCGCCAAACGCACTGTGCGCAAGCGCTGGAGACGACCATGAAATACCTGTGCCTGGTCTATTGTGACGAAGGGCTGCTGCACAGCCTGCCCGAGAGCCCGGAAGATGCCGAGTGCCTAGCCTACGCGGACTCATTGCATGGCTCCGGGCGGATGCTTGCGGCCGAGGCGCTCAAGTCGGTGCAGACAGCCACCACGGTACGCGTGCGCGCTGGCCGCATGAGCCTGACCGACGGGCCCTTCGCCGAGACCAAGGAGCAGTTGGCCGGGTTCTATCTGGTCGATGCTCGCGATCTAAATGAGGCGTTGAACATTGCCAAAGGCATTCCTGCCGCACGCGTGGGCAGTGTCGAGGTGCGCCCGGTACGCGAACTGCAACCCTGACAGCGGAGCACAATAACAATGACCGACGCCCAGCCTGGCCCGCAACACGAACTGTCCATCAGCCGCCTGATCGATGCACCTCCAGCCAAGGTGTTCCGCGCCTGGAGCGAACCCGAGTGGCTTATGCAGTGGTGGGGGCCGCACGGCATGACCACCCCCGAATGCGAGATGCAGCTGTGGGTTGGCGGTCTGTTCCGCACCCTGATGCGCGCCCCCGATGGCACTGAGTACCCTAACCAGGGCGTGTTCCTGGAGATCGCCGCACCGCGGCGGCTGGTGTTCACCGATGCCTTCGGGCCGGGCTGGGTGCCATCGGAGAAGGCTTTCATGACCGCTGTGGTGACGTTCGACGACGAGCTGGGCAAGACCCGCTACACCGCCCGTGCCTGGCACTGGAATGCTGCCGACTGCCGCGCCCATGAAGAAATGGGCTTTCATCAAGGCTGGGGAGAAAGCCTGGACCGCCTGGTGGAGGTGGTCACCCAGCGGATGCCTGATTGATGCTTGGCCCAGAGCGCGTACGTGAGCAAGTCGAGGCGGTCTATCGGCGCGACTCGCGGCGCATCCTGGCGACCCTGATTCGCCTGTTGGGCGACTTCGACCTGGCCGAGGAGGCCATGCACGATGCCTTCTTCATTGCCGTCGAGCGCTGGCAGCGTGATGGCATCCCGGATAACCCGCGCGCCTGGCTGGTCTCGACTGGGCGCTTCAAGGCCATCGATGCCTTGCGTCGGCGCATGCGTTTCGATCGCTCCCAGGCGGATTTGATCATGCTGCTGGACAGTGAGGGGCGTGATCCCAGTGAGGAGGAGTTACTCGCCGATGACCGCCTGCGGTTGATCTTCACCTGCTGCCACCCAGCCCTGGCGGCCGATGCCCAAGTGCCGTTGACCCTGCGCGAGGTGTGTGGCCTGACTACCGAGCAGATCGCCCGGGCATTTCTGCAGAGTCCGGCGACCATCGCCCAGCGCATCGTGCGTGCCAAGGCGAAGATTCGCGACGCAGGCATTCCGTATCAGGTGCCGGAGATGGCTGAGCTGCCTGAGCGTCTGGAAAGCGTGTTGCGCGTCATCTACCTGGTGTTCAACGAAGGTTACCTGGCCTCCTCGGGCGAGGATCTGGTGCAGCGCGAGCTGTGCGATGAAGCCATTCGCCTGGGGCGCCTGCTGGTTCAGTTGTTGCCCGACCCCGAGGTGCTTGGCCTGCTGGCGCTGATGCTGCTGCAAGCTTCGCGGCAGCGTGCGCGCAGCGATGCGCAAGGAGAGCTGGTGCTGCTCGACCAGCAAGACCGCAGCCTGTGGGACCGTCAGCAGATCGCCGAAGGCATCCAGCTGGTGGAGCAGGCCTTACGCAGTCGGCAGTTTGGTGGGTACAGCCTGCAAGCGGCGATCGCCGCAGTGCATGCCCAGGCTGAGCGGGCAGAAGACACCGACTGGCAGGAGATCGTCGGCTTGTATGACGTGCTGCTGCGGTATTGGCCGTCAGCTGTGGTCGAGCTCAACCGCGCAGCGGCACTGGCCAAACGCGATGGTGCGCAGGTGGGCTTGGTGGCGGTGCAGGCGATTCTGGATCGGGGGGAGCTGCGCGATTATCACTTGGCGCATGCGGCCAAGGCAGAGCTGCATGTTCAGTTGGGGCAGGTTAGCAAGGCGCGTGCTGCCTGGCAGCAGGCCCTGGCGCTTACCCAGCAGGGGCCGCAGCGGCGGTATATAGAGCGGCGGTTGAAGGCGCTGGAATGAGTGCAGGGGTGTCAGTTTTTGCCCTCATCGCGGGACAAGCCCGCTCCCACCTGTCCGCCCTATCAGGGAGGCGTGGGAGCTGGCGAAGCCTGCAATGATGGTCCGCACAGGCGCCAAATGACTCAATTCAGTAAATCAGCTGGCAACAAAATTCGGCGGCGAAACCAGGTCAACGGTCTGCTGCTTACGTGGCGCGAGGATCTCGGCCTCGCCCGATACCACCAGCTCATCTTTCTGGTTGTACACATTGGTGGCGATGCGGACCTTGAACTTGGGCAGCTTTTCCAGAATCTCCAGACGCACGGTCAGGGTGTCGCCAATCTTCACCGGCTTCTGGAAGCTCATCTGCTGACCCAGGTAGATGGTGCCCGGGCCAGGCAGGGTGCAAGCCACTGCCGCACTGATCAGCGCGCCGCTGAACATGCCGTGGGCAATACGCTCGCGGAACATGCTCTTGGCCGCGAACTCGGCATCCAGGTGCACCGGGTTGTGGTCACCGGACATCGCGGCGAACAGCTGAATGTCACGTTCTTCGACGGACTTCTCAAAGGTGGCTTTCTGACCCACTTCGAGGTCTTCGTAAGGGGTGTTGGTGACCTGGGTCATCAGGGCTTCCTTGTAGGCGGACGAGGGCGCATATCATTCACTGCGAGCAGGGCGGCCAAGGGCCAGCGCCTGTTCGAGCCAGCCGAGTATATCGGCGCAGACCTCGTCGCGATTGGTTTCATTGAGCAGCTCATGCCGCGCTTGAGGGTACAGGCGCAGCTGCACATGTCGATTGCCGGTCGCGCTCAAGGCGGCGGCCAGATCCTTGAGACGCTTGCCGGCACTGACCGGATCACATTCGCCGCCAATTACCAGGATCGGCAGGTTCGGATCGATCTGCGCCAGGTTACCCGGCTGGCTGATTTGCGCCAGCCCTTGCAGTAGATCGAGCCACAACTGGTTGCTGCAACGAAAGCCGCACAACGGGTCGGCGACGTACTTGTCGACCTCTTCAGGGTCGCGGCTGAGCCAGTCGAAGGCGGTACGGTTAGGCTTGAAGGCCTTGTTGAACGAGCCAAACGACAGCCACTCGATCAGCGCACTCTTGCCCATGGCACCTTGGCGCCAGGTTTCGACGCGGGCGATGGCCGCTGCCGTTCGATAGAGCGCTGGCGGCTGGAAATTCGAACCGCTGAGAATCGCCCCCTGCACACTGGCACTGTGATGCAGCAGGTAGGCCTGGGCAATGTAGCTGCCCATGCTGTGGCCGAACAGGAACAGCGGAGTCCCCGGATACGTCTGGCCGATGTGCTGGGCGAGCAGGCCGAGGTCGTTGACCACGGCATTCCAGCCATGATGGCGGGCAAACAGGCCCAAGTGGCCAAGCTCGGCGGTACGCCCGTGGCCGCGCAGGTCAGGGGCGAACAGGGCAAAGCCTGCCTCGCTCAGGGCATGACCCAGGCGGCGGTAGCGCCCAGCGTGCTCGGCCATGCCGTGGGCCAGTAACACCACGGCCTTGACCGGTGTGCTTGGCAGCCACTGATGGACGTACAGGCTGCAATGCTCGCTGGCAGGCAGCCAGAAGGCGTCATGGGGCATGGCGGGTCCTTTACGCGCGGGTTCGAGCACAGTTTATGCACAATCGGCCAAATTGCAGGAAGGGCACAAATAAGATTCACAATGTTAATGGCAGCACTTGGCGTATTTGCCACCTCCTGCTTACCTGCTAACGTCGGCTGAACGCCTAATTGCCATCAGGCAATCAGGTCAGGGACGGTCCAGGCAAAGAGGAACAACAATAAATGCAAGCCGATTTCTGGAATGACAAGCGCCCGGCGGGCGTTCCTTCCACCATTGATATCCATGCTTACCGCTCCGTCGTCGAAGTGTTCGAGCGCTCCTGCAAGCGTTTCGCCGACCGCCCGGCGTTCAGCAACCTGGGCGTGACCCTCAGCTACGCTGAGCTTGAGCGCCATTCGGCGGCCTTCGCCGCCTGGCTGCAGCACAACACCGATCTGGCCCCTGGGGATCGCATCGCGGTGCAGATGCCCAACGTGTTGCAGTACCCCATCGCCGTGTTCGGCGCCTTGCGTGCCGGGCTGATCGTGGTCAATACCAACCCGCTGTACACCGAGCGTGAGATGCGCCACCAGTTCAAGGATTCCGGCGCCCGTGCCCTGGTCTACCTGAACATGTTCGGCAAGCGTGTACAGGAGGTGCTACCCGATACCGGGATCGAATACCTGATCGAAGCGAAAATGGGCGACCTGCTGCCCACGGCCAAGGGCTGGCTGATCAATACCGTGGTGGACAAGGTCAAGAAGATGGTACCGGCCTTCAACCTGCCGCAGGCAGTGCCGTTCAAGCAGGTGCTGCGCCAGGGCAGGGAGCTGACCCACAAACCAGTGCCGCTGACCCTCGACGACATTGCCGTGCTGCAGTACACCGGTGGCACCACCGGCTTGGCCAAGGGGGCGATGCTGACCCATGCCAACCTGGTCGCCAACATGCTCCAGGTGCTCGCTTGCTTCTCCCAGCACGGCCCGGACGGGCAGAAGCTGATCAAGGAGGGCCAGGAGGTGATGATCGCACCGCTGCCGCTGTACCACATCTATGCGTTCACGGCGAACTGCATGTGCATGATGGTCACTGGCAATCACAACGTGCTGATCACCAATCCGCGGGATATTCCGGGCTTCATCAAGGAGCTGGGCAAGTGGCGTTTCTCGGCTCTGCTCGGTCTGAATACCTTGTTCGTCGCACTGATGGATCACCCAGGCTTCAAGTCGCTGGATTTCTCTGCGCTGAAGGTCACCAACTCCGGTGGCACGGCGCTGGTCAAGGCCACCGCCGAGCGCTGGGAGAGCCTCACCGGCTGTCGCATCGTCGAAGGCTATGGCCTGACCGAAACCTCGCCGGTGGCCAGCACCAACCCCTATGGCCAGTTGGCCCGGCTGGGCACGGTAGGCATTCCGGTGGCAGGCACCGCCTTCAAGGTTATCGACGATGATGGCAACGAGTTGCCGCTGGGTGAGCGTGGCGAGCTGTGCATCAAGGGCCCGCAGGTGATGAAGGGCTACTGGCAGCAGCCCGAGGCGACCGCCCAGGCGCTGGATGCCGAGGGCTGGTTCAAGACCGGGGATATCGCGGTGATCGACCCCGATGGCTTTACCCGCATCGTCGACCGCAAGAAAGACATGATCATCGTCTCCGGCTTCAACGTGTATCCCAACGAGATCGAGGACGTGATCATGGGCCATCCACAGGTGGCCAACTGCGCGGCAATCGGCGTGCCGGACGAGCGCTCGGGCGAGGTGGTGAAGTTGTTCGTGGTACCGCGTGAGGGCGGGGTCAGCGTCGAGGAGCTCAAGGCCTACTGCAAGGCCAACTTCACTGGCTACAAGGTGCCCAAGCACATTGTCCTGCGCGATTCGCTGCCGATGACCCCGGTAGGCAAGATCCTACGCCGGGAGTTGCGCGACATCGCTTGATCACCTGCTGTCTTTCGCCATCGCGGGGCAAGCTGGCTCTCACGTATAAAACAGACGTGGCAGCGAGCTTGCCCCGCGATGGCGTTCAAACCCCTCTAAAATGCGCAATACAGCCCGATTTGCGACATTTTGGTTAAATACTCTAAAAATGACTCATATAATTCATTGAGTCATTTTCGTGACCGTCAGGCCTGTTTTGGCCTCTAGGCGACCCCTGGTAAAGCTGTTACTCTCGGCCCGCTTTCAGAGGATACGGTTTGCAATGAACCGTCATCTCATATCAATAATAAACGCATAAACGCGTGATGAATTCGCTGTTGCTGAAGGAGTGGGCTTCCATGATCGAAAATTTTTGGAAGGATAAGTACCCAGCCGGGATTACGGCGGAAATCAATCCTGACGAATTCCCCAATATCCAAGCGGTACTCAAGCAGTCCTGCCAACGCTTTGCCGACAAACCGGCCTTTAGCAACCTGGGCAAAACCATCACCTATGGCGAGCTGTATGCCTTGTCAGGAGCTTTTGCTGCCTGGCTGCAACAGCACACCGACCTCAAGCCAGGTGATCGGATTGCCGTACAGCTGCCTAATGTCCTGCAATACCCTGTAGCCGTATTCGGCGCCATGCGCGCTGGGCTGATCGTGGTCAACACCAACCCGCTGTACACCGCGCGGGAGATGGAGCACCAGTTCAACGACTCCGGCGCCAAGGCCTTGGTGTGCCTGGCCAACATGGCCCACCTGGCTGAAAAGGTCGTGCCCAAGACCCAGGTCAAGCATGTCATCGTCACCGAAGTGGCCGACCTGCTGCCGCCGATCAAGCGCCTGCTGATCAACAGCGTCATCAAGTACGTGAAGAAGATGGTTCCGGCGTACCACCTGCCAGGCGCCGTGCGCTTCAACGATGCCTTGGCCAAAGGCCATGGCCAGCCGGTTACCGAGGCCAATCCGCAGCCCAACGATGTTGCCGTGCTGCAGTATACCGGTGGGACCACCGGTGTGGCCAAGGGCGCCATGCTCACCCACCGCAACCTGGTGGCCAACATGCTGCAGTGCCGGGCACTGATGGGTGCCAACCTGCATGAAGGGTGCGAGATCCTCATCACCCCGTTGCCGCTGTACCACATCTATGCGTTCACCTTCCATTGCATGGCCATGATGCTGATCGGTAACCACAACGTGCTGATCAGCAACCCGCGCGATTTGCCGGCCATGGTCAAGGAACTGGGCAAGTGGAAGTTCAGCGGTTTCGTTGGCCTCAATACCCTGTTCGTGGCCCTGTGCAACAACGAAGCCTTCCGTGCTTTGGATTTCTCGGCGCTGAAGATCACCCTGTCTGGTGGCATGGCCTTGCAACTGAGCGTGGCCGAGCGCTGGAAGACCGTCACCGGCTGCGCCATCTGTGAAGGCTACGGCATGACCGAGACCAGCCCGGTAGCAGCGGTCAACCCGGCCGAGGCCAACCAGGTCGGGACCATCGGCATTCCGGTGCCCTCGACCCTGTGCAAGGTCATCGATGACAACGGCCAGGAGCTTGGCCTGGGTGAAGTCGGCGAGCTGTGCGTGAAGGGCCCGCAGGTGATGAAGGGCTACTGGCAGCGCGAAGACGCTACCGCCGAGATCCTCGACGCCGACGGCTGGCTGAAGACCGGCGACATTGCCCTGATCCAGCTCGATGGCTACATGCGCATCGTCGATCGCAAGAAAGACATGATCCTGGTCTCGGGCTTCAACGTGTACCCCAACGAGCTCGAAGACGTCCTGGCCGGTTTGCCGGGCGTGCTGCAGTGCGCTGCGATTGGCGTGCCGGACGAGAAGTCGGGCGAGCTGATCAAGGTGTTCATCGTGGTCAAGCCAGGCATGACCCTGACCAAGGAGCAGGTGATGGAGCACATGCGCGCCAACGTCACGGGCTACAAGGTGCCGCGCTACATCGAGTTCCGCGATGCGTTGCCGACCACTAACGTCGGCAAGATCCTGCGCCGTGAGTTGCGTGATGAAGAGCTGAAGAAGCAGGGCTTGAAGAAGATCGCCTGAGGTCCAGACGACTTCGAACAGGCGGCATGGGAGCGGGGCAAGCCCGCTCCCATGAGGGCTCTAGCGTAGTTTTTCCAGCATCTGGTAGTACCACATCCCCGCCGCCAACAGCGGATTGCCCAACAGATCCCCCATCGGCACCTTGATGTGCTTGCACGCCGCAAAGGTGTCGAACTTCTCCAGCGTCCCCGTCAGTGCCTCGGCCATGATCTCGCCCATGATGTGACTGGTGGCGATGCCGTGCCCGGAATAGCCCTGGCAGTACCAGACATTCTCCGAAAGCTTGCCCAACTGCGGAATGCGGTTGACCACGATGCCCATCGCACAGCTCCACTGGAACTCGATCGGCACGCCCTTGAGCGCGGGGAAGGTGCGCTCGATGCACGGTCGCAGCTCGCCGGCGATATCCCGCGAATCCTTGCCTGAATAATTGGCGCCACCGCCGAACAGCAAGCGCTTGTCGGCTGTCAGGCGGTAGTAGTCGAGGACGAAGCGGCAGTCGTACACCGCCAGGTCCTCGGGGTTGATCTGCGCGGCCAGTTCCCCCAGGGGTGCGGTGGTGACGATGCCGCCCATGGCCGGGAAGATCTTGCCCTTGAGCTGGCGCTTTTCCAGCTTGTGGTAGACATCGCCGGCCAGCATCACCTGGCGGGCCTCGATCCGGCCCTGGGCAGTGACCACCGCCGGGCGCGGGCCGTGGATGATCTCCAGCACTTCGGAGTTTTCAAAGATCAGCGCGCCCAGGCTGTGGGCGGCGCGGGCCTCGCCCAGGCACAGGTTGAGCGGATGCAGGTGCAGGTTGCGGCGGTTCTTCAGGCCGCCCAGGTACAGCGGGCTTTGCAGCTGGCGAGCCACCGCTTGGCGATCAAGCAACTCGACTTGATCGCCCATGCCACGACGCTGCGCCTCGGCCTCAAAGCTGCGCAGATCGTCCATGTGCGAAGGCTTCATCGCCGCATGCAGATGGCCGCGCTTCAAGTCGCAATCGATGCCATAACGCTGCACTCGCTGCTCGATGATCTGGTGGCCGCGCCAGCGCAGCTGCCAGATGAAGTCGTCGACTTCGGCGCCGAGCCGATCGCGCATTTGCGTGCGCATCGCTTCATCGCCCGACAGGCTGCCGGTGACCTGGCCGCCGTTGCGCCCGCTGGCGCCCCAACCAATGCGGTGGGTTTCGACGATCGCCACCTTAAGGCCGCGCTCGGCCAACTCCACGGCGGTGGCGACGCCGGTGAAGCCACCGCCGATGATCGCCACGTCGACCTGATGGGTGCCCTGCAGGGTCGGGTATTGGGTCGAATCGTTGAGGGTGGCGCTGTAGTAGGACGGCGCGCGCTGGGCCGCGCCGTTGTTCAGTGCTGCGTTCATGGTGGTTCCTTGACAGAAAGAGGGTAGGGCTCAGGCCTGGTGCAGGTACCAGCGCCAGTCCTGCTCGCCGACTTCGGCCATGAACTGGCGATACTCGGCACGCTTGACCTTCAGGTACACACCGAGGAAGGCCTCGCCCAGCGCTTCTTTGGCCCAGCTCGACTGCTCCAGGGCATCGAGCACGGTCAGCCAGTCAGTGGGCAGGTGCTCGGTAGCCTGGGCATAGCCGTTGCCTTGCACGGGCGCGCCGGGGTCGAGCTGTTGGCGGATGCCTTGGTGGCTGGCGGCGAGGATCGCGGCGGCGGCCAGGTAGGGGTTGGCATCGGCGCCGCAGATGCGGTGCTCGACATGCCGGCTGTTGGCCGGGCCGCCCGGCACGCGCAGGCTGACGGTGCGGTTGTCGACGCCCCAGGTCGGCGCCAGCGGCGCATAGCTGTTGGCCTGGAAGCGCCGGAACGAGTTGGCGTTGGGGCAGAACAGCAACAGCGATTCGTGCAGGTGGCACAGCATGCCAGCGACTGCCTGGCGCAGCAGCGGGGTGCCTGCCGGATCGCTGCTGGCGAACAGATTGTTGCCCTGCTCATCGGCCAGGCTCAGGTGCATGTGCATGCCGGTGCCGGCCAGATCCGAAAACGGTTTGGCCATGAAGCAGGCCTGCATGCCGTGGGCATGGGCGATGCCCTTGACCAGGCGTTTGTAGCGCACCGCCTGATCCATCGCCGCCAAGGCGTCGCCATGCTCCAGGGTGATCTCCACCTGGCCGGGGGCGTATTCGGAAATCGCCGTGCGCGCCGGGATGCCCTGGGCTTTGCAAGCCGCGTACAGGTCGGCGAGGAACGGCTCGATCTGCTCCAGTTCGCGCAGGCCATAGACCTGGGTGGCGCGTGGCCGGCCGCCGTCGTTGTCCAGCGCTGGCTGCGGGCGGCCGTGGGCATCGCGCTGCTGGTCGAGCAGGTAGAACTCAAGCTCACAGGCCATCACCGGATGCAAGCCATCAGCCTTGAGCGCCTCGATGGTGCGCAGCAGTACGTGGCGTGGATCGGCAACGCTGGCGGGTAGGCCTTCGCTGGGGTGCATGCTGACTTGCACAGCAGCGGTAGGCACACGCCGCCACGGCAGACGGACCAGGCTACCGTCGAGCGGGTAGGCGCGGCAGTCGATATCGCCGACGTCCCAGACCAGCCCGGAGTTCTCGACATCATCGCCATTGAGGGTCAGGCCGAGGATGGTACTGGGCAATGGCCGGCCACTTTCGTATACCGCCAACAGCTCATCGCGGTGCAGCAGCTTGCCGCGTGGCACGCCGTTGGCGTCGAGGATGAACAGCTCGATCAGGTCGATATCAGGGTTGTCGGCCAAAAAGCGTTCGGCCTGCTCGATAGGAGCAAAGTGCATGATGGATTCGCTCGCGCACAGGACCTGCGCACAACAGGCGCCAGGTCATACTGGGTCAGCCGGCCGGTGGGCCGGAATGGGTCAGTCAAGCGTGAGTAAAGCATCCGGTGGGCGCGCGTGACGGCAGTGCCACAAGGCCCAGAAGGCGAGGATGATGTGCACCAGCGGATTTTCGCCAGCGCAGGCCCGGACCTTCGGCAAGGAAGGGCGTGACGGCGGCTGGGCGATGCTGGGGAGGAGGATCATGGCTCGATACTCCCATGGGCTGTAAGGTTGATTAAATCAGTGAATGGCTACCTTCAGTTCGCGCTTGGCTAAACAAATGCAGCCACCTTGTAGGATG
>NZ_JBICKL010000052.1:0-24626 GCF_043104195.1 Pseudomonas sp. xss_2
CTCAAGGGCAGTCACTCAGCCGGCTGTTTGAACACGTAGAACAGGTTCGGCTCGCTCACAAGGTAGATCGTCCCCGCATCATCCATGGCAATCCCTTCTGCCTGCGGCACGGTCTTCTTCAAGCCTTGATAACCCTTGCTCAACGACAAGGTGCTCAATGGCTTGCCCTTCACATCCAACTCGACCACCAAGCGCGACTCATCAGACAGCGCCAGCAAGTGCCCGCTACGCTCATCGAACTGCAAACTCGACAGATCACGCACGAACAAGCGTGAATCGCGCTTGCGATCCTGCACCACGTGCACCGCATAGGGCTGCTCTGGGTTTTCATGGGGGAAGCCGTGAACCTCGTAGATCACCATCGGGTCACGTTCCTTGGCGACGAACAGGCGCTTGCCCGCCGAGTCGTAGGCCAGCCCCTCAAAACCCTTGTTGCCATTGAGGCCGATGCCCAAGGTCAGCTGCTCGGCATCGTTGGCGTCGAGAAACAGCGTGTCGTCATCCAGGCGAACCCGGATCAGCCGCTGCTGACGCTCGTCGGTAATCACGAAACTGTTCGAGCCGACATACTCCACCGCCTCCGGATCACCGAAGCCGGTCAGGGGGACGCGGCGCAGAATGCGCCCATCCAGCGACAGCTCGATCAGCTCGGAACGTTTGTTGGTAACGCTGAACAGGGTCTTGCGCTCAGGATCGTAGGTGAGCGCCGAGATGTCGTCGTCCAAGCCCTCAATCGGCTGGGCCTCTAGGACCACCTGGTAACGCCCAAGTCCAATGCCTTGCTCGGCAGGCTGCCACCAGGTCTTGAGATTGAACCAGCCGCGCTCGAACAGGCGAAACTCATGCGCCGCCAGGCCAATCACCAGCAGCGAGGACAAGCCCAGAAACAGCAGTAACAACGGCAAGCGAAAATAACGGCGCATGAAGGCAGACTCGGCGAAAGGGAGGCGAATCTAACCACGATCAGCTGAAGTAAAGCTTAATGCCATCACTGTCGCCTGAGCAGACGGCCGTCAGTGCTTCTTGAATCGATAGAACAGGTCGGGCTCGCTGACGATATACAGGGTGCCCTGGTCATCCATGGCCACACCTTCGGCACGCGGCACGCGATTGTTGAGGCCATTGAAACCGCCAAGCAGGGTCATGAAGCTGACTTGCTCGCCGTTCTCGTCCAGCTCCAGCAACATGTTCGAATCCGCCGACAAGGCCAGCAGGTGGCCGGTGCGCGGATCAACGCCCAGCGCCGACAGGTTGCGTAAATCAAGCTGATCGTTGGGCAGCGGCTGCTTGT
Organism: Pseudomonas sp. xss_2; assembly: GCF_043104195.1. Classification (NCBI taxonomy): domain Bacteria; kingdom Pseudomonadati; phylum Pseudomonadota; class Gammaproteobacteria; order Pseudomonadales; family Pseudomonadaceae; genus Pseudomonas; species Pseudomonas sp. xss_2. Next base: position 1,292 of record NZ_JBICKL010000052.1, read on the forward strand.
CGCCGATCAGCGGGCTGCGGCCATCGGTGTTCCAGGTGAACAGCTTCGGGGGCCGCTCCTCGCCGATCACCAGGCGCTGGCGTACGGGGTCCCAAGCGATCGCCTCGAAACCTTTGTTGTCGTCGGCGGACTTACCCAAGTCATAGCGCTTGAAATCGTCGCGTTTGAGCGAAGTGGTGCTGGCGTCGACCTTGACCAGGGTGAGGTCATGGCTGCGCTCATCGACGATTGCGATCTGGCCATCTTCCAGCACCGCCACACCTTCAGGGTTGTCCCAGCCCAGTAGCGGCATCTTGCGCAGGACGTCGCCATCCAGGCTCAACTCGACCAGGAACGGGTTATTGCCCATGACGGCGAACAGGGTGCGGGTATGCGGGTTGAACGCCAGGTCCGAAGCTTCGTCATCGGCCATGCCAGGCAACACTTTGGCATCGATATCGGCAATGTAGTCGGGCAGCCAGACACTTTCACTGCGCTCGGCAGTGCTTTCGAAGCGCTCTTTGATCCACAGTTGGCCGCGATCGTCCCAGTGCATGGCAACTGACAGGCCATAGCCGATGACCGCCACCACGCCCAGCACGAAAGGCCAACGCAGGAACAGGCGACGCTTGCGCGGTGGAGGAAGTGAAGCGCTGGAGGGCGTTGCCATAGAGGTAGTGATCCTGGGGATGCCGCGTTTTTCCTAACGCCGGCGAATGGACGAAATTGCGTGCATTATCCGGATTGTTTGTGAAAAAAACGCTAATTGCTGCCAGGACAGGTGGCTCAGTCATGGTCTCTTCGCGGGCAAGCCCGCTCTCACAGGTTTGTGCAGCGCTGCAAGGTGCTGTGAGGCGGTTTTACCCGCGAAGAAGGTGCGGCGGTATCAGATCAGAGCACCCGGCTCTCGAAGCGGACCACACCCGGCAGTTCCAGCACCAACTCATCACCGACATTGAACGGCCCGACACCCGCTGGAGTACCGGTCAGAATCACATCGCCAGGCTGCAGCGAGAAATGCGAAGCAATGTGCTGGATGATCGGCACGATCGGATTGAGCATCAGCGCGCTGTTGCCATCCTGGCGCACTTCGCCGTTGATGGTCAGGCGCACCGGGATGTCCTTGAGGTCTTCGAAAGTGCCGGCAGAAACGAACGGCGGCAGCACGCAGGCGCCGTCGAAGCTCTTGGCCAGTTCCCACGGCAGGCCCTTCTCCTTGAGTTTGGCCTGCAGGTCGCGCAGGGTCAGGTCCAGCGCCGGGGCGAAACCGGAGACGGCATCGAGCACCTCTTCTTCCGAAGGATGGGCTGACAGCGGCTTGCCCAGCAGCACGGCGATTTCCGCTTCATAGTGCACCGAGCCACGCTCAGTCGGGATCTTGAAGCCACCTTCCAGCGGTACCACGCAACTACCCGGCTTGATGAACAGCAGCGGCTCGGTCGGAATGGGGTTGTCCAGTTCCTTGGCATGTTCGGCGTAGTTGCGCCCGATGCACACCACTTTGCCCAGCGGGAAGTGAATGCGCGTGCCGTCTACGTACTGGTGCTGGTAACTCATGGCCGACTCCTTCTGCTTACTGCTTTTATTCAGGAGCGAAGATCTTACCCGGATTCATGATGCCGTTAGGGTCGAAAACGGCCTTTATAGCTTTCATGCAGGCGATTTCATGCGCGGAGCGGCTATAGCCCAGGTAGTCGCGCTTGGTCATGCCCACGCCATGCTCGGCGGAAATCGAGCCGTTGTAGCGCTCGACGATCTCGAATACCCACTTGTTGACCTTGGCGCAGGAGGCAAAGAAGTCGTCCTTGCTCATGTCGTCGGGCTTGAGAATGTTCAGGTGCAGGTTGCCATCGCCGATATGGCCGTACCAGACCACTTCATAATCGGGGTAGTGCTGGCCGACAATCGCGTCGATATCGCGCAGGAACGCCGGCACCTTTGAGACGGTGACGGAGATGTCGTTCTTGTACGGGGTCCAGTGGGAGATGGTCTCGGAAATGTACTCGCGCAGCTTCCACAGGTTTTTCAGCTGGGTTTCGCTTTGGCTCATCACCCCGTCCAGCACCCAACCTTGCTCGACGCAATGCTCGAAGGTGGCCAAGGCATCGTTGGCTACATCTTCATTGAGGGCCTCGAATTCCAGCAGGGCATAGAACGGGCAATCGGTGTCGAACGGCGGCGGTACATCGCCACGGCCCATGACTTTGGCCAAGGCCTTGTCGGAGAAGAATTCGAATGCGGTCAGGTCAAGGCGACCCTGGAAGGCATGCAGCACCGGCATGATCGAGTCGAAGTCCGGCGTGCCCAGCACCATCGCGGTGAGGTTGCGCGGCGCGCGGTCAAGGCGCATGGTCGCTTCGACCACAAAGCCCAATGTGCCCTCGGCACCAATGAACAGCTGACGCAGGTCGTAGCCCGTGGCGTTCTTGATCAGATCTTTGTTCAGCTCAAGCAACTCGCCCTTGCCGGTGACCACTTTCAGCCCAGCGACCCAGTTGCGGGTCATGCCATAGCGAATCACCTTGATTCCGCCGGCATTGGTGCCGATGTTGCCGCCAATCTGGCTGGATCCCGATGAGGCGAAATCTACTGGGTAATAAAGGCCGTTATCTTCGGCAAACTGTTGCAGCTGACGGGTCACCACACCGGGTTGGCAAACCACCGTGCGGTCGAATTCATTGAAAGCCAGAATCTGGTTCATGTAATCGAACGCAACGACCACTTCACCATTGGCCGCCACCGCACCTGCCGAGAGCCCCGTTCGTCCGCCAGAGGGCACCAGTGCTACCTTGTGCTTATTAGCCCAGGCGACGATAGCCTGCACCTGTTCGGTGGTCTTGGGCAGCACAATGGCGCTGGGCGCGGGAGGGTAATGCTTGGTCCAGTCCTTGCCGTAAGCCTCGAGCGAAGCGGGATCGGTAAGGACCTTGCCAGGGTCGACCAGGGTCATCAGCTCATCAATTACCGCAGGGTGGGTCATCGCTGGAACTCTCGACTTATTCATAGTCACCCTGAGCACTCTTCACCTGTCGGTATGGGCTCAGATTGTGTCGCGTATGCTAGCATAGCCCTCCCGCTGTTCGTGCTAAGGCCGACGCCGCGCCGCTTTACCCCCTCGCCATTTTTTCTCCGGGATACAGGTTTACGCAGATGAGCAAGACTTCTCTCGACAAGAGCAAGATCCGGTTCCTTCTTCTTGAAGGTGTGCACCAGAACGCGGTCGATACCCTCAAGGCTGCCGGCTACACCAACATCGAGTACCTCACGGGTTCCTTGCCAGAAGCAGAGCTCAAGGAAAAGATCGCCGACGCCCACTTCATCGGCATCCGCTCGCGCACCCAGCTGACTGACGAGATCTTCGACTGCGCGAAGAAACTGGTCGCGGTCGGCTGCTTCTGCATCGGCACCAACCAGGTCGACCTGGAAGCGGCCCGCGAGCGCGGTATTGCCGTGTTCAACGCCCCTTACTCGAACACCCGCTCGGTGGCCGAGCTGGTGCTGGCCGAGGCCATCCTGCTGCTGCGCGGCATCCCTGAGAAGAACGCCTCGTGCCACCGTGGCGGCTGGATCAAGAGCGCGGCCAACTCGTTCGAAATCCGCGGCAAGAAGCTGGGCATCGTCGGCTACGGCTCGATCGGCACGCAACTGTCGGTCCTGGCCGAGAGCCTGGGCATGCAGGTGTACTTCTTCGACCCACTGACCAAGCTGCCACTGGGTAACGCCACTCAGGTCGCCAGCCTGAACGAGCTGCTGGGCCTGGCCGACATCGTCTCGCTGCACGTGCCTGAGCTGCCATCCACCCAGTGGATGATCGGCGAGAAGGAAATCCGCGCGATGAAGAAGGGCGCGATCCTGATCAACGCTGCCCGTGGCACCGTGGTCGAGCTGGACCACCTGGCCGCCGCGATCAAGGACAAGCACCTGATCGGCGCTGCCATCGACGTATTCCCGGTCGAGCCGCGCTCCAACGACGAAGAGTTCGAAAGCCCGCTGCGCGGCCTGGACAACGTGATCCTGACCCCGCACATCGGTGGCTCCACCGCCGAAGCACAGGCCAACATTGGCCTGGAAGTGGCCGAGAAGCTGGTCAAGTACAGCGACAACGGTACTTCCGTGTCGTCCGTCAACTTCCCGGAAGTTGCCCTGCCGGCTCACCCAGGCAAGCACCGCCTGCTGCACATCCACCAAAACATCCCGGGTGTGCTCAGCGAGATCAACAAAGTGTTCGCCGAGAACGGTATCAACATCTCCGGTCAGTTCCTGCAGACCAACGAGAAAGTGGGTTACGTGGTCATCGACGTAGATGCCGAGTACTCGGACCTGGCCCAAGAGAAACTGCAGCACGTCAAGGGCACTATTCGCTCGCGCGTATTGTTCTAAGTTCTCTGGCTGGATGAAAAAGGGAGGCCCTGGTGGCCTCCCTTTTTTCGTTGGGTCAGTTGCGGCGCAGGGACTGGCGTGGGAGCGGGCTTGCCCCGCGATGAGGCGATAACTGCCCCAGCCAATCCTGCTAAATGTTCATTACTTGACCGTAACAGTGATCTTCTGCGACTCAACACCCGGTTTGAACGGCACGTGATACTGGTCACCCAGCACCAGCTGCAGGGTGTGCTTGCCCGGCGTCAGGGTGATGGTGGCTTCTGTCTGCGCCTTGCCGAAGTGCAGCACCTGCGGCCCAGCCGGCAGCGGCGCGTTGTTCTCTGGCATCAGGCTAGTCGGCAGCGGCATGTCCTTGACCGGCTCTTTGTCGACATCCACCAGCAAGTGGTGATGGCCGCTGTGCGGGGTCTGGTCGCCCGCAGGTTTAAGCTCCATGCCCTCGATACCGAATTTGACGGTGAAGGTCTTGTCGACCGTAGCGCCATCGGCGGGGGAAACGATGAAGACCTTGGCGCCCGTCGGCGGCTCCTGGCTCTTGAGGGCATCCGCGGCACTGGCAAACAGCGACGCCCCCATCAGCAGACCGGCAACCGCAGCACGCGAAAATAGGCTGTTCATTCACTTCTCCTGTGATTCACTTCAATAACCGCTACCGATAAACGAAAGGCAGCGGAAGTTCAACATAGACCAATTGTGGCCAAAGGTGTCTAAAACCCACGTTATAAAAAAATCAGGGCAGACTAAAACATTAATCGGGACACAAGGTCATAGCCTGCGTTCGACCGAGGCAAGACAGAAAGCCGCGGCGAATGAAATTCACCTGCCGAACCAGAAGGGGCTCTCATGCGTTTGACCATTGGCGTACTGCTGGCAGTACTGATCACTCCGTTGGCTCAGGCCGAGCTGATAGACGAAATCAACGACCGGGGCGAACTGCGCATTGCCGTACAAGCCGACACACCGCCCTATGCGTTCAAGGACGCAGAGCACCTGACCGGGTTCGATATCGAATTGGGCCAGGCCCTGGCCAAGGAGCTGGACCTGCGCGCCGAGTTCATCGAGGCGCCGGCCGAAGAGGTGTTGCCGGGTGTGGAAAGCGGCAAGTTCGATATTGCCTTGAATCAGATGAGTGTCGAGCAGAAGGTCGAAGGGGCCCTGGATGTCAGCCAATCGTTTGGCAAAGCCAAGCGGGTTATTCCATTCCAGAAAGACAACCCGGCGTTCGAGAGCTCAGTGAACAACGCATTGCAGCGGATCAAGGATGACGGCCGCTTGGCGGCGCTGGAGAAAAAATGGCTTGAGGGTGGCGAGCAGGCTACGGCAGGTCAGTGACGCCCTCATCGCGGGGCAAGCCCGCTCCCACGAGCTCCCGACAGGCAGCGTGGGAGCGGGCTTGCCCCGCGATGAGGCCGGCACCTTCAGCGCATTAATGCCTGAACAGCCTGCTCTGCCTGATCCAGTTCCAGCTCACTGAACACCAACACCCCCTCGCGCCGCAGCAGCGCGGTGGTCACCCCTTCGCCCGGCACCTTCACCCCACTGAAGCTGCCATCGTAGGTCAAGCGGTTACCGCACGAAGGGCTGCCAGACTTGAGCACCGCCACCCGGATGCCATGCCGTCGAACCACCGCCAGGGCCAGCTGAGCACCCGCCAGAAACGCCTCGCTGACATCCTCACCCGACACCGCGATCACTCGCGCCTGACCGGCAAGTACCTGCGCGCCCTGCCCGCCCGAAATCTCCGCCGGCGGACGCGGGGTTGGCAGCCCACCGGCCACCTCTGGACACAACGGCACTACCCGGCCCTCGGCCTGCCAGCGTTGCAGCAAATCCGGATGGCCGCTGGCGCGCCCGTCATAGCGAACCGGCTGGCCTAGCAGGCAAGCGCTGACCAGCACCTTGGCGCACTCAGAACGGCTCATTGCCACGCCGCCGGAACCAGCCGGTCAAGGACAGTCGATCTCGCCTGGCTGCCAATACTTCGTGGGGGATATCCCCGGAAAGGAACACCACCAGGGTGCCCGCCGTAGGCTGCACATCGCGTACGACCTCATCGGCAAGGAACATGCGCAGCTCGCCACCATCGCCGGGCTGCCAGTTTTCATTGAGGTAAAACACCGCCGAGACCGCCCGTCGATCGTCATCACGGAAGCGATCCAGGTGCCGGCGGTAGAAGGCCCCTGGTGGATACAGGGCGAAGTGGCACTCGTAGTCCTCAAGACCGATGAACAACCCCTGGTTGATCGCCAGGCGCAGCTCATCCATGGCATCGAGGTACTGATCGCAGTCGTCAGACTCGCCAGGGTCGAGCCATAGGATGTGATCGCCACGGATCGCCTCGCGAACCTCTTGGGCAGCGCCGCGCCCAACCCCGGCAGGGTTGAGTTCGCCTTCGGCAGCGCGGCGTCGGCATTCGGTCGCCAGTGCGCGAACCAGGTCGGCAGGCAGAAAGTTGGCCTGCTCAGACCAGCCACGGGTGGCCAGGTCATCGACAACAGCCGACAGCATGGGAGATTCGAGAGTATTGTGCATGGCGCATCATATCCATTCGCCCTGCCCCCCTCCAGCGCCACTTGGCTGACGTTCGTCATTGCGTCTCGACAAACTCACGCCACGCCACGGACAATAGCGCACTGCCGACAGGAGTCCTGAATGCGCCGTTTGTTTTCCCTGCTCTTGCTGATGATCTGCACCATGCCTGTCTGGGCAGACACCCTCGATCAGCTGTACAAGGCCGCCGGCTGGCCCGACCAGCGCGCCCATTTCACCGATGCCGTGAGCGCCGCCCAACAGCGCTACCGCAATAGTCTGCCGCCTGCGGTTTACCAGGCGTTGGTGAGCAACAGCAACCAACGCTTCCAAGCCCAGGCCATGGACCAACGGGCCCAGGCCCAGCTGCGCAGCAACCTGAGTAATCCGGCGCCCGCCCTGGCCTTCTTCCAGTCGCCGCTGGGGCGCAAGGTGGTGGCCGCCGAGCTGCTGGCCACGCGCAAGGACCAGTTGGCGAAAAACGCCAAGGGCCTGCCGAAGATCCAGGCCAGTGACACCCGTCAGTTGATCATCGGCCACCTGGCCCAGGCCCTGCCGGCTCGCGAAGCCGGCGCTGAAGTCAGCCTGGCGATTGCCGGGGTCGCCGCCGACAGCCTGAGCTCGATGATTCCCGGCCTGTTTGGCGCAGGACAAGCCCAGGGCCTGCTCGACGGCCAGCGCCAGCGGCTGATGAACCAGATTGGCGAAGACCTCAACAACACCCTGCTGTACGTGTACCGCGACCTGAGCGATGCCGAGCTGGAACAGTTCTCGACCTTCGCCGAATCGGCAGAGGGCCAGGCCTACTACAAGGCCGCGCTGGCCGCAGTACGCGCAGGCCTGGCGGTCGGCCAGAGCGCCAACGACCTCAAGTGATCAGCCAAGGCGCTGATCGATGAAGTCGAAATAGCGCTGACGAATGGCCGGCAGCTCGTTGGCCAGATGATGCCTCGCCTCAGGCAGCATCAGGATTTGCGGCTCAGCGAACTTGGCCTTGAGCACCTTGAGGTTGTAGGGCCAGTCGACCGTACCATCGGCCTCCCCTTGCACGATCAACGGCCGCCGCGCACTGCGCGGCGCGGCCTCGATGCGTTTGACCCAAGCCATCAGCGCCCCGACCCAGGCCGTAGGCAGACGGCGCGGCTGCAGCGGGTCGGCTTGCAGAAATGGCAGGAATGCCGGGTCGTTGCTGTTCTCGCTGAAACGCCGCTCGATGCCGTTGACGAAGTGGCGCAGCACCCGATAACTGAGCTTCGACCAGCGCCAGGACTGTGGCCGTACCAGCGGCGCCAGCAGGATGACCTGGCCGTCCACCGGGCTGCGCTCGCCGCTGTAGAGCAAATGATCGACCGCAATTGCGCCGCCGGTACTCTGCCCACACAGGTGCCAAGGGCGCGGCAGATCAAGGCCACGCGCTTGCTCGAACAAGGCGTCCAGGGTCTGCTGGTAGAGGGCAAAATCAGTGATGCTGGCCCGCTCGCCGCTCGATAGCCCGTGCCCTGGCAGGTCGCAACTGATCACCGCGTAGCCCTGGCCCAGTGCCCATTCGATCACGTGGCGATACAGCCCCATATGGTCGTAGTAGCCGTGCAGCAACAGCAGCGTGGCCACCGGTTGCAGCGGCAGCCAGACCTGCCCGACCAGTTCGAAGCCACCAGCCTTGAAGCCCCCCAACCAGCTCTGCGCCGGCAGGTCCAGGCCATAGAAGCGCTGATACTCCAAGGCCTGCGCCGATAACGGATGGCGCTCGGTCAAGGGGGCCAGACTGGCACGCAGCAGGTCGGGTTGCAGTGAAGCGGGCATGGGGTAAATCCACAGCGATATTGACCTGTGATATTCAGCTTATGCTCGCGACATGGCAAGCTGAGCGCCCCTTAACAGATACCACCGCTCCTACAGGGTTCTGCGGCGGCCACTGGTCTACGGACAACCCATGCCGACACGATCCATCAAGATGCTGCTGGGCACGCTCATGGCAGTACTGTGCACCGCCGTTGTCTGGTGGGCCTACGACAGCTTCCAATCCCGCTACCTGCGACCCTTCGACAATCAAACCACCCTGTTCGACGGCAGCCCGCTACGCCTGCCCGCCGAGCTCGCCGGACCTGGGCCAATTCGCGTGGTGCACTTCTGGGATCCGGCGTGCCCGTGCAACGTCGGCAACCAGCAGCACCTGAGCGAACTGATCGAGCACTTCACCCCGCTGGGGGTCAATTTTCATCTCGTGCAACGGCCGGGCAGCCAGGGTCAGCTGCCCGCCGACCTTGCGCGTCTGATGTTGATCGCCAACCTCCCCGGCAGCGAGCAACTACCTGCCAGCCCCGCCGTAGCCATCTGGGACCGTCAAGGGCGGCTAGCCTATTTCGGCCCTTACAGCGAAGGGGCGGTGTGCAATTCCAGTAACAGTTTCATCGAGCCGATCCTCAAGGCGCTGCTGGAAGGCCGCCAAGTACAGGCCTCCAACACCTTGGCCATAGGGTGTTATTGCCCCTGGCAAATAGCACGGACGCAATAAATATGTACCGCATTAGCGGCTCAGGGCGCACCTAGCTTAGGAACCTCCAAAACGAGGAGAACTGTATGGCTAGCCAACGCTTCAGCAATCTGACCCCCGCCAATGCAAACCAGGATCGCTCTCGGGCAAATCAAAGCGAACGACAACAGTCTCGGATCAACCGGCAGCTTGAACAGAGCGAACAAAAGCTCAATCAACTGCTTGTCACTCAGCAGCAATACCAACTGGCCCGCTCAAGCGTGGAAGATCTGCTCAGTACCCTCGACCGCCCATCTCAGCTTGCTCGCGAACTCGAGCAGCAAACCTCCGAGCTGATCAAGGCTCGCACCAGGTTGCGTGAGCTTTCGTTCGAAACGGTATTGCGCGCGCAGTTGCTGCAGAGCGAACCCGCCAGTATCGATTTAGCCCTGCGCCTGCAAAGACGCCCGTTGCCGAACGACCGCAGGCAAGAACTCACTGAGCTCAGAGCTCGTATCACCAGCATCCTCGACAATCATCTGCGCACCTGGCCGAACGAGAACGAAGTGGCCGACGCCCTGCAAACAATTGCTGCTCGCGTGATCAATACGGCATTCGACCAGCAGTCATCGCTCGCAACGCAAAGCAGCGTCACCTTCAATGCCTGGACTGCCAGCACCTCCCATGCCTTGGTGCTGGCTACCTCACGTGGCGGCATCGCCCACTTCGAGTCGGTATGGGGGCGCCTCGGTGAGTCGCTGCAAAGCCTTGCCCCGCGCCTTATAGAGCAAGCGCTAGATACCAATGACAGGCAGGCAAGCTTGATGCGCTACTCGGCGCGGTTGGGCGATGGTGGGCGCATGGGCGTCAGCGTACCGCTGTCAAACATGACTCCAGGAGCGAACCTTGCCCAACAAGCTAATCAGCTGACTGAGCAGAACCTGGCTCTGCGGTTGTACATGACGGTAGCACCCGTTGCCGAGCAGACCGAAGTGTCACTGGTGGCCACCAGCCGCGCGCGCGATGTTCGTGTGCGTCAGGCGCTGTGGGACGCTGACCTGGGCGCCTATCGCTTCAATGCCGAAGGCCCAGGTTTGGCCAGCGTCCTGTGGCATCCGACCACACCGCCGTCCAGCCTGCCCACCATCGATCCCGAGACCGGCAACGCCATCGCACCGCCGCCAATCGACGAGGAGGTGCAAACCCACTTCCCAGGTAGCATCAGCGTACCTCGCGAGCCGGAGATTCGCAGCGTGCTGCCAACGAGCGAGGCGCAGGTCGATGACTACGTCATCACCTTCCCTGCCGACTCGGGGATTGCGCCGATTTATCTGATCCTGCGCAATCAGCTTTAACCACCCTCAGCCCTGCGGCCGAAACCGCAGGGCTCTCATCTTCAGCCGCGCACCCGCGCCGGGTTGCCTACGACCGTCGCCCCCGCCGGTACATCACGGGTCACCACGCTACCAGCTCCGACCACGGCATTGTCGCCAATGGTCACGCCCGGCAGGATGATCGCCCCGCCGCCAATCCAGACATTATTGCCGATGGTCACTGGCCGTCCGCTTTCAAGCCCAGTGCGGCGCACTTCAGGGTCCATAGGGTGATCGGCGGTGTAGATCTGCACGCTTGGGGCAATTTGGCAGTCGTTGCCGATGCGCACCGGCAGGACGTCGAGGATCACGCAGTTGAAGTTCATGAAGGTGTTGGCACCCACACTGATGTTGTAGCCGTAGTCGCAAAAGAACGGCGGGCGGATAACCACCCCTTCGCCAACACCGGCAAAGTGTTCGACCAGCAATGCATGCCTGCCGTCGTTGAGCAGCTCGGCGCTGTTGTTGTAGCGCTGCATCCAGTGTTTATTGGCGATCTGCTCCGCCTGTAGCTCGGGGCAGCTGGCGTGGTAGAGCTGACCGCTGAGCATTTTCTGCTTTTCGCTTAGGGACATGCTAACTCCTTTCGGGACTATTCTCTGATCGCGAATCCGTCGATGATCGGACCACAGTTTGCCCCCGAATGCACAAGGAGTCCTGATGAAACGCAGCCTGACCGTGTTGGCTATCGTCGTCGCCGTGGCCGCTGGCGCCGGTTACTGGTACGTGCAGGGCAAGCAGCCGCAGCGTACCGGCGAGGTGGTTATCAGCGGCCTGCAAGCGCCGGTCAGCGTGCGCTATGATGCCCGCGGCGTCCCGCATCTGCAGGCGCAGAATGAAACCGACCTGTACCGCGCACTGGGCTACGTGCATGCCCAGGACCGATTGTTCCAGATGGAGATCATGCGCCGCCTGGCGCGGGGTGAACTAGCCGAAGTGCTGGGCAGCAAATTGCTGCCCACCGACACCCTGTTTCGCAGCCTGCGCATTCGCGAGCAGGCTGAACGCATGGTCCAGCGCCAGGACCGTCAAGGCCCGGCCTGGAAGGGCCTGCAAGCCTATCTGGATGGGGTCAACCAATGGCAGGCCAGCCATCCCAAACCCATGGAGTTCGACATCCTTGGTATCCCTGCACGCCCCTTCACCGCCGAAGACACCCTGAGCATCGCCGGCTACCTGGCCTACAGCTTTGCCGCAGCGTTTCGCACCGAGCCTGCACTGACCTATATTCGCGACCAGCTCGGCCCTGAGTACCTGAAGATCTTCGATCTCGACTGGCAGCCCGACGGCGCCCTCGCAACGCCCCTGGCCAGTGCCGATTGGCGCAGCCTGGAGCAGTTGGCGCGGCTCAGTCACGACGCGCTGGGCGAGGCAGGCATCCCGCAGTTCGAGGGCAGTAATGCCTGGGCCATATCCGGCAGCCGCACGCGCAGCGGCAGGACGCTGCTGGCGGGCGACCCCCACATCGGTTTCGCCGTGCCAGCGGTGTGGTACGAAGCCGAGCTTTCTGCCCCAGGCTTCAACTTGTATGGCTATTTCCAGGCGCTCAACCCCTTCGCGCTGCTGGGCCACAATCGCGACTTTGGCTGGAGCCTGACCATGTTCCAGAACGACGACGTCGACCTGATCGCCGAGAAGGTCAATCCAGCCAATGCCGAGCAAGTCATGATCGACGGCCAGTGGCAAACGCTGCAGCAGACCCAGCAGCAGATCGCGGTGAAAGGTGAGACACCGGTGGATATCACCTTGCGTCGCTCGCCCCACGGCCCGATCGTCAATACCGTGCTGGGCGACAACGCCGGACCTGCTCCAATCGCCATGTGGTGGGCCTTCCTGGAAACGGAAAACCCGGTGCTGGAAGGCTTCTACCAGCTCAACCGGGCCGATACCCTGGGCAAGATGCGTTTGGCGGCGGTGAAAATCCAGTCACCAGGGCTCAATCTGGTTTGGGCCAACGCCCGCGGCGATATTGGTTGGTGGGCGGCAGCGCAACTGCCGATCCGTCCCGATGGGGTCAACCCGGCGTTCATCCTCGACGGCAGCAGCGCACAGGCACAGAAGCTTGGTTTTTATCCGTTCAGCGTCAACCCGCAACAGGAAAACCCCGCCAGCGGCTACATCGTCTCGGCCAACTACCAGCCACCTGCCGCCGTGCCGGTGCCTGGTTACTACAACCTGGCGGACCGCGGCCGCCAACTCGACCGTCACCTGGCCAACCCTGAGGTGAAGTGGGACGTGCAGAATAGCCAGGCACTGCAACTCGATACCGCCAACGACTATGGCCCGCGCACCCTAGCGCCGCTGCTGGCGACCCTGCGCAGCGTTGCCGAGGGCGATCAGGAAAAGGAGCTGGTTGAACAATTGGCAGCCTGGCGCGGCGACTACCCCGTTGACTCGACCAGCGCCACGCTGTTCAACCAGTTCCTTTACGAACTGGCGTATGCGGCACTACATGATGAGCTGGGTGACAGCTGGTTCCCGGTGTTGATCAGCACCCGCGCCATCGACGCCGCCTTGCCGCGCCTGGCCGCCGATGCCGACTCGCCTTGGTGGAATCAGCGCGGCGCCAACCAGCGTACCGACCGCGATGCCATCGTTCGTCAGGCTTGGGGCAAAAGCCTGGCGCACTTGCGTGAGACCTTCGGCAAGGACCCGGCCAGCTGGCAGTGGGGCAAGGCCCACACCCTGACGCACGGCCATCCGTTGGGGGTGAAGAAACCGCTGAACCTGTTGTTCAACGTCGGACCGTTTGCCGCACCGGGCAGCCATGAGGTGCCGAACAATTTGTCGGCGAAGATTGGCCCGGCACCTTGGCCGGTGACCTATGGACCGTCGACGCGGCGGGTAGTGGATTTTGCCGATGCGGGGCAGGCAGTAAGTATTAACCCAGTGGGGCAAAGTGGAGTGCCGTTCGACAAGCATTATGCTGATCAGGCCGAGTCCTACATTGAGGGAGGATATTTCCGGGCGAAGATGGGAATTGTCCCCGCCCAGAGCACGCTTCGATTGGTGCCTACTAAGTGAGTAACGGGTATCGACTGCTCTAAACGGTAGCAAGCTAACCCACCTCCCACCGGACAACGGAATAGTGCATGCACAAGCAATTCATTGAAATCGATGGCGCAAGGATGAGCTACATCGATCAGGGCCATGGCTTCCCGGTGCTACTTGGCCACAGTTATCTGTGGTCTGCAGACATGTGGCAGCCACAGATCGAAGCGCTTTCAAAGCATTTTCGGGTGCTGGTTCCTGAGCTCTGGGGGCACGGCGACTCCGACACACCACCATCAACTACCGTGGACATGAATGCACTGGTGCGCCAGCACTTGGCATTTCTCGACGCGCTGAAAATTTCCAAGTGCCATTTGATCGGTTTGTCGGTGGGTGGGATGTGGGGTGCTCCATTGGCAATCGAGCACCCCGAACGGGTGGATCGTTTAGTGCTGATGGATACCTACCTGGGCGCCGAGCCTGAAACCACACGTCAGCAGTACTTTGCGCTGCTGGACGCGGCCAATGCGGCGGGAGAATTCAGCGATCAACTGCTGGACACGATTGTGCCGATCTTCTTTCATGCCGGTGGACAGACCGTTCCGTCAATTCGCGAGCGGTTTCGCGCTGAGCTCAAGGGGCGCAGCGCACAAGCGCTACAGAGTAGCCTCGTTCCCATGGGCCGATTGATATTTGGGCGCTCCTCTTGGTTACCACGGTTGAGCGAACTGCCGGCAGAACGCACCATCATTCTGTGTGGCGATCAGGACACCCCGCGCCCCCCTACGGAGGCCAACGAAATGGCAAGATCAATCAACTGCCTGGCCGCACTCATACCCCAGGCGGGGCATATCTCCAACCTGGAGAATCCTGAAGCCGTCAATGCGTTTCTCTTGAACTGGTTGCCCCGCAATAGCTGCAGACTCAGCGCCCTGACTGGTTTTCTCACAATGCTGGGTCTATGTCGAAAACCCCGCTGACCTGTACTTTGTAACCGGGCCGCGAAGCGGCCCGGTTTTCCGATCACCCCTGCCACTTACCGCCTTCGACAATCACGCTCTCAGGCTTGGTGTCATCAGAAAGCTCTTTACGCACATACTGGTCATACAGCTTGAGCAGGAATTTCTCCTCACCCAACTTGGCCAGCTCGGCATTGACCCAATCGCGCAGTTCGGTGTTGCCCTTCTTCACCGCCGGCGCAATCGGCGCTTCCTCACCCAGCAGCTCCGGCAGCACGCGATAGCCCGGATTCTGCTTGGCCCAGCTGAACAGAATCAGGTTGTCCTGGGCGTAAGCATCGCCACGGCCGTTGGCCAGGGCTTGCAGCGATTCGCTGTTTTTCTCGAACTTGAGCAGTTTCCAGTCCGGATGGTTCTTGGTCAGCCAGATGTCAGCGGTAGTCCCAGTGGTGACGATGATGGTCTTGTCGGCCAGGTCATCGAGCTTCTTCACCGCGCTGCCGTCAGCCACGATGGCCTGCACGGCAACACGCAGGTTGGGGTTGGTGAAGTCCACCGCTTCCTTGCGCTCCGGGGTAACGGTCATGTTGGCCAGGATCAGGTCGACCTTGTCACTCTGCAAAAACGGAATACGACTGGCCGGCTCGACCGCGACGAATTCCACCTTGTTCTCGTCGCCCAGCAGATCAAGGGCCAGACGCCGGCCGATATCGGTATCGAAGCCCACATAACGGCCGCTTTCATCGACGAAACCGAACGGCGGTTTGTCGGTGAACACACCGACTATCAGCTTGTCGCGGGCCTTGATCACTTCCAGGTAGCTGGTGGCCGGCGCCGGGGTTGCCGCGCCGGGTTTGGCCGGCTCTTCAGCCTTGTTGCAGCCGGCCAGCAGGGCCAGGCCGAACAACGGCGCCAGCAGTTTGGTGAGGTTGGCAGTTTTCATGACAGTTCCTTTTCTAATGTCTTCGGCAGGCTTTCGACGAAGGAGAATTTCTCCAGGAACTGCTGCGCGCGTGCGGTTCGCGGTTGGGTGAAGAAGCTCTCGGGGTCGCTTTGTTCAAGGATCCTGCCGGCCTCCATGAACACGATGCGGTCGGCCACCGCGCGGGCGAAGGCCATTTCATGGGTAACGATGAGCAGGGTCATGCCGTCGCGGGCCAACCCTTGAATAACTTGCAGCACCTCCTTGACCATTTCCGGATCGAGCGCGGCGGTGACTTCATCGAACAGCATCACCTGCGGATTCATGCACAACGAACGCACGATCGCGATGCGCTGCTGCTGACCGCCGGACAGCTGACGCGGGAAGGCGTCGCGCTTGTCCAGCAAGCCAACCCGCGCCAGCAGTGCTTCAGCCTGGGCCTGGGCTTCGCCGCGCTGGCGCTTCTGCACCTTGAGCGGGCCGAGCAGCAGGTTGTCGATCACGCTCATGTGGCCGAACAGGTGATAGCTCTGGAACACCATGCCGACCCGTTGGCGCACCTGGCGCCAGTCGGTGCCCGGTTCAAGCAGTTCTTGGCCTTCCAGGCGCAAGTGGCCGCTGTGGGCCTGTTCCAGGCCATTGAGGCAACGCAGCAAGGTGCTCTTGCCGCAGCCGCTGGGGCCGAGGATTACCACCACTTCGCCGGCGTGAACCTGCAGGTCGACATCTTTGAGTACCTGCTGCTCGGCAAAGTATTTGTTGAAGCCTTGGAATTCGATCAGTGCGTTCATGCGTGGGCCCAGCGACGTTCCAGCGCGCGCGAGGCGGCGGACAGCGGATAGCAGACAAAGAAGAAGAACAGGAACAGCGCGCCATAGATCAGCACCGATTCGTAGGTGCGTTCGATGATCTGCTGGCCGGCCTTGATCACCTCGACCACGCCGATCAGCACCGCCAGCGAGCTGGTCTTGATGATCCGCGTGTAGATGTTGATGGTCGGCGGGGTCATGCGCTTGAGCGCCTGCGGCAGCAGCACGTAGCCATACAGCTGCCAACTGGCCAGGCCAATCGACAGCCCCGCCTCACGCTGGCCACGCGGCAGCGACTGCAACGCACCGCGCACTACCTCCCCCACTTCGCTGGCGCCCCACAGGCCCAGCACCAGCACCGCGCACCAGAAGCTGGGGATGCTGATGGAAAAGAAGATCGGCAGGCCGAAAAACACCAGGTACAACCAGACCAGCACCGGGATCGCCCGGAACAGCTCCAGGTACACCTGCAACAGCAAGTTCAGCAGCCGGTTGCCAACTGTAGCGAGCACGCCATAAAGCACCCCACCCAGGGTCGCGAAGACAATTCCCAGCGCCGAAATAGCCAAGGTTTGCCCTGCCCCCGCCGCCAGTTGCGGCAGCGAGATCAGCAGCAGCTCAGGAGCCGAACTGGCCATGTTGCAGCCTCCTTTCGACATAGCGCAGCAGCAGCGACAGCGGCAGGAACAGCAACACGCAGAGCAGGGTCAGCACGGCCAGCATTTCGTAAGTCTTGTAGTACAGGGCGATGTAGTTCTTGGTGGTGTAGAGAATCTCCGGCACCGCTACCGCCGAGACCACGGTGGTCTCCTTGAGCAGGAAGATGAAGTTGGCGAACAGCGCCGGCAAGCTGAGGATGCCGGCCTGGGGCAGGATCACATGGCGCAGCAGCTGGCCCTCGGACAAACCAATCGAGCGCCCCGACTCCAGCTGTGCGCGCGGCACCGCCTCGACACCCGCACGCAGGACTTCGGTCAGGTAGGCACCGCCCATGAACGTCATGGTGATGATTGCCGCGGCAAAGCCGGACACCTTCACCCCTAGGGTGGGCAAGGCGAAGTAGATGAAGAACAGCTGGATCAACAGCGGCGTGTTGCGCGCCAGTTCCACGTAACCCTTCACCAGGCGCCACAGGTAGGGGGTGCGAAACACCAGAATGGTGGCGTTGATCACGGCCACCAGCAACGAGGTGGCGATGGCGATCAGGCCGACTTGCAAGGTCACGCCAACGGCTTGGAAAAACGCCGGCAAGGTGCTGAGCATGAACGCGGTGTCGAAGGTCATGGCTGGCGCCTCGACACGAGGTTGCAGGGGTACGGCATTGGAGTCATTCCCAGTCGGCGCGAGGGTCACTCGGCGTCGTTGTCGATCAAATCAGGGGGTGCGGGTAAGCACGCTGGGTAGACTCTAAAGGTATAAAAAACTTTCTCTAAATACCCTTATTGCATATTGATATCACTTGATGGGCTAACCAGAAATTTCCTACCTAAGCTTGGGATCTTTCATGGAAAAAGTGCCTCAAACAGGTTTCAAACTGTGACCTGCACGGCCCATCAAACTAACAAGGACGATAACGATGAACAGCCCTTGCACCCCTACTTCGAACGAACAACTTCAGTGGTTGCTGGCTTTGCGCAAGGCCCTTGCTGGACAGCGCTGATTCCTGTTTGTCAGGTTAGGCCCTATCGCGGGGCAAGCCCGCTCCCACGCAGTAATCCAACGTTTAAAACATCGCGTGGGAGCGGGCTTGCCCCGCGATAGGGCCGGCACTGACAACCCAGCACCCCCGGCACAAACAAAAACGCCGACGCAAATGCGTCGGCGTTTTTATACGGGATAACCCAGACGTATCAGAACGCCGGCAGCACCGCACCGCTGTACTTCTTGGCGATGAATTCCTTCACCTCTGGGCTGGTCAGGGCCTTGGCCAGCTTCTGGATGGCGTCGCTGTCCTTGTTGTCAGGACGCGCCACCAGGAAGTTCACGTAAGGCGAGTCGGCACCTTCGATCACCAGGGAGTCCTTGGCTGGGTTCAGGCCAGCTTCCAGGGCGTAGTTGGTGTTGATCATGTCCAGGTCGACCTGGTCCAGCACACGCGGCAGCATGGCCGATTCCAGCTCGCGGAACTTCAGCTTCTTCGGGTTCTCGGCGATGTCTTTCGGGGTCGCCAGGGCGTTCTTCGGATCTTTCAAGGTGATCAGGCCAGCCTTCTGCAGCAGCAGCAGGGCACGGCCGCTGTTGCTCCCTTCGTTAGGGATGGCAACGGTGGCGCCTTCCTTGAGCTCGCTCAGGCTCTTGACCTTCTTCGAGTAGCCGCCGAAGGGTTCGACGTGCACGCCGATCACGGTTTCCAGGTGGGTGCCCTTGCCTTCGTTGAAATTCTGCAGGTAAGGCAGGGTCTGGAAGTAGTTGGCGTCCAGACGCTTCTGGTCGACCTGCACGTTCGGCTGAACGTAGTCGGTGAAGACCTTGATCTGCAGGTCGACGCCTTCTTTGGCCAGGGTTGGCTTGATCAGCTCGAGGATCTCGGCGTGGGGTACCGGCGTTGCGGCAACCACCAGTTTTTCAGCCGCGTGGGCCAGGCCAGTCAGCGACAGGGCAGCAGCCAGGGCCGCAGTCAGCAGGGATTTCTTCATGGTGATCCTTAATCAAGCTGGGCCATCGGCGATGGCAATGTTGGGTGCCCAGCGCAGGCTGCGGTGGGCGTGAGGCGGACAATACCGGGATTTTTTATTCCGGAACAATATCTTTTGCTTAGCTGCTTATTCCAAAAACAAACCGCCATTACCGCGTTTGCTTATGAGCGGCTACGCGCCGCTCTAGCGCGCAGGTTGCTCAAGGTTGGCCAAGGCGTTCTCCAGCAGCTGGCGCAGGGCGGCGGCGGTTTCTGGCTCGCGGCTACTGCTCAGTTGTGCCAGCTGGGCGGCGAGGCTGGCCAGCGGCGCGGTGTCGGGCAGATCGAGATGCTCGGGGAGAATTTCCTCGCCGGCGCTGACCAGCAACGCGAAGTGAATGACGTTTTCCAGCTCACGGGTATTGCCCGGCCAGCTGTGAGCTTCCAGCGCCTGTTGCGTTTGCTCGCTGATCAGCGGCAGCGGCCGCTCCAGGCGCACGCTATAGATCCCGACGAAGTACTCGGCCAACGGCAGGATGTCGCCGACCCGCTCACGCAACGCCGGCAACGCCAGTTCGCCTTCGTGGAGGTAGTGATACAAGCGCTCATTGAAGCGCCCCGCCCGGACCGCCAGGCCCAGGTCGATGCTGGAGGCGGCGACCAGGCGCACATCCACTGGCTGCGGATGCTGCGCACCGACGCGGGTGACTTCACGGTTTTCCAGGGCGGCGAGCAGCTTGCCCTGGAT
The DNA here is from genome assembly GCF_043104195.1 of Pseudomonas sp. xss_2. Taxonomy (NCBI): domain Bacteria; kingdom Pseudomonadati; phylum Pseudomonadota; class Gammaproteobacteria; order Pseudomonadales; family Pseudomonadaceae; genus Pseudomonas; species Pseudomonas sp. xss_2. The sequence continues at coordinate 21,069 of NZ_JBICKL010000052.1, forward strand.
GGCCAGCGGCAGGTCGGCGATTTCATCCAGATACAGCGTGCCGCCATTGGCCGAGCCAAACCAGCCCGCACGGCTGCTGGCGGTGCCGCCATGGGTACCAGCGCTGTAGCCGAACAACTCGGCATCGGCGTAGGTGTGGCTGATGGCCGCGCAATTGACCGAAACGAACAGGCCGCCACGGTCGCTGGCCCGGTGGATCTGCCGCGCCAGCAGCTCTTTACCGGTACCGGTCTCGCCACGGATCAACACCGGCAACGGCTGTGGCGCCAGGCGCTCAAGGTCTTGGCGCAGCTGCTGCGAACGTGGGTCGACGAACACCAGCGCCTTGGCGCGGATGCTCAGCGGGCTTTTATCCAGTTCCGGGAAGGTCAGCAGGGGCTGGCCGAAAGGGCTGTGAAAAGTCATGACAAACTCCCGCCCGGGGCCGCTACCGGCCGGGCGTCTCAGGCATTGTGTGGATAACCGCCGGATCAGGCGCGGCGCAGTGCGCGTTGCTCGATTCGGCCCTGCAGGCGGTAGAGGTAAGCGAAACCCTGCTCCCAGCGCTCATGGCCGGACTTGACGTTGATATGCCCGGCATTGGCCAGCAGGCCAACCTCGGCACCCCACGACTGGGCCAGGTACAACGCTCGCGGCACGTTGACCGCCGGGTCGTTGTCGGAGCTGACCACTTGGCTGGGGAACGGCAAAGCCTGCATCGGGATCGGCGCGAAATTGCGCAGCGCCGGCGCGCAGGTGGGCCGCTCGACATCAGCCGGGGCCACCAGCAAGGCACCGCGTACTTTGCGCAACAAGGCTGGGCTGGCCTGGGCCGCCCAATGGGCAACCGTGATGCATCCCAGGCTATGGGCGATGAGAATCACCGGCGAGCTGTCGGCGCTGATCGCCTGCTCAAGCGCCTGCACCCAATCGCTGCGCAGCGGCGTCAACCAATCGTGCTGCTCGACCCTGGCGCTGTTGGGCAGGCTGCGTTGCCAGTGACTCTGCCAATGATTGTCTGGCGATCCTTGCCAGCCCGGCACAATCAGGTACCGAATCGACTCATTGCGCATGGGGGACGCCTCCTGGAAGTTTGCGTGCTTGCAGACAAGTATAGGGAGGGAGTTATATTCGTAAAGGAATAAGAAGCTATTTATTTATAACCTATATTGCGATTCATACAATGCGTGGGAGCGGGCTTGCCCCGCGATAGCGAGATCAACTTCACCATCGCTATCTCGGGGCAAGCCCGCTCCCACGCATTTCTCGACACTAAAAAAAGGGCCATCCCCTGCCAAGAGATATGGCCCTGAAGCACTTGCCTGAAGAAGGTTTGCCGATCAGCGCGCGGTAATCACCGCCAGCTTGGTAATGCCAGCACGCTCGATGGCCGCCATGGCCCGCGCCACCTCGCCATAGTTAACGCCATCGTCAGCCTGCAACTGCACACGCAGCTCGGCGTCCTTGGCCTTGGCATCCTTGAGGTTGGCTTCCAGCAGGTCGGGCTGGATTTCATCCTTGTTGATGAACAATTTGCCGCCGCCATCGATGCTCACCACCAACGGATCCTTCTGCTCCACCGGGGCTACGGCCTCGGTCTTGGGCAGGTTGATCGGAATGGCGTTGGTCAGCAGTGGCGCGGTGACGATGAACACCACCAACAGCACCAGCATGACGTCGACCAGTGGCGTAACGTTGATTTCACTGAGGACTTCGTCGCTGTCCTGGGTCGAGAAGGCCATATCAGGACGCCTCCTTCACAGGCTGGGTGAAACCGGTCTGGGCCTTGTGCACGGCAGGGTGGACCAGCACGCGGAAGGCACTCTTCTGCGCCAGGCTGTAGAAGTCGTGGGCAAAATCATCGAGGTCGGCGGCGGTCAGCTTGAGCCGGCGCAGGAAGTAGTTGTAGACCAGCACCGCAGGCACGGCGACGGCGATACCGACACCCGTGGCAACCAACGCCGCACCGATCGGACCGGCCACGGTTTCCAGGCTGGCCGAGCCTGCCGCACTGATGCCTTTAAGCGCTTCCATGATCCCCCACACCGTGCCGAACAGGCCGATGAACGGTGAGGTGCTGCCGATACTGGCAACCACTGCCAAGCCGGTTTCCAGCGAGCGGCGCTCGCGCACGATCTGTTGGCGCAGGGCACGTTCGAGGCGGTCCTGATGGTTGATCGACTGGCTCAGGTCGCTGGCATGGCCTGGCTCACCCACCGCGATAGCGGCGTAACCGGACTGAGCGACACGGGCAGCAGAGCCGGGCAGTTCATGGCTGATTTCTGCAGCTGAATCGAGGCTTGAGGCGGCCCAGAATTGCTGATGGAAGCGTTTGTCCTGGTTCTTCAAGCGCACGAACTGCACCACCTTGACCAAGGCCAGGCCCCAGGTGACGACAGAGAAGCCAACCAGCAGCCAGATGACTGCGCTTTCTACGGATTCGAGAGGGGATGCCAACAGGCTCATGATGAGGTCTTCCTATGTTCTGCCAATGTTCTGTTCAGGTGCGTATTAACGAAGCTTGAAATCGATCGGGACACTGACCCAGCCGGACTGGGCCACATCGCCCTGCTTGGCGGGGACGAAGCTCCAGCGCTTGACCGCAGCCAAGGCGGCGGCGTCCAGCGCATCGCGGCCGCTGCTCTTCTGGATCTGGATCTGCCCCGGCTTGCCGCTGGCCAGTACCTCGACCCGCAGCAGCACGGTGCCTTCCCAGCCGCGGCGCTGGGCCATCTGCGGATACTCCGGCGCCGGGTTCTTCAGGTAGGCGGCGTTGGCCGATGGCGGCGTGACCGGCGCTGGAGCAGGCGGCGCTACTGGCGCGGGCGCGGCGACGGGGGGCGGCGGCGTTTCAACCGGCTTGGGCTCGGGCTTGGCCACAGGCTTGGGCGCAGGCTTGGGTTTAGGTTTCGGCACCGGCTTGGATGCCGGCTTGGCTGCCAACTCGTCGACTACCGGCGGCGGTGGCGGCTCGACGATTGGCGGCGCAGGCGCAGGAGGCGGTGGCTCGACCACCGGTGGCGCCGGTGCGGCGAACTCGATGGTCATCGGTGGAATCTGCGGCGGCACCACTGGCAACGGTGGGGTTGGCGACTGGCTGACCCAGTAAGCGGCGGCGCCGTGCAGGGCTACAACCAGCAAGGCCAGGGCCCATTTGTCGCGGCGCTTGAGGCCGCTGACCGGCGTGCGTTGCAGGCGCAGTTGGCCGAGTGGCAGGCGAAGCGTCCGTCCAAGCTCGACCAGGTCGCCCGGGGCCGGACGCCATGGCTGGTCGTAGGCCCTGACGGCCGACTGGACATTACCCATTGATCAAACTCCTGGGGTGTTGATTCAGGTCTTCAGCCCTCCTTGGGTGGGCCTCGTGGCTGAATCATCGACGCCAGACGCTTATCTCTGAAAGTAATGTTTAAAATTAAAGCTAGATCATTATCGAATAAATGATTTTACTAATTTAGGCAAAGCCGCGTCGTTGTTGGGCTGTGGCGAACCTGCGAAAATCCCATGCATTAGCGGCATGTGAAATATTCACCCAAGGCATCCCCGTCTTGCCTGAAACACGCTTCGTGGGAGCGGGCTTGC
>NZ_JBICKL010000053.1:0-664 GCF_043104195.1 Pseudomonas sp. xss_2
CTCACCGCGAAGTGGCGCTGGTCCCGGCCAACACCCTGCACCAGAGCGACGTCGACTTCAGCATGAAGAAGCTCGACCAGTGGCTGCTGCGCATGACCAACGACACCGTCGGCTGGAACACCATCCACACCGTTGGCTCGGTCTTGCCAGGGGTTGGCGGCGTCTTTGCCGCCATCGATGCCATCGCAGACCTGATTACCCTGATCGATGGCAATCAGGATGACGTCGTTACCTGGATCAGCTTTGGCATCAACGTCTTCGGCATCATGTCCTTCCCCGGCGTCGGCGCCGCCCGGGCGGCAATCCGCCCGACCCTGCACATGCTGCGCAGCCACAGCAAAGCCACCCTTGGCAATGCCTTGCTGACCGCGCTGGAAAGCAACCTCAACGCGCTCGCCCCCGGCGCCATTGAAGACTTTGCCACCGCGCTGCAACAGGGCCTTGCCAGCCTGCTGAGCCAGATCGCCGACAAGATCAAGCAAACCTGCCTCAGCTTCGCCAGCATGATCCGCTCGGTGGCGAGCCCGGAAGGCCAGCGCAAGATCGCGGAAACGGTCAAGAGCGGGAAAAAGTTCGTCGCCTCCACCGGCATTTTGGGCATGGCCATTTCCCTGCTGATCGACGACCCGCGCATGTCCGATGCGACCGTGCGCAAACTGCTGGA
>NZ_JBICKL010000054.1:0-18218 GCF_043104195.1 Pseudomonas sp. xss_2
CTGCCGATCAGAAGATCGAAGCACCTCCAGTACTGCGTGGAACATCTAACTCGTTGATACTCAAGGAGTTTTCCGCTCCAACTACGCTGGAAGTGGGGCGCATTATAAGGGGATCTGAGAGGGCGTCAACCCTTAATTTCAATAAACCTCAATTAATGTTCAAAGTGCCGCTTGCGGTCCCTTGCAGCTATTGCGCACTATAGTGCTCAACCGCACGATCACCCATGGATCACCCCCTAGACATGAGCACTCAACCCCGCAGCCTGGCCACCACCCTATTCCCCATTGGCCTGCTATTAATAGCCATGGCGTCGATCCAGTCCGGCGCCTCCCTAGCCAAGAGCATGTTCCCCATGGTCGGCGCGCAAGGCACCACAACCCTGCGCCTGGTATTTGCCAGCATCATCATGCTGCTTCTATTGCGCCCCTGGCGGGCACGCATGAACAGCAGCACCTGGCGCAGCGTGATCATCTACGGCATGGCCTTGGGCGGAATGAACTTCCTCTTCTATATGTCGCTGCGCACGGTGCCGCTCGGCATTGCCGTCGCGCTGGAGTTTACCGGGCCCTTGGCGGTTGCGATTCTCGCCTCACGCCGGGCCATCGACTTTGTCTGGATCGCATTGGCCATCGTCGGCCTACTGCTGTTGATACCGGTCGGCCAAACCGGCAGCGCCATTGACCTGGTAGGCGCCGGCTACGCGCTTGGCGCCGGAGTGTGCTGGGCGTTGTATATCCTTTATGGACAGAAGGCCGGAGCCGAAAATGGTATTCAGACCGCAGCCCTGGGCGTAGTGATCGCGGCACTGTTCGTTGCCCCCATCGGCGTTGTGCACGCGGGCAGCGCTTTGCTCAGTCCGGCGTTGATTCCCCTGGCACTGGGCGTGGCTATCCTCTCGACCGCCCTGCCCTACAGCCTGGAAATGGTCGCCCTGACGCGGATGCCAGCGCGCACCTTCGGTACCTTGATGAGCATCGAGCCGGCATTCGGTGCACTGTCGGGCCTGCTGTTCCTGGGCGAGGTACTCAGCGTTGCCCAGTGGCTGGCCATCGCCGCCATCATCACCGCATCGGTTGGCGCCACGTTGTCGATGCGCAAGGAAACCACGCCGCCGGTAGCCGCCGACTGACATGAGAAATATTTCCATTTGAGACGGCGTTAGCGGTTGTACCCATCCGCCCGGCTGATTAAGCTGTCACCAAATCATAATATTTACGCTATCTACTGTGCCGAACACGGACGCTGGGGAAATTTCAGGAAGAAATCGACGCGATGACGACGGGGGCAGGCAATGTGGTCGCTCCTGCATTTAAGGACAGGAATGAAACGTATTTTGCTCATCCTGGCCATCTTGGCCATTGCTGGGTGTGCCGCTACCGCCAAAACCGAGGTGAAGCGGGGGAAAAAGGGACTGCATATCAATTGCTCCGGCCTCTCCTCCTCCTGGGAAAAGTGCAACAGCAAGGCAGCCACCTCTTGCGGCAGTCGAGGCTATAAAGTCATAGCCCGCTCCGGTGACACTGACGAAGAGCCCGGCGACTACTTGTTCGGGATCAACCCCGCCGGCTACACCAGCCGCAGCATGATCGTGATCTGCAAGTAGCAACGCAAAAGGGCAGCCTACGGGCTGCCCTTTTTATTGCACGCGCAAGCTGCTCAGATCGCTGCGGTGCGCGCCTGCAGCCAGGCCAGTGCCTCGCCCTGCAATAGAGGGGTCAACCGCTCACGTACCTCGGCGTGATAGCTGTTGAGCCAACGCAGCTCCTCTTGGCTGAGCATCTCGGGCAGCAGGCAACGGCTATCGATTGGACACAGGGTCAAGGTTTCAAAGGCCAGGAAATCGCCAAAGGCGCTTTTGCCCACCTCGCGATTGACCACCAGGTTCTCTATCCGCACGCCCCACTCACCTGGCCGATAGGTTCCCGGCTCGATCGAGCTGATCATGCCCGCCTGCATCGCGGTTTGTGGCGTGGTCGCCGCCTGATAGGCGATGACCTGCGGCCCCTCATGCACATTCATGAAATAGCCCACACCATGGCCGGTGCCATGACCATAGTCGACCTGGTCAGCCCAAATCGGCGCGCGGGCGATGGCATCGAGCAGCGGCGAGAGGATACCGCGCGGGAAGGTCGCCCGCGACAGCGCGATCATGCCCTTGAGCACCCGCGTGCAATCCTGGCGCTGCTCAATAGTCGGACTACCAATCGGCACCATCCGCGTAATGTCAGTGGTGCCCCCCAGATACTGGCCGCCCGAATCGATCAGCAGCAAGCCATCACCTTCGATCAGCGCATGCGATTGCTCGGTGGCGCGGTAGTGCGGCATCGCCCCATTGCCATTGAACGCAGCGATGGTGGAGAAACTCAGTGAGACAAAGTCTGGTCGCCGGGCACGGGCGGCGGTCAGGCGCTCATCGATAGTCAGTTCGGTAATGGGTTCCTTGCCCAGGGTCGCTTCGAACCAGGCGAAGAACTCGCACAGTGCAGCACCATCCTGCTCCATGGCCTTGCGGATATGCACAAGGTCCTGCTCGCCCTTGCGAGACTTGCTCAAGGTCGTCGGGTTGACCCCTTCAAGCAATGACACCTGCGCATCGAGCTTATCCAGCAACCCGCAGGTAACTCGCGTCGGATCGACCAGCAGCCGGCTGCCTTTGCCGATAGCCGCCAACGCCGCCCCGATCTGCTCATAGCCCAGCACTTCAATGCCGTCGACCGACAACACCTGACGCAGATGCGGATCAATCTTCTCCAGCCCGACGAACAACGTCGCCTGCTCCTGGCTGATCAAGGCAAAGGAGACGAACACCGGATTGTAGGAAACATCGCTACCGCGCAGGTTGAACAACCAGGCAATGTCGTCAAGGGTGGCAATGAGGTGCCAGTGCGCGCCCTTATCCCGCATGGTCTGGCGCAGATCCGCCAGCTTCTGCGCGCGATTGACCGTGGCATGCGGTGGCAAGTGCTGATAGACAGGATTGCCAGGCAGCGCCGGGCGGCCCTCCCACACGTGCTCAAGCAGGTCCTTGTCGGTCTTGAGCTGCGCCCCTCGCGCTTGAAGGTTCTGCGCCAATTGGCGAGAAGCACTCAGCGCCAGCACCGCACCATCCACTGCCACGCAGCCTTGCTGCTTGATGTTTTCCCCTAGCCACTCCAACGCGCCAGGCCGGCCGGGCAGCATTTTCATCAGTTCGATACCACTGCCGGCGAGCTCGTTCTGCGCCTGCTCCCAATAGCGGCTGTCGACCCACAGCCCGGCGAAATCCGCCATTACTACCAGGGTCCCGACCGATCCATGAAAACCGGACAACCACTGGCGCCCTTGCCAATGGCCCGGCAGATATTCCGACAGATGCGGATCGGCAGAAGGCACCAGCAAGGCGTCCACCCCTTCCTTGGCCATGACCTCACGCAGGCGTGCGAGGCGCGCTGGCACGCTTTGCTGAATCGGGGACTGACTGTTCATGCGCACTCCTGCGATAACTTCTTCGACATTCAATGGCCTCGATAATGGAACAGCTGCCAGCTCGCCGCAATCGGCACGATGCCGTTATCCCCGCCACCGTCGATCAATCTTGCTGAACTTCGCCGCCGCTGCGGCTTCACATTTCATACACGCCCAGCGGACGAGATTGCACATGCCCTGTTCTCCACAACCGCACAGCGCCGTAGTACTGCTCGACACCCGCGAGCACACCCCTGAGCACGAGCACGCCACCCATCTGCAGCTGGCCGAGCACCTGGCCAAGCTGCTGGGCATAAACTGTACACAGCCTGATCAGCCACCAACCGCAGCTGATCGCTACTACTACCTCCCTACCGAAACCCTGATCGATCCGCAGCGCTACCGCGGTATGGGTATCAACAGCGAGCAGGACCTGTTCGGCGGCATGGTCAGCCATCCTTATATAGCTACCAAGGCGATCTCCCATCCGTTGCCCGCCAATGGCAGTTTTCCACCGGGCTGGACCGACGCCTTCGCCCAGCAGGCCAGTGATGCGCTGCTCAAGGGTTATACCGTGTTCAGCAAGGACGACGCCCGGCGTGCGGCGCAGCTGCTGCTACCTGAGGGGGCGGTGCGGATCAAGCCCGTGTTGGCAACCGCAGGTCGTGGCCAGGAAGTCATCGAACAGATCGATCAGCTGGAACCGTTACTGGCTGAAATGGATGACCAGACATTGAGCCTTTGCGGACTGGTCCTGGAGGAAAATCTCACTGATGTGCAAACCTTCAGCGTCGGCCAGGTGCGAGTGGCCGGCTTGACCTGCAGCTATCACGGCACCCAGCGCCTGACCCATGACCACCAAGGTATCGAGGTATACGGCGGATCGGATCTGCTGGTGGTACGGGGTGACTACCAGGCCCTGCTGCAATTGCCACTGGAAGACCCGGTTCGCTTGGCAGTCAATCAAGCCATGGCCTATGAACAAGCCGCTGAGCAGCACTTCCCAGGCTTTCTTGCCTCGCGGCGCAATTACGACATCGCGCGCGGGCTGGATCAGCACAACCATATGCGCAGCGGTGTGCTCGAACAATCCTGGCGACTAGGCGGCGCCAGCAGTGCCGAAGTACTGGCCTTGCGGGCGTTCGCCGATGACCCGACCCTGCAACGGGTGCAAGCCTCGAGTCACGAAGTGTTCGGCACCACGACGCTGCCCGCAGACGCCACTCTCTTCTATCAGGGGAACGACAGTGAACTCGGACAATTCAGCAAATACGCACGGATCCGCGAGCATGGCCATTCAGAGTGAGACCGTCGAATTGCAGGTCCAAGGCGAAACCATCGCTGGAACCTTGGTCAGCCCTGGCAGCAAGATGCCAGGCATTCTGTTCGTCCACGGCTGGGGTGGCAGCCAGCAGCGCGACCTGGCCCGGGCGCGGCAGATCACCGGCTTAGGTTGCGTCTGCATGACCTTTGATCTGCGCGGCCATGAAAAAACCGAAAGCCAGCGCCTGACCGTCACCCGCGAGCAAAACCTGGATGACCTGTTGGCCGCCTATGATCGGCTGGTCAGCCATCCTGCAGTTGACCCTGGCGCGATTGCCATCATCGGCAGCAGTTACGGCGGCTACCTGGCGACCCTACTGACCTTGCAGCGCCCAGTGAAATGGCTGGCCATGCGCGTGCCGGCGCTGTACTGGGACGATGAGTTCAACATCCCCAAGCAGGCGCTCGACCGCCAGCGCCTGAATGCCTACCGCCAACGCAGCCTAGGCCCGGCCGACAACCGTGCCCTGGCCGCCTGCGCGGAGTTTGCCGGCGACGTGCTGTTGGTTGAGTCCGAGCAGGACGACTATGTCCCACACAGCACCTTGATGAGCTACCGCTCAGCGTTCGTCAGCGCCCACTCCCTGACCCATCGCACTGTCGATGGCGCCGACCATGCGTTGTCCAGTGAGGAAAGCCAGAAGGCCTATAGCGCGATCCTCGCTGCATGGATCAGCGAAATGGTCATCGGCGCGCGCCTGGACCGCTACCCGCATTACGCGCCCTGGTACGCCTGAGGCTCGCCAACCTCGCAGTGCAAGCCGCCATCGGCGCCGCGCACCAGACTGCGCAAGGTCTGATAAGCCGCGAAATTCACCCCCTTGGCCTGATGCTGGCAGAGCAGGTCAAGGAACGGCTCCTCGACAAAGCACGCGCTTGCCGCAGCCCATTCATAACGCGATTGCCATTGCAGGTATTGCAGCACGCGGCTGCCATCGTCGCTGGCCTGGATGCTCACACCCAGCAAGCCTTCGCAGCGCGAGGCCAGCTGCTCACTGCGCAGCACCAACGCTTGAGCCAGTGCAGCCTGACGCGCCGCTGGCACTTCGTATTCGATCATCTGGGTGAACCACAGGGCATTAGGGTTTGCCGTCATGGGCTGTCTCCTTGTAGCGGATACTTGCAGCAATGATGGCCGGCAGGGTAAAACCTCCAGTTAACTCAAGGTCAAGGACTATTTTCATGCCGAGCAAATCGCCCAACAGCGAAGAACGCCTGCTCAGCGTCGGCCAGCTCGCCAGTCGCAGCGGGGTAGCGGTCACCGCCCTGCACTTCTACGAAACCAAAGGCTTGATCCACAGCACTCGTAATGCGGGCAATCAGCGCCGCTATCCACGGGCGATGCTGCGCCGGGTGGCGGTGATCAAAATGGCCCAGCGCTTGGGCATCCCGCTGGCCGACATCGCCCAGGCCTTGGCCAGCCTGCCACAAGACCACACCCCCAGCGCCGAAGACTGGCAGCGACTGTCCGCACGCTGGCGCCAAGACCTGGACCAGCGCATCGAAGCGCTGACCCTGCTGCGCGACCAGCTCGATGGCTGCATTGGTTGCGGCTGCATGTCACTCAAGGAGTGCCCGCTGCGCAATCACCATGATCGTATGGCCGAGGAAGGCCCCGGTCCTCACCTGCCCGTGGCAAACGACTACGCTTGACTGACATTCGCCAAGACCCCACAGGAGGCAGCAATGAGCAACCAGGCTTTAATCATCATCGATATCCAGAACGATTACTTCGCAGGGGGCAAATGGACCTTGGAAGGCGCCGACGCGGCAGCTGACAATGCCGCCCGGCTGCTGGCCGCCGCCCGCGAGCGCGGTGACCTGGTGGTGCATGTACGTCATGAGTTCGAATCTGCCGACGCACCGTTTTTCACTCCCGCATCCGAAGGGGCACAGATACATCACAAAGTGACCCCGCTCGAAGGCGAGCCGGTGGTGCTCAAGCACCAGGTAAATGCTTTTCGCGATACCAACCTCAAGGCCGTGTTGGATCAACGTGGTATCGACAAACTGACCATTGTCGGCAGCATGAGCCACATGTGTATCGACGCCGCCACCCGCGCTGCGGCTGATTTCGGCTACCAAGTCTCAGTCGCCCACGATGCCTGCGCCACCCTGCCCCTGGACTTCACCGACCAGCAAGTGCCTGCGGCGCAGGTCCACGCAGCGGCGATGGCCGCCTTGGCATTTGCCTATGCCGAGGTCGAAAGTACCGACAAGCTGCTGGACAGCTACCAACGCTAAACCTCAGATCACCACATTGCGCACGAAGCGCACAGGTAAGTCACCTTCGTTGCGGTAGGCATAGGTGCAGTCGCTGGGAAAGACATGGAAGTCACCCGCGCCAAGCACGTGGACCTGCCCTTCGATGATCAAGGTCAGACGGCCCTCGGCGACGTAGATCTGCTCGCTCCAGCCCTGGGCGTCGGCTTCGCTGGCGTAGCATTCGCCTGGGGCCAAGGTCCATTCCCACAGTTCGACCTCGCGCCGGGCCGGGCTGGTGCCGAGCAACACGGCTTTGCTACCGGCACGCTCGCCGGCCCAGGCCAACTCGTTGATTCGGCTTGGGTCGCGCTTGTCCGGCGCCTGGATCAAGGTGCTGAAGGCCACCCCAAGGGCTTCGGCGATCAGGTCCAAGGTGGTCAGGCTGACGTTCTTTTCACCCGCCTCGATAGCCACCAGCATCCGCCGACTGACCCCGGAACGCTCAGCCAAGGCGGCCTGGCTCAAGCTAGCAGCAGCGCGCAGTTGACGAACATTCTGACTGACATGCTGAAGCACTGAGGCTCGGTGCGCAGAATTTTTGTGCACTATATTGCTCACTCATCTAGGTTGCGCAGTATACTGCCCACTTTGTGGCGATTGTGCGCCGCCTCCGCCGAGTGTGCAAGACCATGAGCCAAGCCCCCAGCAGCCCACACACCTCCGTTTCCTTGCGCCTGAGTAAAGCCGAGTTGGTGCTGGTGTTCATCACCATGCTGTGGGGCGGCACCTTCCTGATCGTGCACAACGTCATGACCGTCAGCGGGCCGATGTTCTTCGTCGGCCTGCGTTTTGCTGCGGCCGCTTTGTTCGTTGGGCTGGTGTCGGCGCGCGCACTGTCAGGGCTAACCTTCACCGAGCTCAAGGCCGGGGTGCTGATCGGCGTGACGATCATGCTCGGCTACGGTTTGCAGACCATGGGCCTACAGACCATCAGCAGCAGTCAATCGGCGTTCATCACGGCCCTTTACGTGCCGTTCGTGCCGCTGCTGCAATGGCTGGTGCTGGGCCGTCGCCCTGGACTGATGCCAAGCATTGGTATCTGCCTGGCGTTTGTGGGCCTGATGCTGCTCGCCGGCCCCACCGGTGGCAGCCTGCACTTCAGCGAAGGCGAACTGGTAACGCTGGTCAGCGCGGTGGCGATTGCCGGTGAAATCATCCTGATCAGTCGATACGCCGGCCAAGTCGACGTGCGCCGGGTCACCGTGGTACAACTGGCTACCGCCTCGGCCTTGTCGTTCCTGATGATCGTGCCGACCCAAGAACAACTGCCGGACTTCTCCTGGCTGTTGCTGACCAGCGCGCTTGGGCTGGGCCTGATGAGTGCGATCATCCAGGTGGCGATGAACTGGGCTCAGAAATCGGTTTCGCCCACCCGGGCGACCCTGATCTATGCAGGTGAGCCGGTCTGGGCTGGGGTAGTCGGACGCATTGCCGGCGAGCGGCTGCCAGGCGTTGCGCTGCTGGGTGGCCTGCTAATTGTGGTCGCGGTTATCGTCAGTGAGTTGAAAGTACGCCGGACGCGCGACACCGAGCAACAGCAAGCCGAAGACCTGCACCATGCTCAAGGCGAACGCGAAACAAGACAATAAAGCGGCAAACAGCAGCTATGCTTTGAAAAAAACTGTTATAAAAAAACAGCGTGTCACACCCCTTTTGTATGATTCTGCGACAGCTTGCGTGTTGGTGATCACCTTCCCGGCACGTATTATCCTTGGAAACTTCTCCAGATTAGGTCGCTATGTCATTGATAGTGCTATTGCTTCTGCCGTTCCTGGGCAGTTGCCTGGCAGCCGTCCTGCCGCACAACGCGCGAAATGCCGAGTCCATTCTCGCCGGGCTTGTGGCGTTGGTCGGCACCGTCCAGGTGGCACTGATGTACCCGCAAATTGCCGACGGCGGGGTGATTCGCGAAGAATTTCTCTGGTTGCCTAGCCTGGGTTTGAACCTGGTGCTGCGAATGGACGGCTTTGCCTGGCTGTTCTCGCTGCTGGTACTGGGCATCGGCACGCTGGTGTCACTGTACGCCCGTTACTACATGTCGCCGCAAGATCCGGTGCCGCGTTTCTTCGCGTTTTTCCTGGCCTTCATGGGCGCAATGCTCGGCCTGGTGATCTCTGGCAATCTAATCCAGCTGGTGTTCTTCTGGGAGCTGACCAGCCTGTTCTCGTTCTTGCTGATCGGCTACTGGCACCACCGCGCCGACGCCCGTCGCGGCGCCTACATGGCGTTGATGGTCACCGGCGCGGGCGGGCTGTGCCTGTTGGTAGGGGCCCTGCTGCTTGGCCATGTGGTCGGCAGCTATGACCTGGACAAGGTCCTCGCCTCCGGCGAGGCGGTACGGCAGCACGCCCTGTATCCGGTGTTGCTGCCGCTGATCCTGATTGGCGCGCTGAGCAAAAGTGCGCAGTTCCCCTTCCAGTTCTGGCTGCCACATGCCATGGCAGCACCCACCCCGGTATCGGCCTATCTGCACTCGGCCACCATGGTCAAAGCCGGGGTATTCCTATTGGCCCGGCTGTGGCCGACCCTGGCGGGTAGCGAAGAATGGTTCTGGATCGTCGGCGGCGCTGGGGCGATCACCCTGCTACTGGGCGCCTTTGCCGCGATGTTTCAGAACGACCTCAAAGGCTTGCTGGCCTACTCGACCATCAGCCACCTGGGCCTGATTACCCTGCTATTGGGTTTGAACAGCCCACTGGCCGCAGTCGCCGCCGTGTTCCATATCCTCAACCACGCCACCTTCAAGGCGTCGCTGTTCATGGCGGCCGGGATCATCGACCACGAGAGCGGCACCCGCGACATTCGCCGCCTCAGCGGTCTGATCCGGCTGGTGCCATACACCGCCACCCTGGCCATGGTCGCCAGCGCCTCGATGGCAGGCGTACCGCTGATGAACGGCTTCCTGTCCAAGGAAATGTTCTTCGCCGAAACCGTGTTCATCAGTTCCACCGCCTGGGTCGAGGCCGCCCTGCCGGTGATCGCCACCCTGGCCGGCACCTTCAGCGTCGCCTATGCGCTGCGCTTCACCGTCGATGTGTTTTTCGGCCCAACTGCGCAAGACCTGCCGCATACTCCGCACGAACCCCCGCGCTGGATGCGCGCGCCGGTCGAACTGCTGGTGCTGACCTGCCTGGTGGTGGGCATCTTTCCCGCTCAATCGGTTGGCCCGCTGCTCGCTGCGGCAGCGTTGCCAGTGGTCGGCGGTACCTTGCCGGAATACAGCCTGGCGATCTGGCATGGCTGGAATGCACCGTTGATCATGAGCCTGATCGCCATGTGCGGCGGTGTGGTGCTCTACCTGCTGCTGCGCAAGCAACTGCGTCGGGGCCGCTTCCCTTATCCGCCGCTGATCGAGCGCTTCAATGGCAAGCGCCTGTTCGAGCACGGTTTGGTGCGCCTGATGTTGCTGGCGCGCCGCGTTGAAGGCGTACTCACCACCCGCCGCCTGCAAAAACAACTGTTCATGCTGGTCCTGGCGGCGTTTATCGCCGGCCTCATGCCAGTGCTGTATACCGGCCTGACCTGGGGTGATCGACCGAAAATCCCAGGCTCCGGGGTCTTCGTCGCACTTTGGCTGATTGCCATTGCCTGCGCCATCGGCGCCGCTTGGCAAGCCAAGTACCACCGTCTGGCTGCGCTGATCATGGTCAGCGTCTGCGGCCTGATGACTTGCATCACCTTTGTCTGGTTCTCCGCGCCTGACCTGGCCCTGACCCAACTGGCAGTAGAAGTGGTCACCACCGTGCTGATCCTGCTTGGCCTGCGCTGGCTACCGCGCCGGATCGAAGGAGTGTCGCCGCTTCCTGGCAGCCAGGAGCGCGCGCGCCTGCGGCGCCTGCGCGACTTGCTGCTGGCGGTGCTGGTCGGTGGTGGCATGGCGCTGCTGTCCTACGCCATGCTGACCCGGCCAACGCCCAACGACATTTCCTCGTTCTACCTCAGCCGCGCGCTGCCGCAAGGCGGCGGTACCAATGTGGTCAATGTGATGCTGGTGGACTTCCGCGGTTTCGACACCCTCGGCGAAATCACCGTCCTGGTCGCCGTGGCCTTGACCGTCTTTGCCCTGCTGCGTCGCTTCCGCCCGCCGAAAGAGAGCATGCAGTTGCCTGCCCAGCAACGCCAATTGGCGCCGGACGTGGTCACCGACCTGATCAACCCGCGGCACGCCACCGATACCGCTCTGGGCTTCATGATGGTCCCGGCTGCGCTGGTGCGCCTGCTGCTGCCAATCGCCCTGCTGGTGTCGATGTACCTGTTCATGCGCGGTCACAACCAACCGGGAGGCGGCTTCGTCGCCGGCTTGGTGATGTCGGTGGCGTTCATCCTGCAGTACATGGTCGCCGGCACCCAATGGGTCGAGGCGCAGATGAGCCTGCGACCGCTGCGCTGGATGGGCACCGGCCTGCTTTGCGCGACCCTGACCGGTGCCGGCGCGATGCTGTTGGGCTACCCGTTCCTGACCACCCATACCGCCCACCTGCACCTGCCTTTGCTGGGTGATGTACACGTGGCCAGCGCGCTGTTCTTCGACATCGGCGTATACACCGTGGTAGTGGGCTCGACCCTGCTGATCCTGACCGCGCTGGCGCACCAATCGGTCCGCGCCTATCGCCCAAGCAGCCCGCAGAGAACCAACCCACAGCAATCCAGCCAAGCAGGAGCCGCCTGATGGAAGAAGTCATAGCAGTAGCCATCGGTGTCCTGGCCGCCTCCGGCGTCTGGCTGATCCTGCGTCCACGGACCTACCAGGTGATCATGGGCCTGTGCCTGCTCTCCTATGGGGTCAACCTGTTCATCTTCAGCATGGGCAGCCTGTTCATCGGTAAGGAGCCGATCATCAAGGATGGCGTACCGCAAGACCTGCTCAACTACACCGACCCGCTGCCCCAGGCACTGGTGCTCACCGCGATCGTCATCAGCTTTGCCATGACTGCACTGTTCCTGGTAGTGCTGCTGGCCTCGCGCGGCCTGACCGGCACCGACCACGTCGATGGCCGGGAGCGTGACGAATGAGCTGGATGAATCAACTGATCATCGCGCCGATCCTGCTACCGCTGGTGACTGCCTCGCTAATGCTGTTGCTCGGTGAGAAACGTCGGCGCCTCAAGGGCCATCTGAACCTGCTGTCGAGCATCATTGGCCTGGCGATTGCCATCACCCTGCTCACCTGGGTGCGCACTCAAGGTCAGGCCGAGTCGATTGGCGTGTACCTGCCCGGCAACTGGCCGGCGCCCTTTGGCATCGTACTGGTAGTCGATCACCTCTCGGCGCTGATGCTGACCCTCACCGGTATCGTCGGAGTCAGCGCGCTGCTGTTCGCCCGCGCCCGTTGGGATGGCGCCGGGGCCAGCTTCCATGCGCTGTTCCAGATCCAGCTGATGGGCTTGTATGGGGCGTTCTTGACCGCCGACCTGTTCAACCTGTTCGTGTTCTTCGAAGTGTTGCTGGCGGCCTCTTACGGCTTGCTGCTGCACGGCTCGGGGCGCGCACGGGTCAAGGCAGGGCTGCATTACATCGCGATCAACCTGTTCGCTTCCTCGCTGTTTCTGATCGGCGCGGCGATGCTGTATGGGGTCACCGGTACACTGAACATGGCCGACCTGGCGTTGAAGATCCCGCTGGTGCCGGAGGCTGACCGGGGCCTGCTGCATGCGGGCGCGGCGATCCTGGCGATGGCGTTCCTGGCCAAGGCCGGTATCTGGCCGCTGAACTTCTGGCTGGTGCCCGCTTATGCCTCGGCCAGCGCGCCGGTGGCGGCGCTGTTCGCGATCATGACCAAGGTTGGCCTGTACGCAGTGCTGCGCCTATGGACGTTGCTGTTTTCCGGCCAGGCCGGTGCTTCGGCGCACTTTGGTGGGCAATGGCTGATCTACGGCGGCCTGGCAACCCTGGCAGTGGCGGCAGTGTGCATTCTCGCTGCCCAGCGCCTGGAGCGCATGGCGGCACTGAGCATTCTGGTTTCGGCCGGCACGCTGATGGCCGCAGTGGGCTTTGGCCAGCCGATCCTCACCGGCAGCGCGCTGTTCTACCTGGTCAGCTCGACCCTGGCACTGTGCGCGCTGTTCTTGCTGGCCGAGCTGGTCGAACGTTCGCGCTCGGCCAATGAAGCACCGCTGGATGATGACGAAGGCATGCCTTCGCCGTTGGAGTCACTGCACCCGCCCAAGGGCATCAACCTGGACGACGAGCAGAAGGCGGTAATCGGCCAGATCATCCCCTGGACCATGGCCTTCCTGGGCTTGAGTTTCATTGCCTGCGCCTTGCTGATCATTGGCATGCCGCCGCTGTCTGGCTTTATTGGCAAACTGGGCCTGATCAGCGCGCTGTTCAATCCGCTCGGCCTGGGCACCGCCCCCGAGCAGCCGTTGTCCGCCGCTGGCTGGGCGCTGGTAACGCTGTTGATCCTGTCGGGCATGGCCTCGCTGATCGCCTTCGGCCGTGTCGGTATCCAGCGTTTCTGGAAGCCTGAAGAGCGCCCTTCGCCACTGCTGCGACGCTATGAATGCCTGCCGATCGTGATCCTGCTCGGCTTGTGCATCATCTTGAGCTTCAGGGCCGAGCCACTGCTGCGTTACACCCAGGATACCGCCGCGAGCCTGCAAGCGCCTGATGCCTATATCGAAGCGGTGATGGCTACCCGGCCGGTCCCAGGCCCCACCACCTTTGACGTACAGGTGCAGCCATGAGCCGAGTCTTCCCCGCACCGCTACTGTCCGTTGCACTGTTCGTTTTGTGGCTGCTGCTGAACCTGTCACTGAGCCCTGGCAATCTGCTGCTGGGCGCTCTGCTGGGCATTCTCGCGCCGATCCTGATGGCGCCGTTGCGCCCCCAGCACGCACACGTGCACCGGCCGTGGGTGATCGCCAAGCTGATCGGCCGCGTTGGCCTGGATGTGATCATTTCGAACCTGCTGGTAGCGCGTAGCGTGCTGCGTGCCGGCAGCCGTCCGCCACGCTCGGCGTTCGTCCACATTCCCTTGGCCTTGCGCGATGCCCACGGCCTGGCGGCCTTATCGATGATCACCACGGTGGTCCCCGGTACCGTTTGGTCGGAGCTGGCGCTGGACCGCAGTGTCCTGCTGCTGCATGTGTTCGACCTGGACGACGAAGCGGACTTCATCGAACACTTCAAGCACACCTATGAACGCCCGCTGATGGAGATTTTCGAATGACAGGCCTGCTCGCCAACGCCATTCTCGCCAGCCTGTTCATCTTCGCCATCGCCATGGCCCTGGCGCTGGTCAGGCTGTTTCGCGGCCCGTCCGCCCAGGACCGGGTGCTGGCGCTGGACTACCTGTACATCCTGGCCATGCTGATGATGCTGGTGCTGGGCATTCGCTACGCCAGTGATACCTATTTCGAGGGCGCACTACTAATCGCCCTGTTCGGCTTCGTCGGCTCTTTCGCCCTGGCCAAATTTCTCTTGCGCGGTGAGGTGATCGAATGACCGAAGCCCTTGAACTGCCATTGTGGCTGGAGCTGGTCACTGCCGCCCTGCTGCTGACCGCCAGCCTGTTCGCCCTGATCGGTGCCCTGGGGCTGGTGCGCATGAAAGACTACTTCCAACGCATGCACCCGCCCGCGCTGGCTTCGACCATCGGCGCCTGGTGCGTCAGCCTGGCGTCGATCGTGTATTTTTCATGGGTCAAGCAAGGGCCGGTGCTGCATGCCTGGCTGATTCCAATCTTGCTGTCGATCACCGTGCCGGTGACCACACTGCTGCTCGCCAGAGCGGCCTTGTTTCGCAAGCGCATGTCGGGGGCATCGGTGCCAGAAGAAGTCAGCAGCGGCCGCGATCGCGGCAACTGAACCGGCCTCAGCTACGCACCCACTAGCCTGGATCCTGGCTCAGCCTCTCTAGCTCACGTCGCACCATCGCGGCATACGGCGCGGGGTTGAGCCGGTACAGCTCACCCGCCACCCAGCCTAACCAGGCACCGCCCAGCTCATCTTTGCGCGCCAACAGTTGCTCGGCTTGCGCCGTAGCGCGGGCTTGATGCTGAGTGTGAAACTGCGCCCGTCCAGCAGGCGGGCCTTCAGTGCTCACTCGCTAGCCTTGAACGTGGTGAGTTCGCCCTTGCGCCATTTGGCAACTTTGCCGGTTACCGCTTTGAGCATCTTGCCCAGGCCTTCCTGCACTTGCTGCTGTGCGGCGAACACCAGCATTACCCCGTGACCGTTGCGGAACACGATGCCATCACCTTCCGGGACCGAGACAAAGGCATAGTCGCCCTGGCCATAGACATTGAGCTTGATTTCACGAAAACGCAGTTCCAGCTTGCCACCCTCACGACTGGGCAATACTGCCGCGCGAAAGTGATCACCAACCTTGAGTTCCAGGCGTGGCTTGTCATCGACCACCAGAGCGCTTTCAGTGTCGATCTCAGCCATGTACAGGCCTTCAGGACTTTGCTCGGTGACATAGACAAACCGCCCTTGGAACAGCTTGACCAACTTGGCCCGCAAATCACCCAAGGCAAACAATGCGTGGGTATCGAGTGTACTGACTGCCAATGAAGAGTTCCTCAAACCGGTTACATGCGCACCCCTTCGGAACCCCGGAGCGGCGCGGTCATTTCTAAACGATGCTTAAAAGATTATTAAAACCATGCACGATGGGCCTGTGAACATTGGCGATACGTCGCGCAGGAATTATTACTCCAGCTCGCCAGCCAAAGCGTCACAACCTGATAACGGCAGTTTTCCCCATTAGGGAAGCGTAATGTCTGACAACAGCAATGCCAGAAAAGATGCAATAGATAACAGCAGGCCCCCACAGAATGGGCCTCAGCATTCATCAGCGCATTACAAGGGACGAAATATGCACGAAAACACCGAAATCCGTCGAGAGGTGAAAGAAATTTCTTACCTCTATCGGGACAAAAAAGAGCCGCGTTTCGTGGTAATCCCGGCCGGTATCGCCTTCTTCCATGTTACCGAAAGCTCAACTGGGCGAGTCAAGGGCTTCAGGCGGCGTCACCAGGATGCCTGTGAACTGGCTCGCCATCTTGAACGATGAGGCAACCCTCAGGCTGCCTGCCCCTTGGCTAGCTGAGCCATCCAGGCGGCCTGACACTCGAGCGCTTCGCCGCGGCTGGCGAACGCCGTACCACGCCGCTCGCCATTGACCAACACCACCCAACACACCCTACGCCCCATGGCCTTGAAGGTAGCAGGCACCCCGGAGCCTATCATTACGGCAACATCGACTCGGCTATGCATAATCCCCTCCGGAATTTAATTAGCAACCTAACGATATAGCTATGATACGCCCGCTCGGGGCTGAATAAAAGCACTCGCCCGTACTGCTGTTTTGCGCCAACAGCAATAAACCCAGGGTTCAATCGAGCCCAGGCTCGGGTCGATAACCCAGGCGCAAACCACCCCAGTGCCGGCCTTTGACGAATACCGGCACCGACAGATCGTGCATCAGCTCAGCAGTATCGCGGCTGTAGGTCTGCAACAGCAGGCGCTGCTGATGACTGCCGCAGCGTATGCCAGTGCGGTCATCGAACAGCCGTTTGCTGCGATTGTGCGCGGTGTCATGGGCCTCATCACCGGTGAGCGGCAGGCTGAACGCCGCATTGTGGGTGGGCACGTAACCTTCTGGGGTGCAGGCGATGGCATAGACCATGCCCTCGTGTTGGGTCAGCAGCGGCTCCTGGATGCCTGGCAGCACACTGTCGGTGTACTGATCAAAACGCGTGTTGAAACGCGGTGGGCGCATGCCGGGGATAGGCTGATAGCGGCGATCGAACAAATCATCCAGGCTGATGAGACCTTGCTCGATATCCTGCTCGAAGCGCTCGCCAATCGCCTGTGCCCCCCGCATAGCCAAGTCGAAAATGCGCTGGTGATAGTCATCCAGACCGACTTCGGCCAGGCGTTCGCTGAGCGCTTCGGCCTGGCTCTCCATCTGCACCGCTGCCTGGGCCAGGCGCTGGGTCTGCTGGTCACTGAGTTCAAGGTCGGCGCGCACCTGCCCCACCGCTTGAAACAAGTTGTCCAGTTGCACTTGGTTGACTGCGGTACCCTCGGCGATCTCACCCACTTGGTGCTCCACGCTGGCGGCAAGCTGGGCAATCTGAGTCAGCTGCTCGCCAGTATCTTCGACCTGCTCCAGGCCGCTACTCAGATCGCCGGCCAAGTTGCGGATCTGCTCGACCACCTGGGCGGTACGCGCCTGAATATCGGCCACCATCTCTCCCACTTCGCCGGTAGCTGCCGCAGTACGCCCCGCCAGCCCCCGCACCTCGTCGGCGACGACCGCGAAGCCACGCCCATGCTCACCCGCACGGGCGGCCTCGATGGCGGCGTTGAGCGCCAGCAAGTTGGTCTGGCTGGCGATGGCCTGAATCACCAGGGTGACCCGGGCGATGTCCTCGCTGCGCTGATGCAACGCTTCGATCAACTCGCGGCTGGCGGTTGCGCGAGTGCTGAGCTGATGCATGCGCTGGATCGAGTCGGCCAGTACCTCGCGACCCGCAGCGCTGCTGACATGCGCAGTACGTGCGGCGTCCAGGGCTTGCTGGCTGAGCTGGGCGGTGGCCTTCTCGGTACCGATCATGATCTGCGCACTGTCGACGATTCGCGAGGCGGCGCCCAACTGCGACTGCAAGCGCGTGGCCAGCTGCTGTACCGAAAACGCCATGGCAGCGGCGGACAGCGCGTTATGCGTGGTATTGCGCGCCAAGCTCTGGGTCAGATCGTGGGGCATGGGTAATGGCTGCTCGGCGACGTCGGCAGCCGCTGGCTTACGGCGCCAGAGCGGGATCCACAGCACCAACAACGCCAAGGGTAACGCCAGATAGAACGGCAGTTGAGCAAAGGCCATCGCGGCCAGCACAACGCCCAGCGCCAGGCCTTGCAACAGGGCGACGGTGACAGGGATTCGGCCAGGTGTCGGCTGGAGTGATTGGCTGGCGGGCAGAGATCCTTCTCGCATCATCTTCGTGGTCATCCGTGTGTCGTTATTATGCGGCCATTAAACGCCACTATTAGGCCATTATCTATGGCTCTTTAGGAGGTAAGGGGCTAGGGGTTGACGCAGGACAAGCTTATGGATGGCTCAGGATATAGCGCTGCGCTGAAGATGGCTCCGCTAGCGCGGCGCTTCGCGGGCAAGCCCGCTCCTACAGGGCCCGCGTGGTTTGGTGAGTCAGCGCAGTGCCTGTGGGAGCGGGCTT
>NZ_JBICKL010000055.1:0-68485 GCF_043104195.1 Pseudomonas sp. xss_2
CTGCGTGGGAGCGGGCTTGCCCCGCGATGAGGCCCTGAAAAGCTTTCTGTATCGATTTAAATACATCGTATCGAATTCAATACATGGCGAATTCACCCATAACGGCCAAGGGTTTGATCCTTCGAACCTTTTGAGGCCTCCATCTCTGTAGCGATTTCATTCCATTCTTCACAGCCGAATATTTACGTTCTTTATCAAGTCATTGATTTATAAGTGATTTATCTAACTGGCCACAATATTGCTTAGGGAAGTCCCACCCAAGAGCGCGGCCCACCGCGCCCACGCCCCAGCTTCCCTGAGGAATTCCCATGAGCGAGTTGCGTTTCACCGAAGATCACGAATGGCTGCGTACTGAAGCCGATGGCAGCGTCACCGTAGGCATCACCGCCTTCGCCCAGAACGCCCTGGGTGACGTGGTCTATGTGCAACTGCCGGAGCTGCAACGCTACGAGCAAGGTGCAGAAGCCTCTACCGTCGAATCGGTCAAAGCCGCCAGCGGCGTGTACATGCCACTGACCGGTGAAGTAGTCGCGGTCAACCAGCAGCTTGCCGATAATCCCGAACTGGTCAACGAAGATCCGCTGGGCGAAGGCTGGTTCTTCCGCTTCATCCCCGCCGATGCCAACGCCGTGGCTGCCCTGCTCGACCAGGACGCCTACGACCGCCTGATCAAAGCCAACGCCGACGCCTGAGGAACTGCCATGACCATCAACCTCGGCACCGCCAACGAATTCATCGCCCGCCATATCGGCCCACGCAGCGCTGACGAGCACGCCATGCTCGCCACCCTGGGCTTCGACTCGCTCGAGGCGATGAGCGCCGCCGTCATCCCCGACAGCATCAAGGGCACCAGCGTCCTGGGCAGCAGCGACGGCCAGAGCGAAGCTGATGCGCTCGCCGCGCTTAAAGCCATCGCCGGCAAGAACCAACTGTTCAAGAGCCTGATCGGCCAGGGTTACTACAACACCCATACCCCGGCACCGATCCTGCGCAACCTGCTGGAAAACCCGGCCTGGTACACCGCCTACACCCCGTACCAGCCAGAAATCTCTCAAGGCCGCCTGGAAGCGCTGCTCAACTTCCAGACCCTGATCAGCGACCTGACCGGCCTGCCGATCGCCAACGCCTCCCTGCTCGACGAAGCCACCGCGGCCGCCGAGGCCATGACCTTCTGCAAACGCCTGTCGAAGAACAAGGGCAGCCATGCCTTCTTCGCCTCGGCCCATTGCCACCCGCAAACCCTCGACGTACTGCGCACCCGCGCCGAACCGCTGGGCATCGACGTGGTGGTTGGCGATGAGCGTGAACTGACCGACGTCAGTGCCTTCTTCGGCGCGCTGCTGCAATACCCGGCGAGCAATGGCGACGTGTTCGATTACCGCGAACTGGTGCAGCGTTTCCATGCTGCCAACGCCCTGGTCGCAGTCGCTGCCGACCTGCTGGCCCTGACCCTGTTGACCCCGCCGGGTGAGTTCGAAGCCGACGTGGCCATCGGCAGCGCCCAGCGTTTCGGCGTGCCGCTAGGCTTCGGTGGCCCGCACGCGGCTTACTTCGCCACCCGCGACGCGTTCAAGCGCGACATGCCGGGGCGTCTGGTCGGCGTGTCGATCGACCGCTTCGGCAAGACCGCCCTGCGCCTGGCCATGCAGACCCGCGAGCAACATATCCGCCGCGAGAAGGCCACCAGCAACATCTGCACCGCGCAGGTCCTGCTGGCCAACATCGCCAGCATGTTCGCCGTGTACCACGGCCCGGCCGGGCTCAAGCGCATCGCCGAGCGCACCCATGCACTGACCGCGATCCTGGCCGCAGGTCTTGAGCAACTGGGCGCCAAGGTCGTCACCCAAGCCTATTTCGATACCCTGACCCTGGCCACCGGCCAAGCGACCGCCGCCCTGCACGACAAGGCGCGCGCCCAGCGCATCAACCTGCGCCAGGTCGACGCCGATCATCTGGGCCTGTCGCTCGACGAAACCAGCACCCAGGCCGATGTCGAAACCCTCTGGCAGTTGTTCGCAGGCGACCAGCCTGTGCCTGAGTTCGCCGCCGTTGCCGCCGCCAGCGCCTCGCGCCTGCCGGCCGCGCTGCTGCGCCAATCGGCAATTCTCGAACACCCGGTATTCAACCGCTATCACAGCGAAACCGAGCTGATGCGCTACCTGCGCCGCCTGGCCGACAAGGACCTGGCGCTGGACCGCAGCATGATCCCGCTGGGCTCGTGCACCATGAAGCTCAACGCCGCCAGCGAAATGATCCCAGTGACCTGGGCCGAGTTCGGCAATCTGCACCCGTTCGCGCCTGCCGCGCAGAGCCAGGGCTACCTGCAGATGACCACTGAGCTGGAAGCCATGCTCTGCGCCGCCACCGGCTACGACGCCGTGTCGCTGCAACCCAACGCCGGCTCCCAGGGCGAATACGCAGGCCTGTTGGCGATCCGTGCCTACCACCGCAGCCGCGGCGAGGCGCATCGCAATATCTGCCTGATCCCCTCCTCGGCCCACGGCACCAACCCCGCTACCGCGCACATGGCCGGTATGCGCGTGGTGGTCACCGCGTGTGACGCACGTGGCAACGTCGACATCGACGATCTGCGCGCCAAGGCCCTCGAACACCGCGAGCAGCTCGCGGCGATCATGATCACCTACCCATCGACCCATGGCGTGTTCGAGGAAGCGATCGGCGAGATCTGCGCGATCATCCACGACAACGGCGGCCAGGTGTACATCGATGGCGCCAACATGAACGCCATGGTCGGCCTGTGTGCCCCCGGCAAGTTCGGTGGCGACGTGTCGCACCTGAACCTGCACAAAACCTTCTGCATCCCCCACGGGGGTGGCGGCCCGGGCGTCGGCCCGATCGGCGTCAAGTCGCACCTGGCGCCGTTCCTGCCAGGCCACGCCGCGCTGGAAAACACTAGCGGCGCCGTTTGCGCGGCACCGTTCGGCAGCGCCAGCATTCTGCCGATCACCTGGATGTACATTCGAATGATGGGTGGTGCGGGTCTTACCCGGGCTTCGCAGATGGCCATCCTCAATGCCAACTACATCGCCCGTCGCCTGGAAGAGCACTATCCTGTGTTGTACACCGGCGGCAATGGCCTGGTAGCGCACGAATGCATCCTCGACCTGCGCCCGCTCAAGGACACCAGCGGCATCAGCGTCGATGACGTGGCCAAGCGCCTGATCGACTTCGGCTTCCACGCTCCGACCATGTCCTTCCCGGTCGCCGGCACGCTGATGATCGAACCGACCGAAAGTGAGTCCAAGGAAGAACTGGACCGTTTCTGCGAGGCGATGATCAAGATTCGTGAAGAGATTCGCGCAGTCGAGACCGGCAGCCTGGACAAGGACGACAACCCGCTGAAGAACGCGCCGCACACCGCCGCAGAGCTGGTCGGCGAGTGGAGCCATGGTTATAGCCGTGAGCAGGCGGTGTACCCGCTGGCCAGCCTGATCGAAGCCAAGTACTGGCCACCGGTGGGCCGCGTCGACAACGTGTTTGGTGATCGCAACCTGGTGTGCGCTTGCCCGTCGATCGAGAGCTATCAGGACGTCTGAGCCCAGCCACATGCGGGGGCTGCGCTGCAGCCCATCGCAGGCTCCGCCAGCTCCCACACCAGCAACACTCATAGCCCTGTAGGAGCGGGCGTTGCCTGCGAGGGGCCGCAAAGCGGTCCTGCTGCTGCGCCAAGCCCACCGAACCGAGGAGCAAGCTAATGTCACTGAGCGTCTTCGACCTGTTCAAGATCGGCATTGGTCCTTCCAGTTCTCACACCGTCGGCCCGATGCGCGCCGCTGCGCGCTTCGCCGAAGGACTGCGGCGCGATCACCTGTTGAGCCAAACCGTCAGCGTCAAAGCCGAGCTGTACGGCTCGCTGGGCGCCACCGGCAAAGGCCACGGCAGTGACAAGGCGGTGTTGCTCGGCCTGGAAGGCGAGCAGCCCGATACGGTCGACACCGAATCCATCCCCGCCCGCCTGCAGGCAATCCGCGAAAGCGGCCAGTTGCGCCTGCTCGGCGAACAGCCGATTGGCTTCGTCGAAAAACAGCACTTGGCGATGATCCGCAAACCGCTGGATTACCACCCCAACGGCATGATCTTCCGCGCCTTCGACGCAGCCGGTTTGCAAATCCGCAGCCGCGAGTACTACTCGGTCGGTGGCGGTTTCGTGGTCGACGAAGAGGCGGCCGGGCACGATCGCATCGTCGAGGACCGCACGCCACTGACCTACCCCTTCACCACCGGCAAGGAACTGCTCGCCCATTGCAGCGCCCAGCAACTGTCGTTCAGCCAGGTGATGCTGGCCAACGAAGCCGCCTGGCGCCCGGAAAGCGAGACCCGTGCCGGCCTGCTGCGGATCTGGCAAGTGATGCAGGACTGTGTCGCGGCCGGCTGTCGCCATGAGGGTATCTTGCCGGGCGGGCTGAAGGTCAAGCGCCGGGCGCCGGCGTTGTACCGGCAGCTCAGCCAGCACCCGGAGGCGAGCCTGCGCGACGCCTTGTCGGTGCTCGACTGGGTCAACCTCTATGCCCTGGCGGTCAACGAAGAAAATGCCAACGGCGGGCGCGTAGTCACCGCGCCGACCAATGGCGCGGCCGGGATCATCCCGGCGGTTCTGCACTACTACATGCGCTTCGTGCCGGGTGCCAGTGACGACGGCGTAGTGCGTTTTCTGCTGACCGCCGCCGCTATCGGCATCCTGTACAAAGAAAACGCCTCGATCTCCGGCGCCGAAGTGGGCTGCCAGGGCGAGGTCGGGGTGGCGTGCTCGATGGCCGCCGGGGCGCTGTGCGAAGTCATGGGCGGCACCCCGCAGCAAGTCGAGAACGCTGCCGAAATCGGCATGGAACACAACCTGGGCCTGACCTGCGACCCCATCGGCGGCTTGGTTCAGGTGCCCTGCATCGAGCGCAACGCCATGGGCTCGGTGAAGGCGATCAACGCCGTGCGCATGGCCTTGCGCGGTGACGGCCAGCACTTCGTCTCGCTCGACAAGGTGATCCGCACTATGCGCCAGACCGGCGCCGACATGAAAAGCAAATACAAGGAGACCGCCCGCGGCGGTCTTGCCGTCAACATCATCGAATGTTGAGCCAACAACAAATCAAGGAGTTGCTGATGTCCGAAACACTGCACAAGACCCCACTGCACGCCCTGCACGTGGAACTGGGCGCACGCATGGTGCCGTTCGCCGGCTTTGACATGCCCGTGCAGTACCCGCTGGGGGTGATGAAGGAGCACCTGCACACCCGCGAACAGGCCGGCCTGTTCGATGTTTCGCACATGGGTCAGATCCGCCTGCTCGGCGCCGACGCCGCCCGTGCCCTGGAAACCCTGGTGCCGGTGGATATCGTCGACCTGCCGGTGGGAATGCAGCGCTACGCCATGTTCACCAATGAAAGCGGCGGCATCCTCGATGACCTGATGGTCGCCAACCTGGGTAACGATGAGTTGTTCCTGGTGGTCAACGCCGCCTGTAAAGAGCAGGACCTGGCCCACCTGCAACAGCACCTCGGCAACCGCTGCGAGGTCCAGCCGCTGTTCGAAGAGCGCGCCCTGCTCGCCCTGCAAGGCCCAGCGGCGGTCACGGTGCTGGAGCGCCTGGCACCCGAAGTAGCTGGGATGACCTTCATGCAGTTCCGTCCCCTCACATTGCTCGGCCAGGACTGCTACGTCAGCCGCTCGGGCTACACCGGCGAAGACGGCTACGAGATTTCCGTGCCAGCAGCCGCTGCCGACGCCCTGGCCCGTCGCCTGCTGGCTGAGCCTGAAGTCCAGGCCATCGGCCTGGGCGCGCGCGACTCGCTGCGCCTGGAGGCCGGCCTGTGCTTGTATGGCCACGATATGAACCGCGCCACCACACCGATCGAGGCCAGCTTGCTCTGGGCCATTTCCAAAGTGCGTCGGGCCGATGGTGCGCGCGCAGGTGGCTTCCCCGGCGCCGCTGCGATCTTTGCCCAGCAGCAGCAAGGCGTGGCACGCAAGCGAGTCGGCCTGTTGCCGCAAGAACGTACTCCGGTGCGTGAGGCCGCCGAGATTGTCGACGAGGCCGGCAACATTGTCGGCGCAGTGTGCAGCGGCGGCTTCGGCCCGACACTCGGTGCACCACTGGCAATGGGTTATGTCGATAGCGAACATGCCGCACTCGATACCTCGCTGTATGCCCTGGTCAGGGGCAAACGAGTTGCCTTGAAAGTCAGCAAAATGCCTTTTGTCGCGCAACGTTACTATCGCGGTTGAAAGCCGTTTCGAGCAGGCGGGCAATATTCGTTTTCGAACCTTCCCTATAACTTTTGAACATGGCGCCAGCCCAGGCGCCATGCCGCCTGCAGACAAACGGGGCGGTTATCGGAAAAAGGCCGAAATCGGCGAATCGGCAGGGCTTGTTTTTGTCTTGGGAGTTGGCGTACATTCAGCTCACTGTGTTTGCATGGGTCGCAACAGTTCGTGACCTGGGCCAGTAGCTGCAATCTGCTACAACCCGTTCGACGTCTCTTACTTTCCTGCAACCCAGCCCAGTACGCTTTCGTCTATTCGATACGAAAGAAACTGTTATTACTCTCTAAAGATTCATAGGAAATAAGACAATGGCTGAGCGTCAGAACGGTACCGTCAAGTGGTTCAATGACGAAAAAGGTTACGGTTTCATCACCCCAGAGAGCGGTGCTGACCTGTTCGTTCACTTCCGTGCCATTCAAGGCAACGGTTTCAAGAGCCTCAAAGAAGGCCAGAAGGTGACTTTCGTTGCCGTCCAGGGCCAGAAAGGCATGCAGGCTGACGAAGTTCAAGCCGAAGGCTGATCTGCGTTAAAAAAGCCCCTGCATTGATCCGCAGGGGCTTTTTTATGCCTGCAATTCCATAGAATGGGCCTTTGCCATCTGGAGTTGCCCTGCATGCCCAAGCATTCCCTCTCTCCCCAGGGTGATTTCCCGCCTGTTGGCCTGGGCCGTCGCCTGGCGGCGATGTTCTATGACTTCCTGCTGTGCACCGCCCTACTGATCGTCACTGCCGGGGTCTACAAGATGATCCAGATGGCGATCATCGGTGAGGCGCGCATGCGCGAGCTGACCGATGCCGGTGCGTTGGATGGTGATCCGCTGCTGTCGACGATCCTGGTGTTTGCGCTGTTTGGCTTTTTTGCCAAGTTCTGGACCCATGGCGGCCAGACCCTGGGCATGCAAGTGTGGGGCGTGCGCGTGCAGAACGCCGATGGCAGCGCGATCAGCCTGTGGCAGGCGCTGCTGCGTTTTGTGGTGTCGATCGCGTCCTGGCTGTGCTTGGGGATGGGGTTTGTCTGGTCGTTGATCGACAAGCGCAAGCGCAGCTGGCATGACATCTACTCCGAGACCCAACTGGTGCGGGTTCCGAAACAGAAGAAATAACCTGCCCAGTGGATCAGCCCCTGTAGGAGCTGGCTTGCCTGCGATGGGCTGCGAAGCGGCCCCAATAAATCTGGATAAGACACCAAGTCTGCGCGAGGCCTGCAATTTTTGGGGCTGCCTTGCAGCCCATCGCAGGCAAGCCAGCTCCTACAGAAAATTGCCCATGAAAAAGCCGACCCTAAGGTCGGCTTTTTCACATCGCCCAGGCCATCAGCCCGCTCGACGCAACAACCACACCCCAGCCAGCGCACAAACGCCCGCCGGTATCACCACCGCCAACAGCGGCGGGAAGCCAAACACCTGGCTGGATGGGCCAAGCAGGTCTTGGGCAATCCGGAACACAAAGCCCACCAATACACCGGTGAACACACGTTGCCCCAGGGTCACCGAACGCAGTGGGCCGAAGATGAACGAAATCGCCATCAGCACCAGCGCCGCAGTCACCGCCGGCTGCAGCACCTTGGTCCAGAACGCCAGCCAGTAGCGGGCATTGTTCAGGCCTTGGTCAGACAGGTAATGGATGTAGTCCCACAGCCCGGTAATCGACAGCGACTCGGGCGCCAGCACTACGGTATTGAGCAACTGCGGGGTTACCGATACATCCCAGCGCTCTTCCGGGGCCTTGACCACTTCGGTGTGGTCGCCACGGAAGTGGGTGGTGGTGACATCGTTGAGCACCCAGTGGTCTTCGTTGTACTTGGCCCGGCGGGCAAAGCTGGAGGTGACGATCTTGCGCTCATCGTCGAAGCGATAGCGGGTCACCCCCAACAGCAGGCCGTTAGGCTGCACCGAGTTGATGTGCACGAACTCTTCGCCCTGGCGGTGCCACATGCCGCGCTTGGAGCTCTGCGCCTCGCCACCGCCCTGTGCCAGCGAGCGCTCGGCCTGACCCTTGTTTTCGGTAACCGGGGCGACGTACTCGCCGATCAGCAGACCGACCAGCATCAGCACCAGCATCGGTTTCATGACCGCCCAGACGATCCGCCCGATCGACACGCCGGCAGCGCGCATGATGGTCAGTTCGCTGCTGCTGGCCAGGCTACCCAGGCCGATCAGGCAGCCAATCAAGGCCGCCATCGGCAGCATCTCGTAGAGCCGGCGAGGCGCGGTCATCAAGACGAAGTAACCGGCGTCGAGCACGGTGTAGGTATCGCTCAGGTCGCCCATCTCATCGATGAAGGCGAACAGCGAGGCCAAGCCAAGAATGATGCCGAGCACAGCCAGGATGGCCAGCAGCACGCTCATGCCGATATAGCGATCCAGCTTAACCATGAGCCACCCCCGCACGCCGCGCAGCACGTTTGAGGCGCATTGGCTCCCAGTACATCAGGCCCAGGCCGATCAGCAGGAACAGCCCGTGCACCCACCACATGCCCAGGGCGATCGGGAGCTTGCCCTTCTCCAGGGCGCCGCGTACGGAAATCAGCATTGTCAGGTAAGCCATGTAGAGGAGGATCGCCGGCAGCAGCTTGAGGAAGCGGCCCTGGCGAGGATTGACCCGCGACAGCGGGACTGCCAGCAAGGTCACGACAAACACCAGCAGCGGCAGCGACAGCCGCCATTGCAGCTCGGCACGCTCACGCAGGCCTTTATGGCCGATCAGCTCGGACGTGGGGATCGCTTCACGCTCGGTGACTTCTTCACTGACTTCAGGCTTGGGCAGCAGCACGCCGTAGGTGTCGTACTTGATCGCCCGGTAGTCGGCCTGGCCAGGGTTGCCGTCGTAGCGGTAGCCGTTTTCCAGGATCAGGTAACGGTTGCCGTCGGCCTGCACTTCCTGGTGGCCTTTTTCGGCAACCAGTACCGAAGGCGCGCGGTCCTTGGTCTTGTCGGCGTTAAAGCGCTTCTCGGAAATGAACACGCCCGCCAGATTGACCCGGTCATCGGACAGCTGCTCGGTGTAGGTCACCCGTGAGCCATCGCGCAGGGTCTGGAAACGCCCAGGTACCAGGGTGTCGAACTCGGTCAGGGCATCTTGCTGATTGATAATCTGCTGCACCTGCGACACACCTTGTGGCGCCAGGCTCAAGCTCAGCCAAGCGACCAGCAGGGCGACCAGGGCCGCTGGGGCCATGGTCATCGCCAGCAGGCGTTGCTGGCTCATGCCGGTCGCCGAGAGCACGGTCATCTCGCTCTCCAGGTACAACCGGCCATAAGCCAGCAGAATGCCCAGGAACAAGCCCAACGGCAGGATCAGCTGCAAGAAACCCGGCAGCCGGAAGCCCATGATCAGGAACAGCACGCTCGGGTCGAGCACGCCCTGGGCGGCCTGTGCCAGGTATTTGATGAAACGCCCGCTCATGATGATCACCAGCAGCACAGCGCTGACGGCGCTCAAGGTCAGCAGGACCTCGCGGGACAGATAACGAAAGACGATCAAACCAGACACTCCTGGGTTGTCAGGGGCGAACAGCCAATTAATGGCTTCGGACAGCCAAGACCTATGCCGGTTCGCCAACGGCGAACCTCCATGTAAAGTGCGCGCATTATCCTGTGATTGACCTCGCCTGTCACTTGGCCGCGCATGACAGTACATATCGGGGTTGTCAGCGGCCTTGCCCCAGGCTCAAACTGGCAGCTTTTCCGCTGGCACGCGACCACGCGGCCAAGCCCGCTTCGAGCGCGCACCCATTGCGCCAACTCACAGATCTACGGGGTCCTGACATGGAACTGGTTGTAAAAAGCGTAGCTGCTGCATCGTTGAAAACCGCCACGCTGGTAGTGGCCGTCGGCGAGGGGCGCAAACTCGGCAACATCGCCAAGGCCGTCGATGAAGCATCCAATGGCGCCATCTCCGCCGTGCTCAAGCGTGGCGACCTGGCTGGCAAGCCTGGCCAGACCCTGCTGCTGCACAGCCTGCCGGGCCTGAAGGCCGAGCGCGTGCTGCTGGTTGGCAGCGGCAAGGACGCCCTGGGCGATCGCAGCTGGCGCAAACTGGCCGTGAGCGTGGCCGGCGTGCTGAAGAGCCTGGGTGGCAGCGACGCGGTACTGGCCCTGGACGATATCGCCGTCACTGGCCGCGACGCGCATTACGGCAAATACCGCCTGCTGGCCGAAACCCTGCTTGACGGTGACTACCTGTTCGACCGCTTCAAGAGCCAGAAGGCCGAGCCGCGCGTGCTCAAGAAAATCACCCTGCTGGCCGACAAGGCCGGCCTGGCCGAGGTCGAGCGTGCCGTCAAGCACGCCAGCGCGATCGCCAGCGGCATGTCCTTGACCCGCGACCTGGGCAACCTGCCGCCGAACATCTGCCACCCAAGCTACCTGGCCGAACAAGCCAAGGAACTGGGCAAGGCCAACAAAGGCCTGAAGGTCGAAGTGTTCGACGAGAAGAAGATCAAAGACCTGGGCATGGGCGCGTTCTACGCCGTTGGCCAAGGCAGCGAACAGCCACCACGCTTGATCGTCATGCAATACCAGGGCGGCAAGAAGAGCGAAAAACCGTTCGTACTGGTGGGTAAAGGCATCACCTTCGACACCGGCGGCATCAGCCTAAAGCCAGGCGCCGGCATGGATGAAATGAAGTACGACATGTGCGGCGCGGCCAGCGTGTTCGGCACCCTGCGTGCGGTGCTCGAGCTCAAGCTGCCGATCAACCTGGTGTGCATCCTGGCCTGCGCCGAGAACATGCCAAGTGGCAACGCCACCCGTCCTGGCGACATCGTCACTACCATGAGCGGGCAAACCGTGGAAATCCTCAACACTGACGCCGAAGGCCGTCTGGTGCTGTGCGATGCCCTGACCTACGCCGAACGCTTCAAGCCGCAGGCGGTGATCGACATCGCCACCCTGACCGGCGCCTGCATCGTCGCCCTGGGCAGCCACACCACCGGCCTGCTGGGCAACAACGACGATCTGCTCGAGCAACTGCTCAGCGCTGGCAAGCGGGCCGACGACCGCGCCTGGCAGCTGCCGCTGTTCGACGAGTACCAGGAGCAGCTGGACAGCCCGTTCGCCGACATCGCCAACATCGGCGGGCCGAAGGCCGGCACCATCACCGCGGCATGCTTCCTGTCGCGCTTTGCCAAGGCCTACAACTGGGCGCACCTGGACATCGCCGGCACCGCCTGGATCAGCGGCGGCAAGGACAAAGGCGCCACTGGCCGCCCCGTGCCCCTGCTGACCCAATACCTGCTCGACCGCGCCAACGCCTGACCCCGCACGGCGGGTGCGCCGCTCGCGGCCACCCGCCAACGGACTGAACCATGAGCCAAGTAGATTTCTATATCCTGCCCACCGACTCGCTGTCGGCGCGGCTGGATTTCGCCTGCAAGCTGTGTGAGAAAGCCTGGCGCCTCGGCCACCGGGTCTACCTGCATTGCCAGGACGGCGAACAGCGCGAACAACTCAACCAGCGTCTGTGGCACTTCAAGGGCGAGGCCTTCATACCCCACGACCTGGCCGAGGCCCACGCCGACGCTGCAGTGGTCCTGGGTTTGGGGAGTGACGCCGGTGACCATCGCGACTTGCTGATCAACCTGGGCGGCGACGTTCCGGGGTTTGTCGAGCAGTTCGCCCGGGTGGCCGAGATCGTCGTCGAGGAGCCCAGCATTCGCCTTGCCGCACGAGAGCGGTTCCGTTTCTACCGTGAACGGGGCTATGCTCTGCAAGATCACCGCCTACAGCGACTTTAACGACGATGGACAAGCACTCTCCCCTGCCCGATTCTGCCCATCTGCTCGACGACCTGGAGTCGATCCGCGAGCTGTTGGGTGATGCCGACCTGCAACCACCACTGCTGACCGATACGGTCGAACAGATTCCCCTGCTGCTGGACGAACCCGCCGGCAATGCACCGGCTGTAGCGCAGCCGGTAGCCCCTCCCGCTGCCGAAGAAGAAGACCCGCAGACTCGCCGCCAGGACACCCTGCTGCGCCTGGACGCCGAACTGCGTGCCGCTGCCCAGTTGATCATGCAAGACGTGATCAACGACTTCACCCCGCATATCGAAACCGAGATCAAGCGCCGCCTCGATGCGCGTATGGAGCGCCTGCTCAAGCGCCCCGAGTAAGCCTCGAACCTGAATGTGTCCGTTGTGACCCTATCGCGGGGCAAGCCCGCTCCCACGCAGGCTTGTCCATTGGCAAGGCGTGGGAGCGGGCTTGCCCCGCGATGAGGCCGGACCTGCTCAACAAGACCCCAGCAGCTTGTCGCCTGAATCCCGCCGCTCCGTTATACTTCTCGGCTTTCCCGAATTAATGCCTAAGGGTCCCGCCGCGCATGGATAAGACCTACCAGCCGCACGCCATCGAAACTTCCTGGTACAACACCTGGGAGTCCGAGAACTATTTCGCCCCACAAGGTGCAGGCGAGTCCTACACCATCATGATCCCGCCGCCAAATGTGACCGGCAGCCTGCACATGGGTCACGGTTTCAACAACGCGATCATGGACGCCCTGATCCGTTTCCGCCGCATGCAGGGTCGCGACACCCTGTGGCAGCCAGGCACCGACCACGCCGGTATCGCCACCCAGATGCTGGTCGAGCGCCAGCTCGAGGCCAAGGGCCAGAACCGTCATGACCTGGGCCGCGAGCAGTTCCTGGAGAAGGTCTGGGAGTGGAAGGAGCAGTCCGGTGGCAACATCAGCCGGCAGATCCGCCGCCTGGGTTCGTCGGTCGACTGGAGCCGCGAGCGTTTCACCATGGACGACGGCCTGTCCGACGCGGTCAAGGAAGCCTTCGTCCGCCTGCACGAAGACGGCCTGATCTACCGCGGCAAGCGCCTGGTCAACTGGGACACCAAGCTGCACACCGCCATCTCTGACCTGGAAGTGGAAAACCACGACGAGAAAGGTCACCTGTGGAACCTGCGCTACCCGCTGGCCGATGGCGCCAAGACCGCCGATGGCAAAGACTACCTGGTCGTCGCCACCACCCGTCCGGAGACCCTGCTGGGTGACGCTGCGGTCGCGGTCAACCCAAATGACGAGCGCTACCAGGCCCTGATCGGCAAGTTCGTCAAGCTGCCGCTGGTCGGCCGCCTGATCCCGATCATCGGCGACGATTACTGCGACCCGGAATTCGGCACCGGCTGCGTGAAGATCACCCCAGCCCACGACTTCAACGACTACGAAGTCGGCAAGCGCCATAACCTGCCGCTGCTGAACATCTTCGACAAGAACGCCCTGGTACTGGCCAGTGCCCAGGCTTTCAACCTCGACGGCAGCGTCAACGAGCAGATCGACACCAGCCTGCCGGCGCAATACGCCGGCCTCGACCGCTTCGTTGCCCGCAAGCAGATCGTTGCCGACCTCGATGCCCAGGGCCTGCTGGTCAGCGTCGATGACCACGCGCTGAAAGTGCCGAAAGGCGATCGCTCCGGCACCGTCATCGAGCCGTGGCTGACCGACCAATGGTATGTCTCCACCAAGCCGCTGGCAGAACCTGCCATCGCCGCTGTGGAAGACGGTCGCATCCAGTTCGTGCCCAAGCAGTACGAAAACATGTACTTCTCGTGGATGCGTGACATCCAGGACTGGTGCATCAGCCGTCAGCTGTGGTGGGGCCACCGGATCCCGGCGTGGTACGACGAGGCCGGCCAGGTCTACGTTGGCCGCAACGAGGAAGAAGTGCGCGCCAAGCACAACCTGGGCAGCGACGTAGTCCTGCGCCAGGACGACGACGTGCTCGACACCTGGTTCAGTTCCGGCCTGTGGACCTTCTCCACCCTCGGCTGGCCAGAGCAGACCGAGTTCCTGAAGAAATTCCACTCCACCGACGTGCTGGTCACCGGTTTCGACATCATCTTCTTCTGGGTCGCCCGGATGATCATGCTGACCATGCACCTGGTGAAGAACGAAGACGGCACCCCGCAGGTTCCGTTCAAGACCGTCTACGTCCACGGTCTGGTGCGCGACGGACAAGGCCAGAAGATGTCCAAGTCCAAGGGCAACGTGCTTGACCCGCTGGACATCGTCGATGGCATCACCCTCGAGGCCCTGCTGGAAAAACGCACCAGCGGCATGATGCAACCCAAGCTTGCCGAGAAGATCGCCAAGCAGACCAAGGCCGAGTTCCCCGAAGGCATCGCCAGCTACGGCACAGACGCCCTGCGCTTCACCTTCTGCTCGCTGGCGTCCACCGGTCGCGACATCAAGTTCGATATGGGCCGCGTCGAAGGCTACCGCAACTTCTGCAACAAGATCTGGAACGCCGCCCGCTACGTGCTGGACAAAGGCGAAGACTGCGGGCAGAACGGCGAGGCCTACGAGCTGTCGCTGGCCGACCGCTGGATCATCTCGCAGTTGCAGCGCACTGAAGCCGAAGTGACCCGTCAGCTCGAGCAGTTCCGCTTCGACCTGGCCAGCCAGGCGCTGTACGAGTTCATCTGGAACCAGTACTGCGACTGGTACCTGGAGCTGTCCAAGCCGGTACTATGGGACGAAAACGCCCCGGTCGAGCGCGCCCGCGGCACCCGTCGCACGCTGGTACGCGTGCTGGAAGTGGCCCTGCGCCTGGCACACCCGTTCATGCCGTTCATCACCGAAGAGATCTGGCAGCGCATCGCGCCGCTGGCAGGCATCGACGGCAAGACCATCATGCTGCAACCGTGGCCCGTGGCCAATGACAGCCGCATCGACGTAGCGGCCGAAGGTGACATCGAGTGGCTGCAACAGCTGATGGTCGGTCTGCGTAACATTCGCGCCGAGATGAACATTGGCCCAGGCAAACCGCTGCCGCTGTTCCTCAAGAACGCCAATGCCGACGACCAGCGTCGCTTGCAAGAAAACGAAGCGCTGCTCAAGAAGCTGGCAAAGGTCGAGTCGTTCACCGTGCTCGGCGAACAGGACGAAGCGCCACTGTCGGCCACCGCACTGGTTGGCGATCTGCAGGTGCTGGTGCCAATGGCCGGCCTGATCGACAAGGACGCCGAGCTGGCTCGCCTGAACAAGGAAATCCAGCGTCTGCAAGGTGAAGTGCAACGGGTTGGCGGCAAGCTGTCCAACGCCGCCTTCGTCGACAAGGCACCGCCTGCGGTAATCGACAAGGAACGCGCCAAGCTGGCTGAAGCCGAGCAGGCGCTGGCCAACTTCACCGAGCAGCATGCGCGGATTGCCGCGCTCTAAACCTCAGTGAAGCCATCGCGGGGCAAGCCCGCTCCCACGCACCCGCTCCGGTATGGAGTGAAGGCGTGGGAGTGGGCTTGCCCCGCGATGTTTTACACAGGACACCCCTATGACCGACAAACCCACCCTGCACCCGCGCAACCGCCACCAGGGCCGCTATGACTTCCCCAGCCTGATCAAGGCGCACCCGGACCTGGCCCGCTTCACCATCACCAACCCCTACGGCAAGCCCAGCATCGACTTCGCCAACCCTGAAGCGGTACGGGTGTTCAACCGCGCCCTGCTCAAGGCCCAGTACGGCATCCAGCACTGGGACATCCCAGCCGACTACCTGTGCCCACCGATTCCAGGCCGCGCCGATTACATCCACGTACTGGCCGACCTGCTTGCCGAAGACAATGCCGGCGAGATCCCGCGTGGCGCCCAGGTACGTGCCCTGGACGTTGGCGTAGGTGCCAACTGCATCTATCCGCTGCTCGGCCACAGCGACTACCGTTGGCGCTTCCTCGGCTCGGACATCGACCCGATAGCCCTGGCCTCGGCCAAAGCCATCGTCCAGGCCAACGGTCTCAATAAAGCCATCAGCCTGCGCCAGCAGAGCAACAGCAAGCACATCCTCAGCGGCTTGCTGCAGGCCGACGAACGCTTCGATATCACCCTGAGCAATCCGCCCTTCCACAGCTCGCGCGACGAAGCCACCCGCGGTAGTCAACGCAAATGGAAAAACCTCGGCAAGCAGGACCCCAAGCGCAAGCTGCCGGTGCTCAATTTTGGTGGGCAGAACAATGAGCTGTGGTGCGAAGGGGGCGAGATTCGCTTCGTCACCCAGTTGATCGCCGAGAGCGCTGCCTGTGGCCATCAGGTACTGTGGTTCACCAGCCTGGTGTCCAAGGCGAGCAATCTGCCAGGCATCGAAGCGGCCCTGAAGAAAGCTGCCGCCAAAGCGGTGCGGGTCATCGAGATGGGCCAAGGCCAGAAGCAGAGCCGCATGGTTGCCTGGAGCTTTCACGACGATGCCGCGCGCCAGGCCTGGCATGCCCAGCGCCAGGGTAAAACGCAGGCGTAAAAAAACCGCGTCCGGGCAAGCCGGGCGCGGTTTTACGCAAGCGTCGACAATTACTTGTTGACGGCGTCGGTCAGGACCTTGGCAGGTACGAACTTGACGACTTTCTTGGCAGCGATTTCGATGGCAGCGCCAGTCGAAGGGTTGCGGCCGGTACGGGCAGGACGCTCGGTGACTTTCAGCTTGCCGATGCCTGGCAGGGTGATCTCAGCGCCGTTTTCCAGCTGGTCAGCAACGATCTGGCCCAGTTGCTCCAGAGCATTGCGAGCGGTGGTTTTTGGCGCGTCGATTGCTTCGGCGATGTCGGCAATCAGTTGGTCTTTGGTCAGTGCCATTGTGGTGTTCCTTCCCTAAAAATTCAGAGGTTATGCAGCGTGCTACGTCGTTATCGGGCCAGCCCGAAACTGTCCGGCGGGCCGCGCCAATCGCGTATGTAGATACGAAAATCGGCGTTTGGTTCGACACGACGCAAGCGATCTGCCAGCAATGCGCCATTCAAGGGGCGCAAGACCGCGCAAAGCTACCACAGGAATAGATAAATATCCGCTGCCAGCTTGGTTTTTATGCAGGTTTTTCGGGGGTTTACCCCGAAAACGCAAAAAATCGAACAAAAAACGAACAACCGCCATTTACGCCAACTTCTGGCCACTGCATCACCCAATCTCTGGGTTAAACTGATCGACTTTGCACAGCGCACCCTTGGCCATCGCCACGCGTGCTCCAACCTCCGAGATTTCCATGCCAATCCGTCATTGCATCGTTCACCTGATCGACAAGAAGCCTGATGGCAGCCCCGCCGTGCTGCATGCACGGGATAACGAGCTGGGCGCATCGGACGCCATCGAAAACCTGCTGGCCGACCTCAACGACAGCTACAACGCCAAGCAAGGCAAGGCGTGGGGGTTGTTCCACGGCGAGTCCGGCGCCTACCCGTTCAGTGGCTGGCTCAAGCAGTACCTGAGTGAAGAAAAAGACTTCACCGCCTTCAGCCGGATCGCCGTCGAGCACCTGCAAAAACTGATGGAAGAGTCCAACCTCTCCACCGGTGGCCATGTGCTGTTCGCTCACTACCAGCAAGGCATGACCGAGTACCTGGCCATCGCCCTGCTGCACCACAGCGACGGCGTGGCGGTCAACGCCGAGCTCGACGTGACCCCCTCTCGCCATCTGGACCTGGGCCAACTGCACCTGGCGGCCCGGATCAACCTGTCCGAATGGCAGAACAACCAGGCTTCCAAACAGTACATCTCGTTCATCAAGGGCAAGAACGGCAAGAAGGTCTCGGAATACTTCCGCGACTTCATCGGCTGCCAGGAGGGCGTCGATGGCCCCGGCGAGACCCGTACCCTGCTCAAGGCATTCAGCGACTTCGTCGAAAGCGAAGACCTGCCTGAGGAGTCGGCGCGCGAGAAGACCCAGACCCTGGTCGACTACGCCACCAGCCAGACCAAGATGGGCGAGCCGGTCACCTTGGAAGAGCTTTCCAGCCTGATCGACGAAGACCGCCCCAAGGCGTTCTACGATCACATCCGCAACAAGGACTACGGCCTGTCGCCGGAGATTCCCGCCGATAAACGCACGCTCAACCAATTCCGCCGCTTCACCGGGCGCGCCGAGGGCCTGTCGATCAGCTTCGAGGCTCACCTGCTGGGTTCGAAAGTGGAATATGACGAAGAAGCAGGCACGCTGATCATCAAGGGCCTACCGACCCAGCTGATCGATCAGCTCAAGCGTCGCACCGACTAAGACCTGGCCAGGAGGCCACCAGCGCCTCCTTGGCAGACTTGCGCAGCTTCTTCACCAGCCGCTCCTGGCGCAACGCTTCGGCCTTGTCTGGCCATTGCTCGACATACACCAGCGCCTGCGCCGGGCTGGTCTTGAAGTAGCGCGCGCCCTGGCCTTTCTGGTGTTTGAGAAAACGCCGCTGTGGATCATCGCTGATGCCGCAGTACAGCGAGCCATTGGCGGCGCGCACCAAGTAGACGTACCAGGGCTTGGCAGACGGGGGGATGCCGGGCTGGGGGATAGCAGTCTCGCTCACGGTTGTATTCAAGCCAACGGAAAGGCGCCAAGCTTACCCGCTCAACGCGCCTGCTGAAACGCCCGCAAACCCTTGAACGCCTGTTGGCGAACCTTGTTCTGCAACATCGGCGACCAGCCCAGCAGCACCCCGGGCATGCCCAGGGCCTGGCGTGACCAGCGCCACAGGTCGAAGCTGTCGTGGTGCTGGCTGATCAAGCCGTCGCGAATGACGAAGCGTGCCTGGATATCGTTGATCACCACCCGGCCGGTCTGGCTGAACAGGTAGGTGGCCACCCAATGCGCGCAGCCGCTGTCCTGGTTGGCACGCACTTGATCGAAGGTCAGGCTGAAATCCTTGGCGCGAGTGGTGAGCAGACGCCACATGTCGCCGGCATCCTGGCCGCGCAAGGTGCCAAAGACCGGGTCGCTGAATTCGACATCAGCGCTGTAGCAGGCCACCATCGCTTCGGCATCGAGGCGCTGGAAGGCCTGGTAGAAACGGGTGATCAGGGCTTGGTTGGCGTCGCTCATGGGTGTGTCCGTCCTGGGGCTCAAGAGCTGAACGATAATCTGCGTTGCGGCGCAATGCCATGCCCATTTGAGTCATGAATGGTTTCTGCGTCGCCCCTATCGCGGGACAAGCCCGCTCTACGTGGGAGCGGGCTTGTCCCGCGATAAGGCCGGTACCGACAACCGCTAAACCCGCTCGCTGACCACTTGCACATGCTGCGCACGCCCGGCTTTCAGGCCAAATACAATCGCCCCGGTGCCCAGCACGGCAAAGATCCACCCCACCGCCGCCCAGCCGCCGGTCAGATCATGCACCAGGCCCACCGCGAACGGCCCCATCGAGGCCAGGGTGTAACCGACGCCTTGGGCCATGCTCGACAGGTTGGCAGCGACGTGCGCGTCTTTTGAGCGCAGCACGATCAGCGTCAGCGCCAAGGCAAAAGTACCGCCCTGCCCCAGGCCCAGTAGCACCGCCCAGCCCCACAGTCCTGACAGCGGCGCATACAGGCAGCCGAACAGGCCCGCCAAGGTCACCAACATGACGATCACGATGGCCAGCCGCTGATCCTTGCCACGCGTCGCCAGCCACGGCGCGCTCAGCGAACTGATCAACTGCACGATCACCGATCCCGACAGCACCAACCCGGCCTCGGTCGGGCTCAGGCCACGACCGATCAGGATCGACGGCAACCAACCGAAGACGATGTACGCCAACGACGATTGCAGGCCCATGTACAGCGTGACCTGCCAGGCCAGCGGGTCGCGCCACAGGCCGCGCACCTTATAGGCCACCTTGTGGGCGCCATGGCCCTGGCGTGCCTGCGGTAACCAGACCAGCATGGCCAACAACGCCGGGATCATCCAGAAGCCCAGGCCCATTGCCCAGCTCCCAGCAAAATGCTGGCTCAACGGCACCGTGGCGCCGGCGGCCATGGCCGCGCCCAGGCACAGCGCCATGGTGTAGACGCCGGTCAGTGTCCCGGCCTGCTGAGGGAAATCGCGCTTGACGATGCCAGGCAGCAATACCCCGATAATGCCGATGCTGGCGCCGGCCATCAGGCTGCCGAGGAACACCCCGATCGCGCCAAAAGCGCTGCGTATTACAATCCCCAAGGCCAAGGTCAGGAGAATGCCAAGGATCACCCGCTCGCTGCCAAAGCGGCGTGCCAGCACAGGTGCCAGCGGCGCGAACAGGCCCAGGCACAGCACCGGTAAGGTGGTCAGCAAACCTGCTGCCGAAGCACTCAGACCGAGCCCCTCGGACACCTGCCCCAGCACCGGCGCCATGCTCGACAAGGCCGGGCGCAGGTTCAGGGCCACCAGGACCAGGCCCAACAGCAGGAGCCAGGGGCGCCGCAGCACCACCGGTTGCTGTTGAACCTGCTCATCATCGGCCTCGGCGTCGATCAGCAGTTCATCGAGTTCCGGCTCATGGGCAGGGGAAGT
Organism: Pseudomonas sp. xss_2; assembly: GCF_043104195.1. Lineage (NCBI taxonomy): Bacteria > Pseudomonadati > Pseudomonadota > Gammaproteobacteria > Pseudomonadales > Pseudomonadaceae > Pseudomonas > Pseudomonas sp. xss_2. The sequence goes on from NZ_JBICKL010000055.1 coordinate 20,491, forward strand.
GCGCGTCAGTTGTTCGGCCATGGGGCTTCTCGTTTTCAGGATTCGATAAGGGTCCGGCTCAGGCGCTTGGCCCGCTCCGGATCACGTTGCTCGATGGCGTCGAGGATCTGCTCATGCAGGTCGAACACCGACTGGCAGCGGGGGACGGCGCTCATGTTGCGCTGCAACGCTGCCGCGACCACGCCAGAGAAATAGCGGTACAGCTCACTCAGCGCTGGGTTGTGCGCAGCGTCGACCAGGCGCTGGTGGAACACCAGGTCACAGGCGATGTAGGCGTCGAGGTCGGCATGAAAGTGCGCCTCGCTGCCCTTGAGCGCCTCGCGCAGACCTTGCAAATCCGCTTCGCTGCGGCGCAGGGCCGCCAGGCCAATGGCTTCGGCCTCCAGAATATGCCGCGTCTCACGGGCCTGCTCCGGCGTGCAGCGGGACATCGCCTGCACGGCCTGCAATGGGTCTTGGGCGGTGCGCAGGTAGCTGCCATCGCCCTGGCGAATTTCCACCAAGCCACTGAACGCCAACACCCGCATCGCCTCGCGCACGGTATTGCGGCTGATGCCCAGCTCGGCGGCCAACTCAGGTTCGGTCGGCAGACGTTGACCCACCGTCCATACGCCGTCGAGGATGCGTTCACGCAGTTGCTCCACGGCCATTTCCACCAAGGAGCGACGGACTAATTCAGTTGCCATGCCCACTCACCCAATCATCCTACGAATTTTTACAGTCTACTCCAGCACGCTAACCACTGAAAACCACCTGGTAATTTTGCTAGTTGCGCGGCCGGAAGGGCTTTGTGACGCTTCGCCTACCGTTCGTCAGCGAGAAATGAGTGATGCGTGACCACAGAGGCCTGGCCATAGTGATTGCTTTGGTGGCCGTGACCGCGCTGGTGTTCAGCCTGGTGATACAAGGCCAACCCGCACAGACAAGGTCGCCGAAAACGCTATTCATCGGCATGGATGGCGCTGAGCTTGAGCGATGAAATGAAGGCGGGACAAAGGCAGTAACAACCCTACCGGCCGTTAACAGGCCGGTAGGTAGAGCGGGCGCGCGATCAGCTCAAGGCATCGATCAGCGCCTGGTTCATTTCCGGCGTGCCGATGGTGATCCGCAGGAACTGGGCGATGCGCGCTTGCTTGAAGTGCCGCACGATCACGCCTTGCTCGCGCAAACGTGCCGCAAGTTCTGCAGCGTCCTGCTGCGGATGACGGGCGAAAATGAAGTTGGCCGCCGATGGCAACACTTCGAAGCCTTTGCCCTGCAATTGCTCGACCAGCTGTTCGCGGCTGTCGATCACCTTGCGGCAGGTTTGTTCGAAATAAGCACGGTCTTCGAACGCTGCCGCCGCACCGACAATCGCCATGCGATCGAGCGGATAGGAGTTGAAGCTGTTCTTGATCCGCTCCAGCGCATCGATCAGGTCCGGGTGGCCAACCGCCAGACCAACCCGCAGGCCTGCCAGCGAACGCGACTTGGACAGGGTCTGGGTGACCAGCAGGTTGTCGTAGCGGTCGACCAGGCTGATGGCAGTCTCGCCGCCAAAATCGATGTAGGCCTCATCGACCACCACTACCGAGTCGGGATTGGCCATCAGCAGCTGCTCAACCACTGCCAGCGGCATCAAGCAGCCGGTTGGCGCGTTGGGGTTGGGGAAGATGATTCCGGCGTTGGGCTTTTTGTAGTCCTCAATGCGGATCTGGAACTGCTCATCCAGTGGCACCTGCTCGAAGGGGATGCCATACAAGCCGCAGTAAACTGGATAGAAGCTGTAGCTGACATCGGGGAACAACAGCGGCGCGCCGTGCTGGAACAGGCCGTGGAAGATGTGCGCGAGCACCTCGTCCGAACCGTTACCGACGAACACCTGCTGCGGCTTGACCCCATAGTACTCGGCGACCGCCTGCTTGAGCCGGTCGCCATTAGGGTCCGGGTACAGGCGCAGGTTGTCGTTCAACTCACCACGCATGGCCTCCAGCGCCTTCGGCGATGGGCCGTACGGGTTCTCGTTGGTGTTGAGCTTGACCAGCTTGGTCAGCTTCGGCTGCTCGCCCGGCACGTAAGGCACCAGGTCCTTGACGAAGGGGCTCCAGAATTTACTCATGCTCAGTTCCCCTTCTTGTCGGCAAGGATGCGGTATTCGGCGCTACGGGCGTGGGCAGTCAGCGACTCGCCACGGGCCAGCACCGAAGCCGTCTGGCCAAGCTCGGATGCGCCCTGCTCGGAGCAGAAGATGATCGATGAACGCTTCTGGAAGTCATACACCCCCAGCGGCGAGGAAAAGCGCGCAGTGCCGGAAGTTGGCAGGACGTGGTTGGGGCCTGCGCAGTAGTCGCCCAGGGCTTCGCTGGTGTGACGGCCCATGAAGATCGCGCCGGCATGGCGGATCTGCGGCAGCCAGGCCTGCGGGTCGGCCACCGACAGCTCCAGGTGCTCAGGCGCGATGCGGTTGGCCACTTCAATCGCCTGCTGCATGTCGCGCACTTGAATCAGCGCGCCACGGCCGTTGATCGATTTCTCGATGATCTCGGCGCGCTCCAGGGTCGGCATCAGTTTGTCGATGCTCGCCGCCACGCGGTCAAGGAACTCGCCATCGGGGCTAACCAGAATGGCCTGGGCGTCTTCATCGTGCTCGGCCTGGGAGAACAGGTCCATGGCGATCCAGTCCGGATCGGTCTGGCCATCGCAGACCACGAGAATTTCCGACGGGCCGGCAATCATGTCGATACCGACCTGGCCGAACACATGCCGTTTGGCGGTGGCGACATAGATGTTACCGGGGCCAACGATCTTGTCGACCTGCGGCACGCTCTCGGTGCCATAGGCCAGCGCCGCTACCGCTTGGGCGCCGCCGACGGTGAACACCCGGTCGACGCCGGCGATGCAGGCCGCAGCCAGCACCAGCTCATTGAGCTCACCGCGCGGAGTCGGCACCACCATCACCACTTCGGCAACGCCTGCAACCTTGGCCGGGATGGCGTTCATCAGCACCGACGAGGGGTACGAAGCCTTGCCACCTGGCACGTACAAGCCTGCGCGGTCCAGCGGCGTGACTTTCTGGCCGAGCACAGTGCCGTCAGCTTCGGTGTACTGCCAGGAGTCCTGCTTCTGCCGCTCGTGGTACATACGCACGCGATCGGCGGCCTTTTCCAGCGCTTGGCGCTGGGCCGGGGTAATGCGGGTCAGGGCCAGCTCCAGGCGCTCGCGGCCAAGGATCAGGTCATCGATGGAGGTGGCATTGACGCCGTCGAAACGCTGGGTGAACTCCACCAGCGCGGCGTCACCGCGTTCGCGCACCGCCTTGATGATGTCGAGCACACGCTGGTTGACCGCGTCATCGGACACACTCTCCCAGCTCAGCAGATGATCCAGATGTCGGGCGAAATCCGGATCAGCGGCGTTGAGACGGGCAATAGCAGTGGACACGGTCATGGCGAGGGCCTCGATTATTAGCGAATGCTCAGGCGCCCTAGGCTACCAGTCGATCCGCGCGGGCACCTGAGAAAAATTGGCTATGACGCGGATAGACGGGCGCGACAGCGAAGGTCGCGCGCAGGAATCAGCCGCGGTGTCGCGATTCGACCGCTTTGCGCAGCGTGTCGATCAGCGCCTGGATACGTGCGTGCTGCATCTTCATGGAGGCTTTGTTGACGACCAGGCGCGAGCTTACCGTGGCGATCAGGTCCTGGGGCTCCAGGCCGTTGGCACGCAGGGTATTACCGGTGTCGACCACGTCGATGATCTTGTCGGCGAGGTTGATCAGCGGGGCCAGCTCCATCGAACCGTACAGCTTGATGATATCGACCTGCCGGCCCTGCTCGGCGTAGTAGCGCTTGGCTACGTTGACGAACTTGGTGGCCACACGCAGACGGCCCTTGGGCTCGGGCGCACCGACCACGCCAGCGGTCATCAGCTTGCAGCGGGCGATTTGCAGGTCCAGCGGCTCGTACAGACCCTGGCCACCGTACTCCATGAGCACGTCCTTACCGGCCACCCCGAGGTCGGCGGCACCATGCTCGACATAGGTCGGCACGTCGGTGGCGCGCACGATCAGCAGGCGCACGTCGTCCTGGGTCGTGGGGATGATCAGCTTGCGGCTCTTGTCCGGATTCTCGGTCGGCACGATACCGGCCTCAGCCAGCAATGGCAGGGTATCGTCGAGGATTCGGCCTTTGGATAGCGCGATGGTCAACATGGAAAACGTCGGTCCTTAAGCGGCTATAGCCAGCCAGGTCGGTGACCTGGCTGCTTGAAATTCGGTAGGCGCATCCCTGCGCCTGTCACAGATTAACCCGGAACGCGGCGGATCTTGGCGCCGAGCATCTGCAGTTTTTCCTCGATGCACTCATAACCACGGTCGATGTGGTAGATGCGATCGATCAGGGTATCGCCTTCGGCGACCAGGGCCGACAGTACCAGGCTGGCGGAAGCGCGCAGGTCGGTAGCCATCACCGGTGCACCCTTGAGCGCTGGCACGCCAGTGACGATGGCGGTGTTGCCCTCGACCTGGATGTGGGCGCCCATGCGGTGCATTTCATAGACGTGCATGAAGCGGTTTTCGAAGATTGTCTCGATCACTGCGCCCGTGCCTTCGGCAATGGCGTTGAGCGAGATGAACTGCGCCTGCATGTCGGTTGGGAACGCTGGGTACGGCGCGGTGCGCAGGTTGACGGCTTTGGGCCGCTTGCCGTGCATGTTCAGCTCGATCCAGTCTTCACCGGTGGTGATGTCGGCGCCAGCTTCCTTGAGTTTCTCAAGGACCGCTTCGAGGATGGTCGGATCGGTGTCCTTGACCTTGACCCGGCCGCGAGTGACCGCAGCGGCCACCAGGTAGGTGCCGGTTTCAATACGGTCAGGCATGACCCGGTAGGTGGCCGGGTGCAGGCGCTCGACGCCATCAATGGTGATGGTGTCGGTGCCAGCGCCCTGGACGTTGGCGCCCATGGCGATCAGGAAGTTGGCCAGGTCGACCACTTCCGGCTCGCGCGCGGCGTTCTGCAGCACGCTGCGCCCCTTGGCCAGGGCGGCGGCCATCATGATGTTCTCGGTACCGGTGACGCTGACGGTATCGAAGAAGAAGTGCGCGCCACGCAGGCCGCCTTCAGGCGCCTTGGCCTTGATATAGCCGCCTTCGACTTCGATCTTCGCGCCCATGGCTTCCAGGCCGCGGATGTGCAGGTCGACCGGACGCGAGCCAATCGCGCAACCGCCAGGCAGGGCCACTTCGGCCTCGCCGAAACGGGCGACCATCGGGCCCAGCACCAGGATCGAGGCGCGCATGGTCTTCACCAGCTCGTACGGCGCGACCAGGGTCTTGATGGTGCGTGGATCGATTTCCACCGCCAGCTTCTCGTCGATCACCGGCTCAATGCCCATGCGACCGAACAGCTCGATCATGGTGGTGATGTCGTGCAGGTGCGGCAGGTTGCCGACGGTGACCGGGCCATCGGCCAGCAGGGTCGCTGCAAGAATCGGCAGGGCGGCGTTCTTCGCCCCGGAAATGCGGATCTCGCCATCAAGACGAGCGCCGCCAGTAATAATCAGTTTGTCCATAGGAATCTCGCCGCCAAGTAGGCTCAGGTGCGCTCAGCCCAGGCTGCGCTGCTGAAAAATTTCATGGTTACCGCGTGGATACTGCCATCGGCAATCCACGGATTCAGGTGAGCATAGATCGCCTGCTGACGCTTTACCGGGCTCTGGCCGGCCAGCTCGTCGCTGATCACGTTCAACTGGAAGTTGCAGCCTTCACCCTCAACTTCGACTTGGGTTCCCGGCAATTTCTCTTCAAGAAAACTCTTAACTTCTACGGCCTGCATGCTCAACCTCAATCGGCGCCCTGTGCGCGCGGGTCGGCCATCATACAAAAAAGCCCCTCGCCTGCGAAGCCCATGAACGGACACGCTGACCGAGGGGCCTTTCACCTTGTCGGGCAATCAGCCCGCCAATACTTCATCCAGGTCATAGACCTCGGCGATTTCGCGCATGTCATCGGGCATGCCGCGCAGCTCCCAGGACTTGCCAGCCGCCTGGGCATCACGCATGAACGCCAGCAGCAGGGACAAGCCAACGCTGCTGGACTTGACCACTTGCGAGCAGTCCAGGACCAGGCGTTGCTCGCCACTGGCGACGATCAGCGCCTTGCCTTCCTTGCGCAGGGCCGGGCCGCTGCGGTAATCCAGCACCCCGGCCAGGCGCAGAACGCCTGGTTCGGTCATGCTCACGCCGGCTTCGCTCATTGCACTTCCTTATCCGGCGAGCTGTCGGCGGTCTGCTTGGCCTTGGCGACTTCGCCAGCCCAGCCGTCGATGGTCTTGTCCAGATTGTTGCCGTTGCGCGACATGGCATCGGCGAACTGGTCACGGAACAGCTTGCCTATGTTGATGCCATTGACGATGACGTTACGCACTTTCCACTCGCCGCCCAGCTTGACCATGGTGTACTGGACGGGATAGACCGCGCCATTGTTGCCAGTGACCTTCATGCCAACGCTGGTGCGATCACCCTCTTCACCCTTGGCCGGGTCAACGGTGATGCCCTGGTTGTTGTATTCGAGCAAGGCATTGCCATAGAACTGCATCAGGCTGCGCTTGAAGTTTTCCTGGAAGCGCTGCATCTGCTCAGGCGTGGCCTTGCGCGAGTACTTGACGGTCATGATGCTCTTGGAGATGCCGTCAGCATCGACTACCGGGCCAAGGTTGCTGTTGAGCGCGTCGTAGAAGGCCTGGGGGCTGGCCTTGTACTGCTCCTTGTTGGCCTTCAGATCGCTCAGCAGTTGATTGGTGGTGGTCTGGATCACCTCACGGGCAGACTGCCCGGGGGCAGCCAGGGCCAGCAGGGGGAAGGCCGCCAGCAGGACCAACAGGCCGCGTCGCAGGATCGAGATCATGGAAACTCCTTAATTAGCTGGATTAGCTGGGGTGGCTTCTTTCGGTTCTTTGCCAACCGTATTGAGCAGGAACTTGCCAATCAGATCTTCCAGGACCAGCGCCGACTGGGTGTCATGGATAGTGCTGTCATCTTTGAGCACCTCTTCTTCACCGCCCACGCTGATGCCGATGTACTTCTCACCGAGCAAACCTGCGGTCAGGATCGAGGCAGTGGAGTCGACTGGCAGGTTGTCGACATTCTTGTCCAGCTGCAGGGTCACCCGACCGGTATAGGAATCACGGTCCAGATCGATGGCCGTGACCTTGCCGATGGTCACACCGGCCATGGTCACTTTAGCTCTGACCGTCAAACCGGCGATATTGTCGAAGTAGGCATAAACTTTATAGGTATCGCTGCTCGGGCTGGCGGACAGCCCGCTGACACGCAGGGCCAGCAGCAGCAACGCCAGGATCCCGGCCAGGAGGAACAGGCCGACACCGATTTCCAGGGTGCGGTTTTGCATCAGAAATCTCCAAACATCAAGGCGGTCAGAATAAAGTCCAGACCCAGGACTGCCAACGAGGCATAGACCACGGTCTTGGTGGTGGCACGGCTGATCCCTTCTGAGGTGGGCTCGCAGTCATACCCCTGGAATACGGCAATCCAGGTCACGACGAAGGCGAACACCAGGCTTTTCACCAGGCCATTGAGCACGTCGTCGGTAAAGGAAACGCTGTTTTGCATGTTGGCCCAGAACGAGCCCTCGTAGACGCCCAGCCAGTCGACCGCGACCCACGAACCACCCCAGATGCCGACCACGCTGAACAGCAGCGCCAGCAACGGCAGCGAGATGAAGCCAGCCCACAGGCGTGGCGCAACGATGTACTTGAGCGGGTCGACGCCAATCATTTCAAGGCTCGACAGTTGCTCGGTGGACTTCATGTTGCCGATCTCGGCAGTCAGCGCAGAACCGGCACGCCCGGCGAACAGCAAGGCGGTGACCACCGGCCCCAGCTCGCGCAGCAAGGTCAGCGCAACCATCTGCCCTACCGCTTGCTCGGAGCCGTACTTGGTCAGGATGCTGTAGCCCTGCAGCGCCAGCACCATGCCGATGAACACGCCGGAGACGACGATGATCGCCAGCGACAGCACGCCCACCGAATACAGCTGCTTGACCAGCAGCTGGAAGCCGCCGCCAATGCCGCCACGACCAATCAGAGAATGAAACAGGAACAGGCAAGAGCGCCCCAGCACCGCCACCACGTCGATGGCCGAGCGCCCGAGCAGGCGGATTCGTTCGAGTAAGGATCTTCTGCGCATCAACGCGTCCCCAGCAGATCGGCGCGGTAGTCAGGCGCAGGAAAGTGGAAAGGTACCGGGCCGTCAGGGTCGCCCTTCATGAATTGGCGGATACGCGGATTGTCCGAGCCCATCAGTTCGTCCGGCGTGCCCTGCCCCAGCACCTGGCCATCACCGACCACGTAGATGTAGTCGGCAATGCTCGCGGTCTCGGCCAGGTCATGGGAGACGACGATGCTGGTGATGCCCAGGGCATCGTTGAGCAGGCGGATCAGGCGCACCAATACGCCCATGGCGATCGGGTCCTGGCCGACGAACGGCTCGTCGTACATGAGAATCTGCGGATCCAGGGCAATAGCCCGGGCCAGGGCTACCCGGCGCTTCATGCCACCGGACAGTTCATCGGGCATCAGGTCGATGGCGCCGCGCAAGCCCACGGCCTGCAGCTTCATCAGGACGATATCGCGGATCATCTCTTCCGACAGCTGGGTATGCACCCGCAGCGGGAAGGCGACGTTCTCGAACACATCGAGGTCAGTGAACAGCGCACCGCTCTGGAACAGCACGCCCATCTGCTTGCGCGCATCGAACAGATCGCCGCGCGACAAGCTCGGCAGGTTCTGCCCGGCCACCCAGACTTCGCCACTCGAAGGCCGCAGCTGCGCGCCCATCAGGCGCAACAGGGTGGTCTTGCCGCACCCCGATGGCCCCATGATGCCAGTGACCTTGCCGCGCGGGATGCGGATGTCGACATTGCTGAAAATGCTGCGCGAACCGCGCTTGAAGGTAAGCCCCTTCAACTCGACCGCGTAGGCGCTATCCACACTCATCTAGACTCCTTGCAAAACAGCCTCGTCTCAATGGACGCCTGCCCTCATCGTGAAGGCACACGCGCCCCCCGCGGGCCGAATAGCGGCGAACTATAGCACCGCAGACAGGCCCGCCCCAAGGCCATCCACGCAGTGGTTCAGGCCAACGACAGGGTTGTGCAACATCCGTATGACAATCGAAGGATGAGCCTTTCGCACATTAGGGCTATAATCGCCGCCTTTTCATCAGGCATTGCTTCCCGAACATGAGCCAATCCAGCGAGCTGATCCAATCCGCCCAGCGTACCTTGCGCCTGGAACTCGAGGCCGTCGAGGGCCTGCTGGCCCGCATCGACGCCAATTTCGTCAAGGCCTGCGAGCTGATCCTGGCCAGCAAAGGCCGGGTCGTGGTGGTCGGCATGGGCAAGTCCGGGCATATCGGCAACAAAATTGCTGCCACCCTTGCCAGCACCGGCACGCCATCGTTCTTCGTCCATCCGGCCGAAGCCAGCCATGGCGACATGGGCATGATCACCCGCGACGATGTCATCTTGGCCCTGTCCAATTCCGGCAGCACCGCTGAAATCGTCACCCTGCTGCCGTTGATCAAGCGCCTGGGCATCCAGCTGATCAGCCTCACCGGCAACCCCGACTCGCCGCTGGCCCAGGCCGCCGAGGTCAACCTCGACGCGCGGGTCGAGCAGGAAGCCTGCCCGTTGAACCTGGCGCCAACCTCATCGACCACCGCTGCCCTGGTGCTGGGCGATGCGCTGGCGATCGCCCTGCTTGAGGCGCGCGGCTTCTCCGCCGAGGACTTCGCCTTCTCGCACCCTGGTGGCGCGCTTGGCCGTCGCCTGCTGCTGAAGGTCGAGAACGTCATGCACTCGGGGGACGAACTGCCCCAGGTGCAACGCGGCACCCTGCTCAAGGAAGCGCTCCTCGAAATGTCCCGCAAAGGCTTGGGCATGACCGTGGTCGTCGAACGTGACGGCACACTGGCCGGGGTGTTCACCGACGGTGACCTGCGCCGCAGCCTGGACCGCAACATTGACGTGCACACCACGCTGATCGACGACGTCATGACCGTGCACGGCAAGACCGCCCGCGCCGAGATGCTCGCCGCCGAGGCTTTGAAAATCATGGAAGACCACAAGATCGGCGCGCTGGTCGTGGTCGATCAGGATGACCGCCCAACCGGCGCCCTGAACATGCATGACCTGCTGCGCGCTGGAGTAATGTGAATGAGCCAAGATCTGCTGCAACGCGGCAAAGCCATCAAGCTGGCGGTGTTTGACGTCGATGGCGTATTGACCGACGGGCGCCTGTACTTCCTTGAAGACGGCAGCGAATTCAAGACTTTCAATACCCTCGACGGCCAGGGCATCAAGATGCTCATGAACTCGGGCGTGACCACGGCGATCATCAGTGGCCGCAAGACCCCGGTGGTCGAGCGCCGCGCCAAGAACCTGGGTATCCCCCACCTGTATCAGGGCCGGGAAGATAAACTGGTGGTTCTCGACGGCCTTCTGGCAGAACTGGGCCTAAGCTATGAACAGGTCGCCTATTTGGGCGATGACCTGCCTGACCTGCCGGTGATCCGCCGGGTAGCCTTGGGCATGGCCGTGGCCAACGCCGCACCGTTCGTTCGCCAGCACGCCCATGGGGTGACCCAGGCGCGCGGTGGCGAAGGCGCCGCCCGCGAGTTCTGTGAACTGATCATGCAGGCCCAGGGCACCCTGGACGCTGCCAACGCCAATTACCTGTAAGGCCGCACATGTTCAGCAAGAAAGCCAAAAACATCGCACTGTTCAGCGTGATCGCCGCGCTGCTGGTGGCGGTCGGCTACTGGAACATCAGCCCCGAGAGCTTTCTCGACAAGCCGGTGACCCAGGTCGATGAAAACGCCATCGACTATTACGCGATCAACGCCCATAGCGTGCAGTTCCTGCCTGACGGCAAGATGCAGTACGAAATGACTGCCGACAAGGTCGAGCACCTCAAGGCCAGCGAAGTCACCTTGGTGACCACCCCAGACCTGCACATGTACCGTGGCACCGCCTACCCATGGCACGTGCAGAGCGTGCGCGCCGAGGTCAATCCGGATGGCAGCGAGGTCGAACTGATCGACCAGGTTCGAGTGGCCCGCACTGACGAAAAGCAGCGCGAGACCATCATCACTACCACCCGCATGACGGTGTTCCCGCAGAAGCAATATGCGCAGACCGAGCAAGCCGTTAGAATCGACGGCGCCGGTGGCACAACTACGGGCAAAGGAATGAAAGCGTATTTGAAAGACGGCAGGATGGACCTGCTGTCCAACGTAAGAGGACAGTATGAGGCTCGTTAAAACCCTCCCCTTTTTGCTCAGCCTGAGCGCAGCACTGGGAAGCGCGAGCGCCTTGGCCCTGCCGAACGATCGTGACCAGCCAATTCGTATCCAGGCCGACGACGCTCACCTGGATGACAAGCAAGGCGTAGCTACCTACAAGGGCGATGTGATCATCACCCAAGGCTCGATGATGATCAAAGGCAACACCGTGACCATGACCCGTGCCGCCAATGGCGACATCGACGTGGTGACCTCGGTGGGCAACCTGGCCTACTTCGAACAGCAGCAGAGCGCCGCCAAGCCCGACAAGATGAAAGGCTGGGCTGTGACCATCCAGTACCAGGCGCAGAAAGACACGGTGATCCTCACCGACCGCGCCAAGGTCGAGAACGAAGGCAACACCACCGAAGGCGAGAAGATCGTCTACAACACCAAGTCCCAGGTGGCGACCGCCGGCCGTGGCGGCAATGTGTCCACGCCACGTCAGCGTATCGACATGGTGATCCAGCCGAAGAAGAAGGCCGAGTAAATGGCAACCCTCAAAGCCCAGCACCTGGCCAAGAGCTACAAGGGCCGCCAGGTGGTTCGCGATGTCAGCTTGTCGATCGACAGCGGCCAGATCGTCGGTCTGCTGGGGCCTAACGGCGCCGGCAAGACCACCTGCTTCTACATGATCGTCGGCCTGGTCCAGGCCGACCAGGGCCGCGTGCTGATCGACAGCAACGATGTCAGCCATCAGCCCATGCACGGTCGCGCACGCGCCGGCATTGGCTACCTGCCGCAGGAAGCCTCGATCTTCCGCAAGCTGTCGGTGGCCGACAACATCATGGCCATTCTCGAGACCCGCAAGGAACTCGACCGTGATGGCCGGCGCAAGGAGCTGGAAAGCCTGCTGCAGGAATTCCACATCAGCCACATCCGCGACAACCTCGGCATGAGCCTTTCCGGTGGCGAACGTCGCCGGGTCGAGATTGCCCGCGCCCTGGCGACCGCGCCGAAGTTCATCCTGCTCGATGAACCCTTCGCCGGTGTCGACCCGATTTCCGTGGGCGACATCAAGCAGATCATCCATCACCTCAAGGCCAAGGGTATCGGTGTACTGATCACCGACCACAACGTCCGCGAGACCTTGGATATCTGTGAAACCGCGTACATCGTCAACGATGGCCAACTGATCGCCGAAGGCGATGCCGAGACCATCCTGGCCAACGATCTGGTCAAGGAAGTTTACCTGGGTCACGAGTTCCGACTCTGACGCCCAGGCTTGCCTGAGCACTGTCAGACGCCAGTAAAACGGCCTCTGCCCGGCTTAAGTGCTACAGTGCTCTAGGCAAACGCTACAAATTAAGGCATATAACTTGCTTGAAATTGGCGCCGCGGCGCCCTTCGTGTAGTGGATGGCGCATGCGCGCCGGCGAACAAGGTATTAAGCCCCAGCCATGAAACCATCGCTCGTCCTAAAAATGGGCCAGCAACTGACGATGACCCCTCAGTTGCAACAGGCCATTCGTCTGCTTCAGCTCTCCACCCTGGACCTTCAACAGGAAATCCAGGAGGCGCTGGAATCCAACCCGATGCTCGAACGTCAGGAAGACGGCGAGGACTTCGACAACAGCGACCCGATGGCCGATAACGCCGAGAGCAAGCCGGCTGCCGAAGCTCAGGACAACAGTTTCCAGGAAAGCACCGTCTCCACCGAGAACCTCGAGGACGGCGAATGGAGCGAGCGCATCCCCAACGAATTACCGGTCGACACCGCCTGGGAAGATATCTACCAGACCAGTGCCAGCAGCCTGCCCAGCAACGATGACGACGAGTGGGATTTCACCACTCGCACCTCTGCTGGCGAAAGCCTGCAAAGCCACCTGCTGTGGCAACTGAACCTGGCGCCGATGTCCGACACCGACCGCCTGATAGCGGTCACCCTGATCGACAGCATCAACCAGCAGGGCTACCTGGAAGACACCCTCGAGGAAATCTGCGCAGGGTTCGACCCGGAGCTGGATATCGAACTCGATGAGGTCGAGGCAGTTCTGCACCGCATCCAACAGTTCGAGCCAGCCGGCGTCGCCGCGCGCACCCTGGGCGAATGCCTGCTGCTGCAACTGCGCCAACTGCCCGGCAACACGCCGTGGATGGCCGAGGCCCAGCGTCTGGTCACCGACTTCATCGACCTGCTCGGCAGCCGCGACTACAGCCAGCTGATGCGCCGCATGAAGCTCAAGGAAGACGAGCTGCGCCAGGTCATCGAACTGGTACAGACCCTCAACCCACGCCCAGGCTCGCAGATCGAATCCAGCGAACCTGAGTACGTGGTGCCCGACGTGATCGTGCGCAAGGACAGCGAGCGCTGGCTGGTCGAGCTGAACCAGGAAGCCATCCCACGCCTGCGGGTCAACCCGCAGTACGCAGGTTTCGTGCGCCGCGCCGACACCAGCGCCGACAACACCTTCATGCGCAATCAGCTGCAGGAAGCGCGCTGGTTCATCAAGAGCCTGCAAAGCCGCAACGAGACCCTGATGAAGGTCGCCACGCAGATCGTCGAGCACCAGCGCGGCTTCCTCGACCATGGCGACGAGGCGATGAAACCGTTGGTTCTGCATGACATCGCCGAAGCGGTGGGCATGCACGAGTCGACGATTTCCCGGGTTACCACCCAGAAATACATGCACACCCCGCGTGGCATCTACGAACTGAAATACTTTTTCTCAAGCCACGTGAGCACCGCCGAAGGCGGCGAATGCTCGTCTACGGCGATCCGCGCGATCATCAAGAAATTGGTTGCGGCGGAAAATCAGAAAAAGCCATTGAGTGACAGCAAGATCGCTGGTTTACTGGAGGCACAAGGCATCCAGGTAGCCCGTCGCACCGTCGCCAAGTACCGCGAGTCGCTCGGCATCGCACCGTCGAGTGAACGCAAGCGACTGATGTAGCCCCGGGATGTGCCACAGCGTTTGTGTGGCAGGTGCAATACCTGCCTCTTTATGCACGGGCAACAAAGGAGAAGCTGTATGCAAGTCAACATCAGTGGACAGCATGTAGAAGTTACCCAACCTCTTCGCGACTATGTGCTTGAAAAGCTCGCCCGCGTGGAGGGTCACTTCGACAAGATCACCAACGTGACGGTGATCATGAAGGTTGAAAAGCTTCAGCAGAAAATTGAAGCGACCCTGCAGATTCCCGGCGGCGAAGTGGTTGCCAATGCCGAACACCAAGACATGTATGCAGCGATCGATGCTCTGGCTGACAAGCTCGACCGCCAATTGAAAAAACATAAGGAAAAACAGCAAAGCCTGCTGCAAGGTGCAGCCGCCCGCTGATCCCCCTCATCCATGATCCGACTTGAAACCATCCTGACCCCCGGCCGTTCCCTCGTGAACGTGCCGGGCGGCAGTAAAAAGCGCGCCCTGGAAAAGGTCGCCAACGTGATTGCCGAGCAAATCCCCGAGCTGGAGATGCAGGACGTCTTCGAGAAGCTTATCGCCCGCGAAAAGCTTGGCTCCACCGGATTTGGCAATGGCATCGCCATTCCTCACTGCCGCCTCGAAGGCTGCACGGCGCCGGTCAGTGCGCTGCTGCACCTGGATGCCCCTATCGACTACGATGCCATCGATGGTGCGCCAGTGGACTTGCTGTTCGTCCTGCTGGTACCCGAAGCTGCCACCGATGCCCACCTTGAGCTGCTGCGCCAGATTGCCAGCATGCTCGATCGCGAGGACGTTCGTAAGCGCCTGCGTGCTGCTGACAGCAACGAGGCCCTCTACCAGGTCGTCCTGGACGTACAAAACGGGAGCTGAACATGCGCCTGATCATCGTCAGCGGCCGTTCCGGTTCCGGCAAGAGCACTGCCCTTGCCGTGCTGGAAGACAACGGCTATTACTGCATCGACAACCTCCCCGCCGGGTTGCTGCCGCAGCTGGCGGAAAATGCGCTGATCAACACCGAACTGATGCAACCCAAGGTTGCCGTGTCGATCGACGCGCGTAACCTGCCCAGCCATCTGTCGCGCTTCCCAGAGCTGCTCGAAGAGGCGCGCGCGCGGCACATTCAATGCGACGTACTGTATCTGGACGCCGACGAAGACACGCTGCTCAAGCGCTTCTCCGAGACGCGCAGACGCCATCCGCTGACCAACGCCGATCGCTCTCTCGCTGAAGCGATCCGGGTTGAAAGCGAACTGCTCGGGCCGATCGCCGACTTGGCCGACCTGAAGATCGACACCACCAACCTCAACCTTTACCAGCTGCGTGACTCGATCAAGCTGCGCCTGCTCAACCAACCCGAGCCTGGCACGGCTTTTTTGGTTGAGTCCTTTGGCTTCAAGCGGGGCATGCCGGTTGATGCCGACCTGGTGTTCGATGTGCGCTGCCTGCCTAACCCGTACTGGAAGCCAGAGCTGCGTGAGCATTCCGGCCTCGAACAGCCGGTGATCGATTATTTGGCTGCACAGCCCGATGTCGAGGAGATGTACCAGGATATCTCCAGCTACTTGCTCAAATGGCTGCCACGCTTCGCCGCCAGCAACCGCGCCTATGTCACTATCGCTATCGGCTGCACGGGTGGTCATCACCGCTCGGTGTACCTGACCGAACGCCTCGGCCAGTCGCTGCAGCAAACCCTGAAAAACGTCCAGGTCCGCCACCGCGACCTCTAGCCCACAGGATCCACCCAACGATGCCCGCCCGCGAAATCACCATCATCAACAAGCTGGGGCTGCATGCCCGGGCGGCGGCAAAGTTCGTCGGCGTGGCCGGGCGCTACCCGTGCCAGGTGAGGGTTGGCCGCGCGCCAGACAAACTGGTCGATGGCAAAAGCATCATGGCCGTGATGATGCTCGCCGCAGGTAAAGGCACCCAAGTGCACCTGCATACCGAGGGCGAGCAGGACCACGATGCCCTTGAAGCGCTGGTGGCGCTGATCAACAACTATTTCGACGAAGGCGAGTAAGACGCTGAAGAACGTCGGGGCCGTAAAGCGGCCCCAAGAACTAAATCACGCCATCGCCGTATCCATCACCATCATCAGGCAGAAGCCAATACACAGCCCCAAACTGGCCAGACGATGATGGCCATTGCTGCGCGATTCCGGAATGATCTCCTGGGTCACCACCAGCAACATCGCCCCCGCCGCGCAGGCCAGGCCCAACGGCAACAGCAGTTCAGCGACATTGACCAGCCAGGCGCAAATCACCGCCGCCAATGGCTCGACCAGCCCAGAAGCGGCGCCGATCAAGAACGCCTTGAACCGCGACATCCCCGCCCCCGCCAAGACCAAGGCGATCACTAGCCCTTCAGGCACATCCTGCAAGGCGATGCCCATGGCCAGGCTGTCGGCATCGGCCATACCGCCCCCCGCCGACACGCCAATGGCCATGCCTTCGGGAATGTTGTGGGCAATGATGGCGATGACGAACAGCCAGATCCGCGCGGCGATCACCGGCTGATTGTCGCTGCCGACCAAGGCTTCCGGCGATGCGCCGGAGACTTTCAGGTCGACCAGAAACAGGCACAAAGCACCGAACAACAGGCCAAAACTGATCACGCCACCGGCGCCCCAAGGGCTGAAACCGATGGCCTGGGCCGCATCCAGGCCGGGGATAATTAGCGAGAATGCAGTGGCCGCCAGCATCACCCCGGCGCCAAAACCAAGCAATGTGTCCGCCAGGGCAACCGGCATGTTGCGGATGACCAACACCGGTACTGCGCCCAGCGCCGTGCCCAATGCACACAATGCGCCGCC
This sequence comes from Pseudomonas sp. xss_2, assembly GCF_043104195.1. NCBI lineage: Bacteria > Pseudomonadati > Pseudomonadota > Gammaproteobacteria > Pseudomonadales > Pseudomonadaceae > Pseudomonas > Pseudomonas sp. xss_2. The sequence continues at coordinate 37,528 of NZ_JBICKL010000055.1, forward strand.
CTCCAGGGCCCGCAGCATGCGCGGTTCCAGGTCCAACCAGTCGATGCCACGCGCAACCAGCAGCGCGGTGCCGACCAGCAACAGCAAAGTCCCTAGCGCCAGTCGAAACAGGCGCACACTGCTGACAGACATCACCTCTGAGCGCATACCGGGTCAACTCACTTCAGGGCTTCAAGGTAACGGCGTTCCACTTCAGCCCAATCGACGACGTTGTAAAACGCACCGATGTATTCCGGACGGCGGTTCTGGTACTTGAGGTAGTAAGCGTGCTCCCAGACGTCCAGGCCGAGGATCGGCGTGTTGCCGTACATCAGCGGGCTGTCCTGGTTGCCGCTGCTTTCCACGACCAGCGTGTTCCCGGGGGTCACGCTCAACCAGGCCCAGCCGCTGCCAAAGCGGGTCAGGGCGGCCTTGGTGAAGGCGTCTTTGAATGCCTCGAAACCACCTAGCTGCTCATCGATGGCCTTGGCCACCTGACCCTGTGGCAAACCGCCGCCCTTGGGCGACATCACCGTCCAGAACAAGCTGTGGTTAGCATGACCACCGCCCTGGTTGATCACTGCGCCCTGCAGCTTTTCCGGCAGTTGCTTGACCGCACCCACCAGTTGCTCAACCGGCCATTCGGCCCACTCGGTGCCTTCGATGGCGGCATTGAGGTTGTTGATGTAGGTCTGGTGGTGCTTGCTGTGGTGGATCTCCATGGTCTGGGTATCGATGTGCGGCTCCAGCGCATCGTAGGCGTAAGGCAAGGCAGGCAAGGTATGCGGCATGTCAGTGGATTCCATAGGCTAATGGGCGATGAGTGACGTCCACCTGGGCAGCCAGTTCGCTCGCCTCAGGTGCGTGGCGATTGAGCAGGCGCTCGGTGCGCGGGTACTGGCCGTACTCGGCAATGAAGTTCAGCAGCTCGGTGTAGGTACGCCCGCTGTGACGCAGCGCTGCGTCACGCAAGGCCTGGGGCAGGCGCGCCTCCTGGCTGGCCTGGAGCAGCCGCTGATGCGCGGCGCACAGGTAATCGGCGCTCTCGTGCGGCTGGTTCAGGCGCAGGTGCAAATCGGCCAGGTTGTGGTGGGCGATGACGAAAGCGGCGACCGCTTCGTCGACGTCATGCCAGCGCTCGAGCAGCACCTGGGCCAGGGCCAGGGCTTGTAGGTAATGTTCCCGGGCATCGACCAGCTCGCCTTGTTCGAACAAGCGATTGGCGTAATCCGTGGTGCGTTTCCAGTGCTGCATGACGTGCCTCCAGGGCGACTCTGATCAGATGCCGCCAGCAGTGAGTTTTTCCGGATCGAGCAGCGCTTGGAGCTGATCGCGGGACAGGTCGGTGTGCTCCAGCGCCACATCGATGATCGGTCGACCTTGCTTGTAGGCGGTCTTGGCAATCTCGGCGGCCTTCAGGTAACCGATGATCGGGTTCAGCGCGGTAACCAGGATCGGATTGCGCGACAGCGCTTGCTTGAGCTTGGCGTCGTTGACCTTGAAACTGGCAATGGCCTTGTCGGCCAGCAGGCGGCTGGCGTTGGCCATCAGCTCGATGCTTTCCAACAGGTTGCGGGCGATGACCGGCAGCATCACGTTCAGCTCGAAGTTGCCTGACTGGCCGGCGACGGCGATGGTGGCGTCGTTGCCGATCACTTGCGCGGCGACCATGGCAGTGGCTTCCGGAATCACCGGATTGACCTTGCCCGGCATGATCGAGGAGCCCGGCTGCAGCGCCTCCAACTCGATCTCACCGAGGCCAGCCAGGGGGCCGGAGTTCATCCAGCGCAGGTCGTTGGCGATCTTCATCAGCGCCACGGCAGTGGTCTTGAGCTGGCCAGACAGGGCGACGGCAGTATCCTGCGAGCCGATCAGTGCGAACAGGTTGTCACCTGGGGTGAATTCAACGTGGGTCAGGCCGCTGAGCTGGCGGGCAAAACCTGCCGCGAACTGCGGGTGGGCGTTGATCCCGGTGCCCACGGCGGTGCCGCCTTGCGCCAGCGCTTGCAGGCTCGGCAGGGTGGCTTCGATATGCGCCTGGGCCGCTTTGACTTGCGCGCCCCAGCCGCCGAGCACCTGGCTCATGCGCACCGGCATGGCGTCCATCAGGTGGGTCCGGCCGGTCTTGACGTACTGGTGTACCTCAGCGGCCTTGGCATCGATCACCTGGACCAGGTGGCGCAAGGCTGGCAACAGCTGCTCATGCAGGGCCAGTGCCGCGCTGACGTGGATGGTGGTGGGGATGATGTCGTTGCTGCTCTGCCCGCAGTTGACGTGGTCGTTGGCATTGACCTGCTCGCCCAGCACACGGCTGGCCAAGGTCGCGATCACCTCGTTGGCGTTCATGTTCGAGCTGGTGCCGGAGCCGGTCTGGTAGACGTCGACCGGGAAGTGCTGGATGAAGTCCTCGGTCAGCAGTTGCTCGACGGCCTTGACGATGGCCTGGCCTTGCGCCGGGGAGAGCTGTTCCAGCTCGACGTTGGCCTTGGCCGCCGCGGCCTTGGCCAGCAGCAGCGCGCGGATGAACTGAGCCGGCATGCGCTGGCCGCTGATCGGGAAGTTGTCGACCGCGCGCTGGGTTTGGGCGCCGTACAGGGCCTGAACCGGCACCTGCAGTTCACCCATGCTGTCACGCTCGATACGGGTATCACTCATCATCAAATCCTTGCATCAGTTCATCGGGAGAAATCGAAGGTAGCAACACACAATTGGCCAATTGCAGGGCATAAGGTTGCCACCTGAGGTTTTGCTCGCGGCGGTCGAGGTTGCGCAGGTCGAGCAGTGGTCGCCAGGCCTGGTCCAGGCACTGGCAGCGCCAATGCCATGGCAGCATGCGATCGCAGGCGGTATCGAGCAGCAGGCGGAATGAGGTCAGGGCGACCGTCCATGGCGAGGTCTCGGTGCAGCACACCAGATAGCGACCTTCGGCCAAGTAGTGCTCGATCAGACGCGGCTCGTCGGGTTCGAGGGCGCAGCGAATACGCCGGCTGAGCCAGCGCCAGTTTTCCAGGTAGGGCAACTCGTGGAGGACGGTTTTCATGAACATCATCGCCGGGTGCTTGGATAATGATATTCATTATTAAGTGATAAATAGAATCACTTCAAGTGCAGAGCGATAAACAAAAAACCCGGCGCGATGGCCGGGTTAGGGTCTGATACTCAAGGAAAACGTGGGAGCGGGTTTGCCACCGCGATAGTGAACGCTTTGCTGACGAGGTCGTTTGAGCGGACGCCATCGCGGGGCAAGCCCGCTCCCACGAGCTAAACTCAGCTGCCTGCTACTGTCATGCGCTCGATCAGTACCGAGCCGCTGTGAATGTTGCTGCGCGTTTCGATATCGCTGCCAATCGCTACAATTTGCTGGAACATGTCTTTCATATTGCCGGCGATAGTCACCTCCTGCACCGGGAACTGGATCTCGCCATGTTCGACCCAGAAGCCCGCCGCACCGCGTGAGTAGTCACCGGTGACCATGTTCAGGCCATGCCCCATCAGCTCAGTCACCAACAAGCCACGGCCCATGCGCCGGATCAACGCCGCCTGGTCTTCCTCGCCATGGGTAACGAACAGGTTGTGCACCCCTCCCGAGTTAGCGGTGCTGGGCAAACCCAGCTTGCGCCCGGAGTACGTGCCCAGCAGGTAGGACACCAGCTCGCCGTTTTCGACGAACGGCTTGGCATAGGTTGCCAGGCCATCACCATCGAAGGCAGCACTGCCCAACGCTCGCGGCAGGTGCGGGCGCTCGTCGAGGGTCAGCCAGGAGGGGAACAAGCGCTGGCCAATCGCGCCTTCCAGGAACGACGACTTGCGATACAAGTTGCCGCCGGAAATCGCCCCCAGGAAGCTGCCGAACAAGCCACCGGCAAGCTCTGCCGAGAACAGCACCGGCACTTCACAGGTCGGCACCGGCCGCGCGCCCAGACGACTGGCCGCACGCTGCGCGGCACGCAGGCCGATGCTGCGGGGGTCGGCCAACAGCTCGCCCTGGCGGTTGACGTCGTACCAGTAATCGCGCTGCATCTGCCCGTCGCCTTCGGCGATCATCACGCAACTGAGGCTGTGCCGCGTGGAGGCATAGCCACCGATGAATCCATGGCTGTTGCCATAGACCCGGCAACCCTGGTGGGTATTGAGGGTGGTGCCATCGGCGTTCTTGATCCGCGCATCGGCCTCGAACGCAGCCGCTTCACAGGCCAGGGCCTTTTCAATGGCTTGCTCCGGATCGATGTCCCAGTCGTGGTACAGATCAAGCTCGGGGATATCCCGGGCCATCAGCGCGGCATCGGCCAAACCTGCGCACTCGTCCTCAGAGGTGTGCTTGGCAATCGCCAAGGCCGCTGCAACCGTTTCGCGAATCGCCTCCGGGCCACTCGCCGAGGTGCTGGCCGAGCCCTTGCGCTGGCCAACATAGAGGGTGATGCCAAAGCCTTGGTCACGGTTGAACTCGACCGTTTCCACTTCGCGCTGGCGCACCGTGGTGGACAACCCCTGCTCCAGCGACACCGCGACCTCGCAAGCGCTGGCGCCTTGGCGACGCGCCTCGGCAACGATCGCTTCGACTTGCTCCTGCAATGCCGGCAGGTCCTTGGGGCCTATGCTCTGGACTGCACTCATGGTCTTCTCCACTCAAATTCTGCTTACGGCGAGGGTCATTCTACGACCGGGCCGGACAAGCGGCCCCCGACTGGTTATCATGGCGGCGTTTTCCAGCGGACTGCCACCATGGTTGATTCATACGACGACGCCTTCGACGGCGAAAAAAGCAAAACCCAGATCAAGCGCGAGCTGCATGCGTTGGTCGAACTGGGCGAGCGCCTGACCACGCTCAAGCCCGATACCCTGGCTCTACTGCCCCTGACCGATGGCCTGCGCAAAGCGCTGGCCGAATCGAGCAAGCACACCGCGCACGGCGCCCGCAAACGTCACATGTCGTTTGTCGGCAAGCTGATGCGCGACCAGGACCTTGACGCGATCCTCGCTCTGCTCGATCAGATCGACAGTTCGACCCGCCAGTACAACGAGCGTTTCCACGGCCTGGAGCGCTGGCGTGATCGCTTGGTCGACGGCACTGACGAAGACCTGGAGCGTTTCATCAACGAGTACCCCGAGGCCGACCGTCAGCACCTGCGTTCGCTGATCCGTCATGCCCAGCACGAAAAGGCCCGGAACAAACCGCCGGCCGCTGCGCGCAAGGTGTTCAAATACATCCGCGAGCTCGACGAAACCCAGCGCGGCCTGCGCTGAGTAACGTCATTTGGGGCTGCAGCGCAGCCCCAGAAATCACCCGCCGGTTCCGCCAACGGTAATCGCATCCAGTTTCAGCGTCGGCTGCCCAACGCCGACCGGCACCGACTGGCCATCCTTGCCACAGGTCCCGACACCACTGTCCAGGGCCAGGTCATTGCCGACCATCGACACCCGGCTCATCGCCTCCGGACCATTGCCAATCAACGTCGCACCTTTGACGGGCGCGGTGATTTTGCCGTCTTCGATCAAGTACGCCTCGCTGGTGGAGAAGACGAACTTGCCGCTGGTGATATCGACCTGGCCACCGCCCAGGTTGGCGCAGTAGATGCCCTTCTTGACCGAAGCGATGATCTCCGCCGGATCACTCTCGCCCGCACGCATGTAGGTGTTGGTCATGCGCGGCATCGGCAGGTGGGCGTAGGACTCACGCCGGCCATTGCCGGTGACGGCCATGCCCATCAGGCGTGCGTTGAGCTTGTCCTGCATATAGCCTTTGAGGATGCCGTTCTCGATCAGCGTGGTGCACTCGGTCGGCGTGCCTTCGTCGTCGACGCTGAGCGAGCCACGGCGATCTTGCAGGGTGCCGTCATCGACGATGGTGCACAGGCTGGAGGCGACCTTCTGGCCGATCTTGCCGCTGTAGGCCGAGCTGCCCTTGCGGTTGAAGTCACCTTCCAGGCCATGCCCTACGGCTTCGTGCAGCAGCACCCCGGACCAGCCCGGCCCCAGCACCACAGGCAAGGTGCCTGCTGGCGCAGGCTGCGCTTCGAGGTTGACCAGCGCCTGACGCAAGGCCTCGCGGGCATACCCCATGACTCGCTCGTCGGTGAAGAAGCGGTAGTCGGTACGACCGCCACCGCCCTGCCCGCCGCGCTCGCGACGGCCATTCTGCTCGACGATCACGCTGACATTGAAGCGCACCAATGGGCGCACGTCGGCGGCCAGGCTGCCGTCAGCGGCGGCGACCAGGATGCGTTCCCAGACCCCAGCCATGCTCACGCTGACCTGTTGGATACGTGGATCGAGCGCACGCGTGGCGACATCGACGCGCTTGAGCAGCTCGACTTTCTCCGCCCGGCTGAGCACATCCAGCGGGTTGTTCGGCGCATACAAAGCAGCGACGTCCTGGCTGCGGAAGGCCTGTACCGTGCCGTTCTGGCCGGCGCGGGAGATCGAGCGGGCGGCACGGGCGGCCGAAGTCAGCGCTTCGAGGTTGATCGCGTTGCTGTAGGCGAAGCCGGTCTTCTCACCGGACAGGGCACGCACGCCCACGCCTTGGTCAAGGTTGAAGCTGCCTTCCTTGACGATACCGTCTTCAAGGGCCCAGGTTTCCGAGATCTGCCCTTGGAAGTACAGGTCGGCGGCATCGATGCCTGGCCCGGCCAGCTCGCCCAGCACTGATTGCAGGCTGTCGAGGGTCAGACCGCCCGGCGCCAGCAGATGATCGCTGACAGTGGTTAACATCTCGCTCATAGTCACTCCGAGGTGTGCGCAGGCCGCAAGGCGTCCTGCGAGAAAAAGCGCCGGTGCTTGATCACCGGCATCCGCGCCCGTATGGACGCTTGTTCATCGCTGTCACGTTCTGCCAGCAGGACGGCTTCGCCGCTCGCCTGCTGCGCAACGATTCGCCCCCAGGGGTCGACAATCGCCGCATGACCGTGGGTTTCCCGGGGTCCGGGATGCGTGCCACCTTGCGCCGCAGCGAGCAGGTAGCACTGGGTTTCGATCGCCCGCGCGCGAATCAGCACCTCCCAGTGCGCCGCACCGGTCACGGCGGTAAAAGCCGCCGGCGCGGTAATCAGCTCCGCTCCGGCTGCACGCAAGGCACTGTACAGCTCGGGAAACCGCAGGTCGTAGCACACCGACAGGCCCACGCGTCCCACCGGCGTATCGGCAACCACCACTTGGCTGCCGTGGGCATAGTCATCGGACTCGCGATAGCGGCCGCGGTTGTCCGCAACATCGACATCGAACAGGTGCAGCTTGTCATAGCGAGCGGCCACCTCCCCGTGCTCGTCGATCAGCAGCGAGCAGGCATGCGACTTGGCCTCAGGCTGGCCGACCGGCGGCAACGGCAAAGTACCGGCGACAATCCATAACTTGAGGTCGCGGGCGGTGCGTTTCAACCAGGGCAGGATCGGCCCTTGCCCGAATGCCTCGGCGCGACCGATGGCTGCGGCGTCACGGCGACCCATGGCGGCGAAGTTCTCCGGCAACACGGCCAGCCGTGCCCCGCCCTCAGCGGCTTGTTCGAGCAGGGCCTGGGCACGCTGCAGGTTGGCCAAAATGTCATCCTGGCTGACCATCTGAATCACCGCTGACTTCATCCCAGCTCCTAGCGCGACTTTTCGAAAGGTTTCACAAAGGTGATTTTAGGCTCTTTCCATGGCCCCTCGACGCGATAATGCACGCTGGCAAACCGCGCTACCCGGTCACCGATCAACCGATCGACCAGGAACAGTGCGCCACCGATGGCCGGTGCCCCGACAATCAGCGCTGCCAGTGGCAGGTTATTGGTCACCGGCAGGGTCACTCGCAAGTTAGCGTTGACCCGGTCGCGGACCATGTCCAGGGTGCCATCAAGCTCGAAGTTGCTCGACGGCCCGGTAACAGTGATCGGCTCACGGGTCACGTAGACCCCCTCGCTGCCCACCAGCAGGCCTTTGACCCGATCATAGGCCAAGCCCTTGTCGAACAGGTCGGAAAAGTCCAGGCGCAGGCGCCGGCCGATCGAGTTGAAGTTCAACAGGCCAAATACCCGCAAGGCCTGGGCACTGCCCTCGACTTCGACGAACTGGCCGGTGCGCAGCGCGGCATCGAGGCTGCCGGAGTAGCTCTTCAGCCCCACTGCAGCCGGCGAGCCAGGCCAGCGCCCGTCGACATCCAGGCGAAAATCTCGGCTGGTGACCGTTGGCGCAAAGCCAAAGCCCTTGAGCACATCAGCCAGGTTCTTGCCGTCCAACCGGCCCTTGTACCAACTGCCGGTAGCACCTGGATCGCCTTCCCAGCCGCCGCTGCCATCGATGTGCAGGCCTTTGATTTCGATGTCGATATCATCGAAAGAAACGCCGCGCGGGGTGGGGCGCAATTTCAACGCCCAGTTGCCGAACAGATCGTCGCCGCGGTACAGCTTGTCGATGGTCAGGTCCAGCGCGGGCACCTTGCGCGGGTCGAACGTGGCCAGCGGATCGGGGCCATCCTCGCTCTGGGTTTCGGCAGGATCGGCAGGCGGCAGACGCAAAGTCTGCAACTTGACCACCATCGGCTGCGCCTTGGCGTCGGGGATGCGTGCGTTGCCCATCACTTCGCGGCTGTCCAGGCGCAGGTCCCAGGCATTAGCAGCGCGGGCCAGGCGCACCACGGCCTGGTTCAAGTCCATGCCGAAGGCCTTGAGCTTGCCGATGCTCAGGTCAACCCCTTGCAGATTCTGCCGGGCACTGCCGCCAGGGTCTTGTCCGGCGAAGCGTTGCGCCTGCTGCTGCCAGGGCTCCAGGTCCAACGTTTCCAGCCGGCCGCGCACGCGCAGACCCTGACCAGAAGGCACTTGCGCCTCGCCCGTGCCCAGTAGCAGCTCACCGCGGCCCTGATCCAGCTTGTCGCCAGGCGCGGCATAGGCAAAGCGGGCAAGATCGCTGTAAGCGGCATCAAATCGTCGTTCGGCGCCCTGCAGGGTCATGCTGAAGCGGCTATCACGCGTCTGCTGGGCCGTCTTGCCAAACGGCGCCGGCAAATCGATGGCCAGCCCCTTGAGTGACGAATTGACGCTCAGGCGATTGTCCCGGCTGCCCAGGCTCAACTGCAGCTGATAAGGCAGCTCACCACTGGCTGGCAAGGTCTGCTTGAATTGCAGCCAGTCGGTCAGGGCCTTGAGCGCCACCTGGCCGGAGGCATTGATCCGGGTCTGCATCTGGCCAGGCTGACCTTCGGCGCTGATTTGCGCGCTGACCGGCTTGCCGAAGGCCTGCAAGGTGATGTCCTTGCCGCTCAGGCCTTTGTCGAAGTCGAAGCTGAAATCGCCTTTGAGCTTGTTCAATTCCAGGGTTGGCGGGGCGACTTTCAAGCGCGCATCAGCAGTGGTGAAATCCACCCGCACTTTCGGCCGTTCGCCGCGTGCCAAGGGAATATCCAGTTTGACCTTGCCCTTGAGCGGCCCTTCGCCTTCCCAGCCCGCAAAGATCTCGCCAGTGCCGATCGGAGCTTGCTGGAGGATCTTCAGGCCGTCGCCCAGGCCGCCATCGAAGTCGCCATCCAGATACAGATGACTGTGCTGGCCTTCTTCGACATGAGGAATATCGACGCTGACATCGCTGACTTGGGTATCGAGCAGCTGGCCGCGCTGGGCCTTGATGCGCACGCCGCTGTCTTCGATCAGTACATCACCGGCAACGTGCTGCACCTGCGGCCAGCCAGGCTGGAAGTCCAGCGCTGCATCGCGCACCTTGAAGAACAGGCTGATGCTGCGCGCCTCAGGCGTCGCGCCGTGGTTCAGCGAACCTTGATACTGGAAATAACCCTCATCGACCGTGCCTTTGACGATGGCGCTGCGCAGCCATTCATCGAGTGCCGGGCTGAGCACTTCAGGCAGGTACTTGGCGGTATAGCGCCCGTCGCCTTCGGTCAAGCCGACGCGCAGGTCCATGTAGTCTTCGCGCCCTTCTTCGAACAGCAGGCGGATGAGGAAGTCGCCAGCGATCTTGCCCTCCTCGCCCAGCACCTTCAGATACGGCGCGATCAAGGTGAAGCCTTCTTTGTCCAGGCGCCAGTTCAGCTGGGCGTTGGCCTTCTGGTAATGCCAGGGTTTGGCGAAGATCGGGTACAGGTGCAGCATGAAGGCATCGGTGTCCAGGCGCAGTTCGCCTTGGCCCAGGTCGCCGGCGATGCTGCCACTGACATTCCCGGCCGCTGGAGCACCGTGATAGGCATCGAAACCGACTCGCTCCAGGTTGGCGGCAAACTGCAAACGCTGATCACCTTCGGCCTTGGGCCGGATATCCAAATGCACATTGCGCAAGGCACCTGTCACGTTCAGGCCATCGACTACCGCCATGACTTTTTCCGGTAGCGGTGCCAGGGCATTGATCAGCGGTGTCAGTGGGGTCAGGTTGAGGCGGTCGGCCTGGACGGACCAGGTTTCATCGGCAGGCGTCTGGCCCAACTGCTGGCGTGCTTGCAGGTGAGTTTCCCAGCGGGTCTTGCCGATGCTCGCCGCCAGCGAGTCGAGGACGACTGCATAACCCTCTTTATCGCGCTGGACCCACGCCGAAAGCGCCAGGTCTTCCAGGCTTACCGCTTTGCGCTGGCCATAGGCGCCGCGTAACTGCGGGGCATTGAGGCGAACCGCCGCCTGCTGCAATTGGCCATTGCGCCAGTCGATCCACAGTTCGCCGCCGGCCTTGAGGGCATTGGCCTGCCACTGGCCGAGCAAGCGCGGCGGCAACCAGCGCGCCCAATCGCTCTGCGGCAAGCTCAGGTAACCTTGCAACGAACCCTCACGCCACGTACTGGCGCTGGCGCGACTGCGCAGATTGACTGCCAGCGGCTGGCCGTCCGGCAAGGTGGCACGCAGGTCGACGGCCTGGCGCGAGGCGCCGGCCTGCAGGCCAAGGCTTACGTAGGTGAGGGTCAGCGGGTCGCGCTGCCAGGGGTGCAGGGTCACCTGGCTGTCGAACACATCGATACGGCCCAGCTGCTGCAAGCGTTGCAGCGCTTGCGCAGGATCGAGCGGGCTATCGTCTTTTTTCGGCAGGCCTTCGAGCACCCAGGCGCCTTGCTCGTCCTCGCGCAGAATCAGTTGCAGGCCGCCCAGTTGAATCCGTGCCAGGCGTATTTCGCGGGCCTTGAGGCTGGCCCACAGATCAGGCACCACCCGCACATCGTCCAGACGCAGGGCGTCAGCGCCCTCGCCCAATTGCAGATCACGCACGCGCAACACCGGTGCCAGGCCGCTCCAGCGCCCTTCCAGCGCACCTACGTGCACAGGCAAGCCCAAGGCCTGCTCGGCCTTGCTCTCTACATCAGCGCGGTATTCGGCTACCAGCGGTACCAGTTGCCGACCGAGGCTGACATACAGCGCCACCAGCACCGCCAACAGGGCGCACAGGCCCAGCCCCCAGCGGGTCAAGGCGCTCAGAACGCGGGTCAGACGTCCCATGGCCATGGCCCTCCAAGTCGTGCCTTAACTATGGCCCCAAGCCTGGTTTTCGCCAGCTGGCGAAGGGTTTCAGAACGCGTCAGAGGAGCACCACATCGTATTGTTCCTGGGAGTACATGGACTCGACCTGGAAGCGAATGGTTCGACCGATGAAGGCTTCAAGCTCGGCGACATTGCCCGATTCTTCATCGAGCAGGCGGTCGACCACCTTCTGATTGGCCAGCACTCGATAGCCCTCGGCCTGGTAGGCGCGCGCCTCCCGGAGGATCTCGCGGAAGATCTCGTAGCAGATGGTTTCAGGGGTTTTCAGCTTGCCGCGCCCCTGGCAGCCGGCGCATGGCTCGCACAGGACCTGCTCAAGGCTTTCACGGGTGCGCTTGCGGGTCATCTGCACCAGGCCCAACTCGGTGATGCCGATGATGTTGGTCTTGGCGTGATCACGTTCGAGCTGCTTTTCCAGAGTGCGCAGGACCTGGCGCTGATGCTCTTCGTCTTCCATGTCGATGAAGTCGATGATGATGATCCCGCCGATATTGCGCAGGCGCAGTTGCCGGGCAATGGCGGTGGCCGCCTCCAGGTTGGTCTTGAAGATGGTTTCCTCAAGATTGCGATGACCGACGAAGGCGCCGGTATTGACGTCGATGGTAGTCATCGCCTCGGCCGGATCGACTACCAGGTAACCACCGGATTTGAGCGGTACCTTGCGCTCCAGGGCTCGCTGGATCTCGTCCTCGACGCCGTACAGATCGAAGATCGGTCGCTCGCCAGGATAATGCTCCAGACGATCTGCGATCTCAGGCATCAGCTCGCCGACGAACTGGGTGGTCTTCTGGAAGGTTTCCCGCGAGTCGATGCGGATTTTCTCGATCTTGTGGTTGACCAGGTCGCGCAGGGTCCGCAGGGCCAGGCCGAGATCTTCGTAGATGACGGTCGGCGCGCCGCAGGTCTGGATCTGGCTGCCGATCTGCTCCCACAGGCGGCGCAGATAGCGGATGTCCTGGAGGATGTCTTCCTGGCGCGCGCCTTCGGCGGCGGTGCGCAGGATGAAGCCACCGGCGTCCTTGATGTTCTCCTGCTCGACGCAGTTGCTGACCACCTGCTTGAGGCGCTCGCGCTCGGCTTCGTCTTCGATCTTCAGGGAAATCCCGACATGACTGCTACGCGGCATGTACACCAGGTAGCGCGAGGGAATCGACAGCTGGGTGGTCAGCCGAGCGCCCTTGGTGCCGATGGGGTCCTTGGTCACCTGCACCACCAAGGCTTGGCCTTCATGCACCAGCGCCGTGATGGTTTCCACCGCCGAGCCTTCGCGCTGGGAGATCTCCGAGGCATGGATGAACGCTGCGCGCTCCAGGCCGATGTCGACGAAGGCCGCCTGCATGCCCGGCAACACCCGCACCACCTTGCCCTTGTAGATGTTGCCGACAATGCCGCGGCGCTGGGTGCGCTCGACATGCACCTCTTGCAGGACACCGTTTTCCACCACTGCCACGCGCGATTCCATCGGGGTGATGTTGATCAGGATCTCTTCACTCATGGCAGGCTCTCGTCAAAGGTCTTGGATAATGATGGATCGCTGACCGATCCCTGGCTAGCGAAGCGTTCAATCCTCTGGCTGAGCCGCCGGCAGTTGCCAGCAGGCAATGGCGAATTGACCGAGCAGATCGGCGGTTTCGCTCAGGGGCAAGCCGACCACTGCCGAGTAGCTGCCGACCAGGCCGGTGACGAACACCGCGCCCAGCCCCTGGATGGCGTAGCCACCGGCTTTGTCCAGCGGTTCGCCGCTGGCCCAGTAGCGGGCCGCTTCGTCGCTACTGATCGGGCGAAAGCGCACAGTGCTGCTGACACACACGCTCAAGCAACGCTGGCCATCGTTCAGCGCTAGCGCAGTGAGCACTTGATGCTCACGGCCTGCAAGGTCGGCGAGCATGGCCATGGCATGTTCACGGCTCTCAGGCTTGCCCAGGATGCGCCCATCGAGCACCACTGCTGTATCTGCACCGAGCACTACCGCCGGGCCTGACACCTGGCCAAGACCTGCGGCGGCCTTGGCCCGCGCCAAGCGCTCGACATAGGCCGGAGCAGTTTCACCAGGCAACGGGGTTTCATCGATGGGGGCACTGATCGTGGTGAACGGCACGCCGATCTGGGTCAGCAGTTCACGACGGCGCGGCGAGCCGGAGGCTAGGTACAGCGGGGTCATGGGACAGCTCCCTGTCAGTCGCGGCGTTGCCGGTCAGTGGATGTGCAAGCGACGGCGAATATCGCGCAAGGCAAAGCTGATCCACGGCCAGAGCAAGGCACTGATCACCGCTGACCAGACCAGCGCCAGGGTCGGCAGGCGATTGCCGGTGAGCGCGCTCAACCACAGCTGGATCAGCTGGGCGATGCCGAAGATCACCAGGATCACCAGGCTTTGTTGCCACATGGGGAACATACGCAGGCGCTGTTGCAGCGACAGCACCAAGAAGGTGATCAGGGTCAGGATCAATGCGTTCTGCCCCAACAGCGTGCCATACAGCACGTCCTCGGCCAGGCCGAGGATGAACGCGGTGGTCATGCCGACCTTGTTCGGCACTGCCAGCGCCCAGAACGACACCAGCATGGCCAGCCACATCGGGCGGAAGACTTCCATGAACTGCGGCATCGGCGAAACGCTGAGCAGCAGGCCAATGACGAAGGTCAGCCAGATGAACCAACCGTTCTTACTGCGCGAACTGGCCATCAATGCCTCCCAGGTTGGCTCGGCGCCACAGGCGCCGCTGCCGGATTGACGGGGGCTGCGCCCTGGGTAGCAGGTGCGGCCGGAGTGGCCGGTGCGGCGCCTGTCGGCGCAGCCGGGGCCGAGGTAGCAGCGGGCGCCGTGGACGGGCTACCGCTAAGCGGAGCGGGTGCCACACCTTTACGGTCGGCTTCCTCCTGGGCGATCGCCGCCTCGGTGGCACGCTCTTCCGGTGTGCGCCGGTCACTGAACACCAGCAGCATGTAGCGGCTGCGGTTCAGCGCGGCGGTAGGGATGGCGCGGACAATGGCAAACGGCTGGCCGGAGTCGTGGATCACTTCGTTGACCGTGGCCACCGGGTAGCCTGCCGGGAAGCGCTGGCCCATGCCCGAGCTCACCAGCAGGTCGCCTTCCTTGATGTCGGCGGTATCGGCGACATGCCGCAGCTCCAGGCGCTCCGGGTTGCCGGTGCCACTGGCGATGGCGCGCAGGCCGTTGCGGTTGACCTGCACCGGAATGCTATGGGTGGTGTCGGTCAGCAGCAGGACCCGCGAGGTGTACGGCATCAACTCGACCACCTGGCCCATCAGGCCACGGGCATCGAGCACCGGCTGGCCGAGGAACACGCCGTCGCGCTCGCCCTTGTTGATCAGGATGCGGTGGGTGAAGGGGTTGGGGTCGACACCGATCAGCTCGGCGACCTCGACCTTCTCGTTGACCAGTGCCGAGGAGTTGAGCAGTTCACGCAGGCGCACGTTCTGCTCGGTCAGCGCGGCCAGCTTCTGCAGCCGCCCTTGCAGCAGCAGGGCCTCGGTCTTGAGCTTCTCGTTCTCGGCGGCCAGCTCGGTGCGGCTGCCAAACTGGCTGGCCACGCCTTGCCACACGCGCTGCGGCAGGTCGGTCAGCCAATAGGATTCCATCAGCACCAGCCCCATCTGGCTGCGTACCGGTTTGAGCAAGGCAAAGCGCGAGTCGACCACCATCAGCGCGACCGACAGGACCACCAGCACCAGCAGGCGAACGCCCAGCGAAGGGCCCTTGGAGAAAAGCGGTTTAATGGGCCGTTCCTCGTGGACGACGATTCAGGAGGTCATTGGACATGGAGCAATGCACCGGCCTGCTGCGGGTTGACGGAAACAGCGCCCAACGGACGCCAGCCCAGCGCATACAGGTAGCACTGCACGTGCCACCTGTAAACCGGGCGATCATTACCGAACGTTGGACAACGCCGTGGATCACTCGCTCGAGAGCAGGTCCATGGCGTGTTTGTCCATCATTTCCAACGCACGACCGCCGCCACGGGCGACGCAGGTCAGTGGGTCTTCGGCGACGATCACCGGCAGGCCGGTTTCCTGCGCCAGCAGCTTGTCCAGGTCGCGCAGCAGGGCGCCACCACCGGTCAGCACCAGGCCGCGCTCGGCGATGTCCGAGGCCAGCTCAGGCGGCGACTGCTCCAGGGCGCTCTTGACCGCCTGAACGATGGTCGCCAGCGACTCTTGCAGGGCTTCGAGCACTTCGTTGGAGTTGAGGGTGAAGGCGCGTGGCACGCCCTCGGCCAGGTTACGGCCGCGTACGTCGACTTCACGCACTTCGCCACCTGGGTAGGCGGTGCCGATTTCCTGCTTGATGCGCTCGGCGGTGGATTCGCCGATCAGGCTGCCGTAGTTACGACGCACGTAGGTCACGATCGCTTCGTCGAAGCGGTCGCCGCCAACGCGAACGGACTCGGCATAGACCACGCCATTGAGCGAGATCAGGGCGATTTCAGTGGTACCACCACCGATATCGACGACCATCGAACCACGCGCCTCTTCGACCGGCAGGCCGGCACCGATAGCGGCAGCCATTGGCTCTTCGATCAGGAACACTTCACGTGCACCGGCGCCGAGGGCCGACTCACGGATGGCACGGCGCTCGACCTGGGTCGATTTGCACGGCACGCAGATCAGCACACGTGGGCTGGGCTGCAGGAAGCTGTTTTCGTGGACCTTGTTGATGAAGTACTGCAACATTTTTTCACAAACGCTGAAGTCGGCGATCACGCCGTCCTTCATCGGACGAATGGCAGCAATGTTGCCAGGCGTACGGCCCAGCATGCGTTTGGCTTCGGTACCGACGGCGACGACGCTTTTCTGGTTGCCGTGGGTACGGATGGCAACAACCGAGGGCTCATTCAGGACGATACCGCGCTCACGCACGTAAATAAGGGTGTTGGCAGTACCCAGGTCGATGGAAAGATCGCTGGAAAACATGCCACGCAGTTTCTTGAACATGGGAAAGTGACCCTGGGGAAAGCGTGGGTAAAAAAGTGCGGCAAACTCTAACAATGGCAGGGATTTTGGGCAAGGAGCCAATATGTTAAATTGGCAGTTTTTCCGAGCAAGCCTGCAGATGATCGCGGCCCTTTGACCGCCAAAATGCTGGCATGTTCCTGATCGCGGACCTAATCCGTTTTGTTTCCCTGGAGATCCCCAATGGCGCTTCAACGCTCCGACGTGGAAAAGATCGCCCATCTGGCCCGACTGGGCCTGAATGAAGGCGAACTGCCACGCATCACCGATGCCTTGAACAGTATTCTCGGGCTGGTCGACCAGATGCAAGCCGTCGACACCAGCGGTATCGAGCCTCTGGCCCACCCCCTGGAGGCCAGCCAACGCCTGCGCCCCGACCAGGTCACTGAAAGCAATCAGCGCGATAGCTATCAGGCCATCGCCCCGTCGACCGAAAACGGTCTGTACCTGGTTCCGAAAGTCATCGAGTAAGGGATAGCACCTGCCATGCATCAATTGACCCTGGCCGAGATCGCCCGCGGACTCGCCGACAAGTCGTTTTCCTCCGAAGAGCTGACCGGCGCCCTGCTGGCGCGGATCAAGCAACTCGACCCACAACTGAACAGCTTCATCAGCGTCACCCAAGACCTGGCCCTGGGCCAGGCGCGTGCCGCCGACGCCCGCCGCGCCGCGGGTGAAGCCGGTGCGCTGCTGGGCGCGCCAATCGCCCATAAGGACCTGTTCTGCACCAACGGCGTACGCACCAGCTGCGGCTCGAAGATGCTCGACAACTTCAAGGCGCCGTATGACGCCACCGTGGTCGCCAAGCTGGCCGAAGCCGGCATGGTCACCCTGGGCAAGACCAACATGGACGAGTTCGCCATGGGTTCGGCCAACGAATCCAGCCACTATGGCCCGGTGAAAAACCCGTGGAACCTCGAGCACGTGCCTGGCGGCTCGTCGGGTGGCTCCGCCGCTGCCGTGGCCGCACGCCTGCTGCCGGTAACCACCGGCACCGACACCGGCGGCTCGATCCGCCAGCCGGCGGCGCTGACCAACCTCACCGGCCTCAAGCCGACCTACGGACGCGTCTCGCGCTGGGGCATGATCGCCTACGCCTCGAGCCTCGACCAGGGTGGCCCACTGGCGCGCACCGCCGAAGACTGCGCACTGCTGCTGCAAGGCATGGCCGGCTTCGACGCCAAGGACTCGACCAGCATCGATGAGCCGGTGCCGGACTACAGCGCCAACCTCAATGCGCCGCTCGAAGGCCTGCGCATCGGCCTGCCGAAAGAATATTTCGGTGCCGGCCTCGACCCACGCATCGCCGACCTGGTCCTGGCCAGCGTCAAGGAGCTGGAAAAGCTCGGCGCAGTGGTCAAGGAAATCAGCCTGCCGAACATGCAGCACGCAATCCCCGCGTACTACGTGATCGCCCCGGCGGAAGCCTCCTCCAACCTGTCGCGCTTCGACGGCGTACGCTTCGGCTACCGTTGTGAAGACCCGAAGGACCTCACCGACCTGTACAAGCGCTCGCGTGGCGAAGGCTTCGGCACCGAGGTGCAACGGCGGATCATGGTCGGCACCTACGCGCTGTCGGCCGGTTACTATGATGCCTACTACTTGAAGGCGCAGAAGATCCGCCGCCTGATCAAGAACGACTTCATGACGGCTTTCGAGCAGGTCGACCTGATCCTTGGCCCAACCACGCCGAACCCGGCCTGGAAGCTTGGCGCCAAGAGCAGCGACCCGGTCGCCGCCTACCTGGAAGACGTCTACACCATCACCGCCAACCTGGCGGGCCTGCCGGGCCTGTCGATGCCAGCGGGCTTCGTCGAAGGCCTGCCAGTGGGCGTGCAGCTGCTGGCGCCGTACTTCCAGGAAGGCCGCCTGCTCAACGTCGCGCACCGCTACCAGCAAGTCACCGACTGGCACACCCGCGCCCCCAACGGCTTCTGAGGAATTCACACATGCAATGGGAAGTTGTGATCGGGCTGGAGATTCATACCCAGCTCGCCACCCAGTCGAAGATTTTCTCCGGCAGCGCCACCACCTTCGGTTCTGAGCCGAACACCCAGGCCAGCCTGGTCGACCTGGGCATGCCTGGCGTACTGCCGGTGCTCAACCAGGAAGCCGTGCGCATGGCCTGCATGTTCGGCCTGGCCATCGATGCCGAAATCGGCCAGCGCAACGTCTTCGCGCGCAAGAACTACTTCTACCCTGACCTGCCCAAGGGCTATCAGATCAGCCAGATGGAGCTGCCGATCGTCGGCAAGGGCCACCTGGACATCGCCCTGGAAGACGGCACCATCAAGCGCGTCGGCATCACCCGTGCGCACCTTGAAGAAGACGCTGGCAAGAGCCTGCACGAAGACTTCAACGGCGCCACCGGGATCGACCTGAACCGCGCCGGCACGCCGCTGCTGGAGATCGTATCCGAGCCGGACATGCGCAGCGCCAAGGAAGCCGTGGCCTACGTCAAGGCGATCCATGCGCTGGTGCGTTACCTGGGCATCTGCGACGGCAACATGGCCGAAGGCTCGCTGCGTTGCGACTGCAACGTCTCGATCCGACCCAAAGGCCAGGCCGAGTTCGGCACCCGCTGCGAGATCAAGAACGTCAACTCGTTCCGCTTCATCGAGCGCGCGATCAACAGCGAGATCCAGCGTCAGATCGACCTGATCGAAGACGGTGGCAAGGTTGTCCAGGAAACCCGCCTGTACGACCCGAACAAAGACGAAACCCGCTCCATGCGCAGCAAGGAAGAAGCTAACGACTACCGTTACTTCCCCGATCCTGACCTGCTGCCGGTGGTCATCGAGAACAGCTTCCTCGAAACCGTCCGCGCCGGCCTGCCGGAGCTGCCGCCACAAAAGGTCGAGCGCTTCCAGAGCCAGTACGGCCTGTCGGCCTACGACGCCAACGTGCTGGCCTCCAGCCGTGAACAAGCGGACTACTTCGAGCAAGTGGTGAAGATTGGTGGCGACGCCAAGCTTGCCGCCAACTGGGTCATGGTCGAGCTGGGCAGCCTGCTGAACAAGCTGGGCGTGGAGATCGACCAGGCGCCGGTCAGCGCCGAACAGCTCGGTGGCATGTTGCTGCGCATTCGTGACAACACCATCAGCGGCAAGATCGCCAAGACCGTGTTCGAGGCCATGGCGGCCGGTGAAGGCGATGCTGACAGCATCATCGAGAGCAAAGGCCTCAAGCAGGTCACCGACACCGGCGCGATCGACAAGATGCTCGACGAAGTGCTGGCGGCCAACGCCGAGCAGGTCGAACAGTACCGCGCGGCCGACGAGGCCAAGCGCGGCAAGATGTTCGGCTTCTTTGTCGGCCAGGCGATGAAAGCCTCCAAAGGCAAGGCCAACCCGGGGCAAGTGAACCAATTGCTCAAGGCCAAGCTCGAAGGGTAAGCCCAATCACGGGGCAAGCCCGCTCCCAGGTGAGCTCTACGCTCATGCGGGAGCGGGCTTGCCCCGCGATGACTCACTCAGGAGCACCACCCAGAATGCGGCGTAGCCTCAGCGCCCTGGCGCTTTTCTCCCTGCTGGCCGGCTGTGCCAGCCACGATATCGACCCTCGCGGATACGACACCAGCGGCACCGCCTCCTATTACGGCTCACGCCACCACGGCAAACGCACCGCCAGCGGCGAACCGTTCAACCAACATGGCCTGACCGCCGCCCACCGCAGCCTGCCCTTCGGTAGCCGGGTACTGGTGACCAACCTGGCCAACCAGCGCAGCGTCGTGGTACGCATCAACGACCGCGGCCCACACACCCGCGGCCGACTGATCGACCTCTCCCGCGCCGCCGCAGAAAAAATCGGCATGATCCGTAGCGGAACCGCGCGAGTCCGGGTACAAGGTCTGAGCGACTGATCCGACTGGAGCCCTGACCATTTTCGACCTGGCCACCCTTCCCACTTTCAGCCTCCTGCAACTGGGCTTCGGTTTGCTATTGCTGGTGCTCGGCGCCGAACTGCTGGTGCGCGCCGCCCTGCGCCTGGCGAGCCGCCTGCACGTGCGACCACTGATCATCGGCCTGAGCCTGGTGGCGTTCGGCAGCACCGCACCGCAACTGACCGTGAGCCTGCAGGCGGCCTACCAGGGCGCGCCGGATGTGGCGGTCGGCAGCGTGATCGGCAGCAACATCTTCAACGTGCTGGTGATCCTTGGCCTCGCCGCGCTGATCATCCCTCTGCGCGTCTCGCGCCAGTTGGTGCGGCTGGATATCCCGCTGATGGTTGCCGCCAGCGCCTTGGTCTACATCTTGGCAGCCAACGGTCAATTGGGGAGGCTGGAGGGGCTGCTGTTAGTGATTGGCCTGGTCGGCTATCTGGCGATGCTCTGGCATCAGTCCCGCCATTATGCCCGCACCTATCCCGCACCCGGTCCACTGCCAAGCAGTTCTGGGCGCTTCTGGACCGGCGCCGTGCTGCAGATTCTGCTCGGCCTGGGGCTGTTGAGTGTGGCTGGCCACCTGCTGCTGGAGGCTGCCGTCGAAGTCGCGACCGACCTGGGGCTGTCGGAGCGGATCATTGGCCTGACCGTGGTCGCCGTCTGCACCTCACTGCCGGAGCTTGCTGCCGCACTGATCGCCGCCCTGCGCGGCGAGCGCGAGATCGCCGTAGGTACGGTGATCGGCAGCAACCTGTTCAACCTGTTGGCGGTGCTGGGCGTCACTGCCCTGGTCACTCCTGCCCCACTGTCGATATCGCCCAACGCGCTAGACTTCGACTTGCCGGTGATGCTCGGCGTTGCCGCCTTGAGCCTGCCGGTGTTCTATTCAGGCTACCGCGTCACCCGCGCCGAAGGGCTGGTGTTCCTCTGCCTATACCTGGCCTACGGCCTGCATGTGGTGACCTTCACCACCGGCATGCCGCTGGCCGGGCGCCTGGAAAACCTCATGCTGTTCTATGTCCTGCCAGTGCTTGGGGTGATTCTGCTGTACACCACCCTGCGTGCCTGGCGCCGCCAACACTAAGGAAAACAACATGGCCGATGCAGCAAAGACTGGCGAGCAGGTGCGCCGCCAAGTAATGGGCGACGCGTTCGTCGACCGCGCACTGAACAACGCCACCGATTTCACCCAGCCCCTGCAGGATTTCGTCAATGAACATGCCTGGGGCAGTGTCTGGTCGCGTGACGGTTTGCCGCTGAAGACCCGCAGCCTGATCACCCTGGCGGCCCTGACTGCGCTGAAGTGCCCGCAAGAGCTCAAGGGGCATGTGCGCGGGGCGCTGAACAATGGCTGTACGATGGAAGAGATTCGCGAGGCGTTGCTGCATTGCGCCGTGTATGCGGGGGTGCCGGCGGCGATTGATGCCTTCCGCGCTGCGCAGGAAGTGATCGACAGCTACGAAGGTTAAGGTGTCAGGGCCGGCCCTATCGCGGGGCAAGCCCGCTCCCACGCAACTTCTATGGGTTCACACAGATTGCGTGGGAGCGGGCTTGCCCCGCGATAGGGCCGACGCGCTCTTCAGGCCCTGACGGCTTGACGTTTCTTCTTCAGGTGGAACGCCACACCCAGCACCGCAATCCACACTGGAATCAGCATCACCGAGATACGAATCGGCGGGGTCAGGTACATCACCACCAGAATCAACACGATGAACGCCAGGCACAGGTAGTTGGTCACCGGATGCCCCCAGCTACGGTAGAACGGCGTCTCACCCGACTCGATCTTGGCCTTGCGGAACTTCAAGTGGGTAATGCTGATGCTGGCCCAGTTGATCACCAGCGCCGACACCGCCAGCGCCATCAGCAGGCCAAAGGCCTCCCCTGGCATCAGGTAGTTGTTCAGCACGCACAAGCCGGTGGCCGCAGCCGACACGCCCAGTGCGGTCAACGGCACACCGCGGCGGCTAACCTTGAGCAGCTGGCGTGGCGCATCGCCCTGGCTGGCCAGGCCAAACAGCATGCGGCTGTTGGCATACACGCAGCTGTTGTACACCGACAGCGCGGCAGTCAGCACCACCACGTTAAGGATCGTCGCCACCAGGTCGCTGTCCAGCTCATGGAAGATCATCACGAACGGGCTGCCGCCCTGCACCACTTTCTGCCAGGGGTACAGCGACAGCAGAATTGCCAGCGCGCCGATGTAGAAAATCAGGATGCGATAGACCACCTGGTTGGTAGCCTTGGGGATGCTCACCCGTGGGTTGTCCGCTTCGGCCGCGGTAATGCCGACCAGCTCCAGGCCGCCGAAGGAGAACATGATCACCGCCAGGGCCATGATCAAACCGGTGACGCCATTGGGGAAGAAGCCACCGTACTGCCACAGGTTGGCCACACTGGCATCCGGGCCGCCATGGCCACTGGTCAGCAGCCAGGCGCCAAAGCCAATCATGCTGACAATCGCGATCACCTTGACCAGCGCGAACCAGAACTCCAGCTCGCCGTAGACCTTCACCTGGGTCAGGTTGATCAGGTTGATTGCGACGAAGAAGATCGCGGCCGTGGCCCAGGTGGGGAAGTCTGGCCACCAATACTGCACATAGATGCCCACGGCAGTCAGCTCGGCCATGCCCACCAGCACATACACCACCCAGTAGTTCCAACCAGAGACGAACCCGGCGAACTCACTCCAGTACTTGTGGGCAAAATGGCTGAAGCTGCCGGCGACGGGCTCTTCGACCACCATCTCGCCGAGTTGGCGCATGATGAAGAAGGCCATCAGGCCAGCGATGGCATAGCCCAGCAAAACGGACGGACCGGCCAGCTGGATGGTCTGGGCGATGCCCAGGAACAGCCCGGTACCGATCGCCCCGCCCAGCGCGATCAGCTGGATATGGCGGTTTTTCAGCCCGCGCTGTAACCGCTCAGGCGTGTTCTGGTCTTGCATGAAGTGTCCTTTGGTCAGGAGGCAGTGTTATTGGAGTTGTTTGCAGTCAGGATCTAGATCCATCCGCCCCACTGCAAGATAAAGATGCCGATATTGGTGGTGATCGCCGCCATTAGCGTGGTGATCACGATGATCGACGCCGCCAACTCATGGTTGCCATTGGCTGCGCGCGCCATGACATAACTGGCCGCAGCCGTGGGGCTGCCGATGTACAAGAACAGGATGCCCAGTTCGGCACCGCGGAACCCACACAGCCAGGCGCCCAAAGTGCCCACCAGCGGCAGCCACACCATCTTCACCAGGCTGGCGTCGATGGCCAGCTTGCCACTGTCGCGCAGCGCCGCCAGCGACAAGGTGCCGCCAATGCAGATCAGCGCCAGCGGCAGGGTCATCTGCGCCAGATAGTCCCCGGAGGTCAGCAGCCAGTTGGGCAGTGGCACCTGGGCGTAGGCCATCGGCGTTGCCAGCAACACGCTGATGATCAGCGGGTTGCTGAAGATGTTCTTGCAGATGCTCCACGGATCGGACTTGAGGTCCGGGCTGTACACCGCCAGCACCACCGCCGACAGCGAGTTGTACATGAGGATCACCAGGCCCGCGAGCACCGCGCCCAGCGAGATGCCGTAGTCGCCGTAGAGGCTGGCGGCCAGGGCCAGCCCGATCACACCGTTGTTGCCGCGAAATGCGCCTTGGGTATAGATGCCTCGCTCGGCCAGCGGCGCCCGCCAGATAGCCAGGCCCCAGGCCATGGCGAAGCCGACCAGGGTAACGGCGATGAAATAGAGGATGACACCAGGTTTGATCGCTGCTTGCAGGTCGGCGTGGTAAATACCAAGAAACAGCAAGGCAGGCATGCAGACGTTGAACACCAGCGAAGAGGCGACCTTGCTGAAGTTATCGTCGATCAGGCGGATACGCTTGAGGAATACGCCCATGAACAGCATGGCGAACACCGGTGCGGTGATGTTCAGCGTCTGGATGAGAAGGGCGAGCATTCGCGAGCGGTCCTAGGGGTTGCCGTTAGGGCGCTAATGATACGCGAGCTGCGCAAGGTGCGGGCATTTGCCTGCAATAAAAGGAAATATCCTTCAGATTCGGCTAGTTTTGTGGCGCCTGGATCGGCTTGCAGGCGGGACAAGGCCCTCTCAAACCGATCCAAGCTATCCACACTCAGCGGCGAACCGGACGCTTTTGCAGCTTGCGCTGCAACGTGCGCCGGTGCATGCCCAGCGCTCGTGCGGTGGCAGAGATATTGCCCTCGTGCTCACCCAGCACGCGCTGGATGTGTTCCCACTGCAGGCGATCCACCGACATCGGGTTCTCCGGCACCAGCGAATCCAGGTCGGCATGCTCAGACAGCAACGCCGCCAGCACATCATCGGCATCGGCCGGCTTGCACAGGTAGTTGCAGGCGCCGCGCTTGATCGCCTCGACTGCCGTGGCGATGCTCGAGTAACCGGTGAGGATCACCACGCGCATTTCCGGATCCATCTCCAGCAGCTTGGGCAGCAGCACCAGCCCTGAGTCGCCGTCCATTTTCAGGTCCAGCGCGGCGTAGTCCGGCAGGTCGTTCTGGGCCAGGACCAAGCCCTCCTCAGCGGAGGATGCGGTGCTCACGCGGAACCCGCGGCGACTCATGGCACGGGACATGACCCGAGTGAAGGTGGCGTCATCGTCTACCAGCAACAAATGCGGCAGTTCTTCGCCTTCAACCTGAATTTCATCGCTCATCGTTCATCTCCTCGCTTGCCATAGGGCAGGCGCAGCTCGGTAAGGGTGCCGCCCTGCTCATGACTATAGAGTTTCACCGAGCCGCCCGCACGGGTAACGCTGGCCTTGCTCAGGAACAGGCCAAGGCCGAAGCCCTTGCCCTTGGTGGTAAAGAAGGGTTTGCCGATTGCCTCGGCAATGGCTGGGGGAATCCCCGGGCCATGGTCGCGGATGCTGATAATGATGTCCTGGTCGTCCCAGTCCAGACGCACTTCCAAGTCATCCGGGCAGGCATCGGCGGCATTGTTCAACAGGTTCAACAGGGCCTGGGTGAGGTCCGGCGGCGGCGTCAGCTGCGGGACCCGGCCATCTTGCAAGCGCTGGAAGCGGTAGCTGGCTTCCGGGCGCATCAGGTGCCAGCGGTTGAGTGCTTCGTCCAGCCAGGCAGTGACATCTTGCTTGACGATGGCCATGCGCCGATTGGCCTCGGCGGCTCGCACCAGCTGCTGCAGGGTCTGCTTGCACAGTTTGACCTGGTCCTGCAGCACGGCGAGGTCTTCCTGCAACTGGGCGTCGTGGTGATCCTGGCGCATCTCGTTGAGCAGCACGCTCATGGTCGACAGCGGCGTACCCAGCTCGTGGGCAGCGCCGGCCGCCTGGGTGGCGACCGCCAGCAGTTGCTCGTCTCGCAGGCTTTCTTCGCGGCGCTCACTGCGCAGTTGCTCCTGGCGGCGCAGCTCCTCGGCCATGCGCGCGGCAAAGAAGGTAATCACCGCTGCGGCCAGGGCGATGCTCAGCCACATGCCATAAACCTGCATCTTGTCGCGCGCCAGCGGCAAGGTTTCCAGCGGGTAGAACTGCACCAGCAACAGGCTGTAGGCCGCCAGGGCGAGGCCTGAAAGCACCAGCGAGTAGATCCACGGCAAGGTCACCGCAGCGATCGCCAGCGGCACCAGGTAATAGGACACGAACGGGTTGGTCGAGCCACCGGAGTAGTACAACAAGACACTGTGGATAAATAAGTCGCAGGCCAGCTGGAAGGCGTATTCAAGCTCGGTGACCGGCAACGACAGGCGCAAGCGCAAGGCGGTGAAGGCACACAGCAGCGAAGACAGGGCGAGCGTTACCACCAGCGACAGCCAGGGCAGCGGTAGCAGTTCGGTCCAGTAGGCAACACCTACCGAGCCTGCTTGAGCGGCCAGGACCAGCACGCGAATGACGGTCAGGCGCCAGAGGTTCTGACGAGTAGCGGACAGCGGTTGTGCGGCAGCGAGCATGAGCTCTCCTGATGAGTGCTCCAGGAAAATCGGCTGGAGTATACCGAAGCCGGGCCCCTCGCTGCAGTGATGCGGCAAAGCGCCACACTTTGTCACAGGTTGATGATGGCATTTGTGAACCCACTACACTGTTGCCGGTCTGATGGGCCATGCGTGGAATGGAACGCCAATCTCCACGCCTTCAATTCGCCAAGGAGTCACTCATGCAAATCCCTCGTCGCGGCACTGCCCTGATCCTGTCCTGCGGCCTGCTGGCCAGCCTGCCCGCATTGGCAGCCGATGAGCCGCGTTACAACCAGGTGTCGCTGCGCGCTGAAGTGAGCAAGGAAGTTGCCCGCGACCTGATGGTCGTGACCCTGTACAGCGAAGCCCAGAACAGCGACCCGGGCAAGCTGGCCAAGGAGATCACCGAGACCATGAACAAGGCCGTGCAACAGGCCCGCCAGGTCAAGGAAGTGAAGATCAGCCAGGGCAGCCGCAACAGCTACCCGGTGTATGACAGCAAAGGCCAGAAGATCACCGGCTGGCGCGAACGCGCCGAGCTGCGCCTGGAAAGCGCCGACTTCCCGGCCCTGTCCAAACTCACCGGCGAGTTGCTGCAAGAGCTGAAGATGGGCGGCATGGATTTCTCCATCGCGCCGAACACCCGCAAGACCAGCGAGGACGAGCTGCTCAAGGATGCGGTCAACGCCTTCAAGGCTCGCGCACAACTGGCCACCGAAGCGCTTGGCGGCAAGGGCTATAAAGTGGTCAACCTGAACCTCAATAGCAGTGGCTATCCCCGCCCGTACCTGCGCAGCGCGCCGATGGCGATGAAAGCGATGGGTGCTGACGAGGCGGCGCCGGCACCGGATATCGAAGCGGGGACCAGTGAAGTCAGCATGAACGCCGATGGCTTGATCGAAGTGCAGATGCCTTGAACCCGCTTTGAGCGGCAAGCTTCAAGCGGCAAGTCAAAGACAGTCCGTGCAATACGGAACCGGCTTTCACTTGCAGCTTGAAGCTTCCAACTTACACCTAACTCAGATCCTTCCTACGCACCTTTAGGGTGCATCCCTATTGCATTCTGCCCTCGAAATATTCGGCAAAATGCCAGCATTACCCCCTCGCAAACGATCAACTTCGGCGAAACTTACATCGATGCGACATTGATGTACGCCCGTACCACTTTTTTGACGCCAGCTATCCTTCATGGTGTTGCATTGGGAACACCCCCTGCATAAGTATCCGCAGGTCGGCTCACGAGGCCACCTCAAATCCAAAAATGACAACAATGAGGCCACCATGCTCAAACACGCAGTCATTCCGTTCCTGGTCGGCGCAGGCTTGCTTGCCAGCGCACCGTCTGCCCTCGCTGCAAGCAACCTGGTGTTCTGCTCCGAAGGCAGCCCAGCCGGTTTCGACCCAGGGCAGTACACCACCGGAACCGACTTCGACGCCTCGGCCGAGACCGTGTTCAACCGCCTGACCCAGTTCGAACGCGGCGGCACCGCGGTGATCCCCGGGTTGGCCACCCAGTGGGACGTCTCCGACGACGGCAAGACCTACACCTTCCACCTGCGTGAAGGGGTCAAGTTCCACACTACCGATTACTTCAAGCCCAGCCGCCCATTCAATGCCGACGACGTGCTGTTCACCTTCAACCGCATGCTCGACAAGAACGACCCGTTCCGCAAAGCCTACCCCACCGAATTCCCGTACTTCACCGACATGGGCATGGACAGCAACATCGCCAAGGTCGAGAAAGTCGATGAGCACACCGTGCGCTTCAACCTCAATCAGGTTGACGCAGCGTTCATCCAGAACCTGGCCATGAGCTTTGCCTCGATCCAGTCGGCCGAGTACGCCGCCCAGTTGCTCAAGGACGGCAAGGCCGCCGAGATCAACCAGAAGCCGATCGGCACCGGCCCGTTCGTGTTCAGCAAGTACCAGAAAGACGCGCAGATTCGCTTCAAGGGCAACAAGGACTACTGGAAGCCTGAGGACGTGAAGATCGACAACCTGATCTTCGCCATCACCACCGACGCCTCGGTGCGCATGCAAAAACTCAAGAAGAACGAGTGCCAGGTCACCCTGTTCCCGCGCCCTGCCGATATCGAACCGCTAAAGGCCGACAAAAACCTGCAAATGCCGCAACAGGCCGGCTTTAACCTCGGCTACATCGCCTACAACGTGATGGACCAGATCAAGGGCAGCAACCAGCCCAACCCGATGGCCCAGCTCAAGGTGCGTGAAGCGCTGGACATGGCGGTCAACAAACAGCAGATCATCGATTCGGTGTACCAGGGCGCCGGCCAGTTGGCAGTCAACGCCATGCCGCCGACCCAGTGGTCCTACGACACCAGCATCAAGGACGCCAAGTACGACCCGGAAAAAGCCAAGCAGCTGCTCAAGGAGGCCGGGATCAAGGAAGGCACCGAGATCACCCTGTGGGCCATGCCAGTCCAGCGCCCCTACAACCCCAACGCCAAGTTGATGGCCGAGATGCTGCAATCGGACTGGGCCAAGATCGGCATCAAGGCCAAGATCGTCAGCTATGAGTGGGGCGAGTACATCAAGCGCTCCAAGGGCGGCGAGCAAGGCGCCATGTTGATTGGCTGGAGCGGTGACAACGGAGACCCGGACAACTGGCTGGGCACCCTCTACGGCTGCGATGCCATCGACGGCAACAACTTCTCCAAGTGGTGCTACAAACCCTACGACGACCTGATCAAGCAGGCCAAGGCCACCTCCGACCAGGCCAAGCGCACCGAGCTGTACAAGCAAGCGCAGCACATCCTCAAGGAGCAGGTGCCGATCACCCCGATCGCCCACTCCACCGTGTACCAGCCCATGAGCGCCAAGGTTAAGGACTTCAAGATCAGCCCCTTCGCTTTGAACGCCTTCTACGGCGTGAGCGTGGAGAAATAGACCCGCCTGCCCATCTCGCCTGATCGGCGTGGTGGGCTCGGGCTGTCGATAGTTCATCAGACGCTTCGTCGCGAGCTATCGGAAATTTCCCGCAGCACTAAGCGAATTCGCAACCTGTCATCCCCTTCCTGACGGCCGTACCGTCAGGAACGGGTTTCTGTTGCCGTCATTCATCCCTGCTGCAGCTGACATCGATCAGGAAAAGGACTTGCCATGCGCCAGATTCCGCTGTGTTCCGTTGTGCTTGGCCTGGGCTTACTGACCCAGGCCCCAATCAGCCAGGCCAACAACCTGGTGTTCTGCTCCGAAGGTAGCCCGGCCGGTTTCGACACCGCCCAATACACCAGCGCCACCGACAACGATGCCGCCGAGCCGATCTATAACCGCCTGGTCGAATTCGAGCGCGGCGCCACTGCCGTGCAGCCAGCCCTTGCCGAGAAATGGCAGGTCTCGGCGGACGGCCTGCAATACACCTTCCACCTGCGCCCTGGGGTGAAATTCCACAGCAACCAGACGTTCACTCCGACCCGAGACTTCAATGCCGACGACGTGCTGTTCACCTTCCAGCGCATGCTCGACAAACAACAACCCTTACGCAAAGCCTACCCCACCGAGTTCCCGTACTTCGTCAGCATGGGGTTGGACAAGACCATCGCCAAGGTCGAAAAAACCGATCCAATGACCGTGGTATTCACCCTCAACAACGTCGACGCCGCGTTCATCCAGAACCTGGCAATGAGCTTCGCCGCGATTCTCTCCGCCGAGTACGCCGACCATCTGCTGGCGGCGGGCAAACCCAGCGACATCAATCAAAAACCGATTGGCACCGGCCCCTTCGTATTCCAGCGTTACCAGAAGGACTCGCAGATCCGCTACAAGGGCAACCAGGACTACTGGAAGCCCGAGGACGTGAAGATCGACAACCTGATCTTCTCGATCAACATCGACCCGTCGGTGCGCATCCAGAAGCTGCGGCGCAATGAATGCCAGGTGACCCTGCACCCGCGCCCCGCTGATCTGCCCAAGCTCAAGACCGACAAACAACTGCAGGTGCTGAGCAAGCCAGGCTTCAACCTCGGCTACATCGCCTACAACACCCGCCATGCGCCGTTCGACCAGCTGCAGGTGCGCCAAGCGATGGACATGGCAGTGAACAAGCCAGCGATCATCCAGGCTGTGTACCAGGACGCCGGGCAACTGGCGGTCAATGCCATGCCGCCGACCCAGTGGTCCTATGACGACACCCTCAAGGACCAACCCTACGACCCCGAGAAAGCCAAGGCGCTGCTCAAACAGGCAGGGGTCAAGGAAGGCACCGAGATCACCCTCTGGGCGATGCCGGTACAACGCCCCTACAACCCCAACGCCAAGCTGATGGCCGAGATGCTCCAGGCCGACTGGAGCAAGCTCGGCTTCAAGGTGCGCATCGTCAGCTACGAGTGGGGCGAGTACCTCAAGCGCATGAAAAGTGGCGAGCACGACATCGCCCTGATCGGCTGGACCGGTGACAACGGCGACCCGGACAACTGGCTTGGCACCCTCTATAGCTGTGGCGCGATTGGCAGCAACAACTACTCGCTGTGGTGCGATCAGCAGTATGACCAGTTGGTCCAGCAGGCCAAGCAGGTCACCGACCGCGAACAACGCAGCGCGCTTTACCAGCAGGCCCAGCAGCGGCTCAAGCAACAGGTGCCGATTACCCCGGTGGCGCATTCCACGGTCAACCAGCCGATCAGCGCCAGGGTGCACGACTTCAAAGTCAGCCCGTTTGGGCGCAATGCGTTTTCCGGTGTGAGCGTCGACTGATTTAGCCAGTCGGTGCCGGCCTCATCGCGGGGCAAGCC
>NZ_JBICKL010000056.1:0-77452 GCF_043104195.1 Pseudomonas sp. xss_2
CTGGGTGGAATTGATAATCCCCAAGATTTCGACAGCGCTCGCCGTTGATCTTGCGCAGCTGCGCCTGCAAGTGCAGACACCAGATCTGCGGATCCTCGGCCACCTGATACCCATGCAAGGTCAGGCTGTCGACGATGGCGTTGAGCACCGACTCAGCTACCAATGGCCCATGGAAGGGCCCCTGGGCCTTGATTGCCGAGGGTTGTTCGCCGGCCATGCCGGCGGCGAACAGCAACGTCCACATGCCATTGTCGCCGGCAAGCGGACGGATGCTGCATTCGATGCGGGTCACCAGGCCCAGGCACTGGCGGGTGAGGCTGAGGTTGCGCATGGCCGCGTCCCCTCTGAAAAGCCCAGTTCAGCCTTCGATCACCAGGCTGTTTCCATCCTGAACGCTGTAGCCATCCTTAAGTTCCAGCATAGAAGAAAGCCGCAAAAAGATGGAAAACCGGCGCTGAACGGTAGCACATGGCCGCCAGCGCCGATTTATTGACTTACGCAGGCTTAGCCTGGGCCACCATCTCCTCCAAACGCTCCTTTTCTGCGTCCTTGATGTCTTCTTCGCTGATCATCTCGGCGATCTCGCTGAGCCGCTCAACCACCCGTGCGTTGACGCTGCCCTCGGGGAATTCGCCCTTGTCATCCGGCACACCCGCCTCTTCGCCGACCAACAGGCTCAGCGCTTCATCGGCCTGGCTCACCGCATAGACATTGAACAGCCCCGACTCCACCGCTTGCAGCACGCGCTCATCGAGCATCAGGGTGGCGACGTTGGCGCGGGGAATGATCACCCCTTGCTCACCGGTCAGGCCACGCGCCTCGCACAGGCGGAAGAAGCCCTCGATCTTCTCGTTGACCCCGCCGACCGCCTGCACCTCGCCAAACTGGTTGATCGAGCCGGTGATAGCAAAGCACTGCTTGAGTGGCGTGCGCGACAGCGCCGAGATCAACGTGCAGGCTTCACCCAGCGATGCACTGTCGCCGTCGACATAGCCGTAGGACTGCTCCAGGGCAATGCTCGCCGAAATCGCCAGGGGGAATTCCTGGGCATAGCGACTGCCCAGGTAACCGGTGAGGATCATCACCCCTTTGGAGTGGATCGGTTGGCCCAGGTTGACCTCACGCTCGATGTCGACGATGCCACTGCCGCCCGGGTATACCGTGGCGGAAATCCGCGCCGGCATACCGAACGCCGAATCGCCCACTTCAAGCACGGTCAAGCCGTTGCACTTGCCGATCGCTGCACCTTCGGTGTCGATCAGGATGATCCCAGCAAGCATGTCGTCGAGCACTCGCTGCGAAACCCGCCCGGTACGGGTGGCCTTGGCCTTGAGGGCGCGTTCGATATGCCCGGCGTCGGTCATCTCGTCATTGGCCAGCTGGCGAATGAAGTCGGCTTCGCTGACCAGTTGGAACAGGTCACCGATGCGCGCCGACAGCCGCGACTGGTTCTCCGCCAAGCGGGCGCTGTAGGTGGCCAGGCGCGCTACCGCATCGCTGGTCAGCGGCGCCATGCCCTCCTCATTGGTGCGGGTGCGCAGCAACTGGGCGAACTGCTCCAGGTTCTCGTCGACCATGGGCATGTCTTCGTCGAAGTCGACCAGCACCCGGAACATCTCCTGGAAGTCCGAGTCGTGATCCTGCAAGGCGTAGTACAGCTGACGCGAGCCGATGATGATCAGCTTGACGTTGAGCGGGATCACCTGCGGCGTCAGGCTCACCGTGGCCACCCGGCCCAGCTCGCCCAGCGGCGACTCCATTTTCAGCTTGCGCGATTGCAAGGCGCGCTTGAGGCCATCCCAGACGAAGGGCTCGCCGAGCATCTTCTCGGCTTCAAGGATCAGGAAACCGCCATTGGCCCGGTGCAGCGCACCTGGACGCAGCTGGCGGTAGGAGGTGTACAGCGCGCCTTGGTCGGTGCTGTATTCGATCCGCCCGAACAGATTGTCGTAGGTCGGGTGTGGCTCGAACACCACCGGCGCGCCGCCGCTGATGTGATGGCCGACCACCAGGCTCGGCGCGTACTGTTCTTCGAGCATCTTGCGCGCCACGGCATCGGTCTTGCTGTCATCGACCAACTGCTCGACCACCGTGCGCAGCAGGTTCAGCTGCACCGATTGCAGGTAGGCGCAGACGGCCGCGTTCTCGGCGTACTTCTCCGACAGCGGGGCCAACAGAGGCTGCAGCGCCAGGGTGATGGTTTCTTCGTTGAGCTGGCGCAGCTGGTTGTTCGACTCACGCTTCCACTGCGGCAGGCTGGAGAGCTCCTCGTTGAGGCGCTCTTCAAGCTCGGCGATATCCTCGTGGAAACGCTCGCGCACCTCCTCCGGCAGCTGGGCGAACTCGGCCTCATCCAGCGCCTTGCCCTCGCTCATCGGGGTGAAGGCGACGTTGCTGGCATCGCGATAGAGCGCCACGTCTTTTTCCAGCGACGCCCGTTCGATCACATCCAGGGCGCGGTCGTAGCGTTGGTTGAAGGCGCGGTCGATGGCGCCTTTTTTCTGCTGGTAGGACGGGTGTTCGAACACGGCCGGGAAGGTCGCCAGCAGGTTGTCGATCAGACCGCCCATGTCGCTGATGAATTCGCTGGCGGTGCCCGACGGCAGCTCCAGCGCACGGGGTTCGCGCGAGTCCTCGAAGTTATTGACGTAGACCCAGTCAGCCGGGGTCTGCTGGCGCTTGCCCTCAGCCTTGAGGTAGCGCTTGACGAACGAGAAGCGGCCGGTGCCCGGCTCGCCCATCACATACACGTTGTAACCAGGGCGCGGCATGGCCACACCGAATTGCAGGGCCTCGACAGCACGCTCCTGGCCCAGGACTCCACGAAACGGCTCCAGATCGTCGGTATGAGTAAAAGCAAACTGCTCAGGAGAAAAACGCCGGGTCAGGGCTTCAGGCGCAAGACGCAGGCGCGCAGCGACAGGATCGGGCATTGGGTTTCCTTACTTCGGCGGGGCGATGAAGGCATTCTGGCGCTGCCTGCCCGCGCCTTGCAAGGCTCACTGGGACTTTATGTCGCAGCAAGGATACGGCGATTAGCGATGCAATTTTTCGCAATAAGCCACGCAACCTTTGGATCGTGCCTAAACTCCAACCTTGCGCGGGTTGGCGGTTTGCTTTCCCGACCTGGCAACGGCGTTGCCAGAACCCCTGACCATTGGTACGTCTACTGAGAAAGAGAACAAAGCTATGAAACGGATTCTTCTGGGTACCCTGTTCACCGTCGTCTCGCTCAACGCCATGGCCGAAGCGCCAGGCGGCCCGAATTGCGGCTGGGGCAACATGCTGTTCGAAGGCCAGCGCGGCACTCCCGCCCACTTCCTGGCTTCCACCACCAACGGCACGTCCGGCAACGCCACGTTCGGTATGACTTCCGGCACCAACGGCTGTTCGACCAAGGCTTCGCTGACCTACGGCGGCAAGTCCTGGTTTGCCATGAACGGCATGATGAACGAGCTTTCCGAAGACATGGCCCAGGGCCAGGGCGAAGCCTTGACCACCTATGCCGTGGTCCTCGGTGTAGCGCCTGAAGATCGTGCGCACTTTGCCGCGGTCACCCACCAGCACTTCGGCGAGATCTTCTCCAGCGCCGATGTCACCGCCGAAACCGTGCACAGCAACACCCTTGCCGTGCTCAAGAGCGACCCACAACTGGCCAAGTACGCCACCGAGGCTTGAGTCCAGCCCTTCCCGCCCCGGTTTCGGGGCGGGTTTGGCATTCCACCATCGGCATCATTCAGACGTAGTTGCCCGACATGCTCAAACGCCTTGCCCTTTTGACGCTGCTTGCCAGCGCCGAGCTTCACGCTGCGCCCCAGGTTGACCCGGCACGCTTGCAACAGCTGGCGGCGACGCCCTACTGGATCGCCCTTGGTCACTATGAGACCGGCAAGCTTGGCGGCTGGCGCAGCTATGTCGACGATAAAAACTTCTTCCTTGCCGAGGACGGCGGCCACCACCCTGATCGTGAGCTGGCAGCGACGGTGCAGGCGTTGTATGCGCCGGCCAGCCTTGGCGATAAACACGCCCAGTGCGTGTTCCCGGCGCGCACCCGCTGGCTGCGCGAGCAGCTTGACCTCAAAGACCTGCCGCAGCCCGATTGCCAGGAGTATCGCCAGTGGTACCAGTCGGTCGACCCGCATAGCGCGGTGTTGATCTTCCCGGCGGCCTACTTGAACAGCCCGTCGTCGATGTTCGGCCACACCCTGCTGCGCATCGACCAGGCCAAGACCCGCGATGACGACACCACCCTGTTGAGCTACGCGATCAACTTCGGCGCCTATATCGAAGGCAGCGACAACAGCATCCTGTATGCCTGGAAAGGGCTGATGGGCGGCTATCCCGGGTTGTTCGCGCTGATGCCCTACCAGGAAAAATTGTCCGAATACCGCAGCCTGGAAAACCGCGACCTGTGGGAGTACCAGCTGGACCTGACCCCACAAGAAACCGGGCGCATGGTCGAGCATGTCTGGGAGCTCAAGCAGATCCAGTTCGATTACTTCTTCTTCGACGAAAACTGCTCCTATCGCCTGCTGGAGCTGCTGCAGGTAGCCCGACCAGGGCTGGACCTGACTTCGCAGTTCCCGCTGACGGCGATCCCGACCGATACGGTCAAGGCGGTTAAGCAATCGGGGCTGGTCTCCGGTGTGCGCTACCGCCCCTCGCGTGAGCGCGAATTGCTGGCGCGGGCAGATGCCCTCGATCATCAGGAGAAACAACAGGTGCTGGCGCTAA
Organism: Pseudomonas sp. xss_2; assembly: GCF_043104195.1. Taxonomy (NCBI): domain Bacteria; kingdom Pseudomonadati; phylum Pseudomonadota; class Gammaproteobacteria; order Pseudomonadales; family Pseudomonadaceae; genus Pseudomonas; species Pseudomonas sp. xss_2. The sequence goes on from NZ_JBICKL010000056.1 coordinate 4,735, forward strand.
GTGCCGACACCGCACACCTGCAAAACCCCGACTTTACCGCCCTGCCCCGTCAGCGCCAGGCGCTGGTGCAGGACGCTGCGTATCGCCTGGAGCGCTACCGTGCCAACGGCCAGGAGCGCGATCCAGGCCAGGCCAAACGCAGTTTCGAGCTGCTGCGGGCGATCAACCGCAATCCGCCGCCGCCGCTGCAGATCGCGCGCCCTGGGCTGCCAGAGAACGGCCACCAGTCGCGCACCTGGCAACTGGGCGTGGGCAGCCGTGACGACCGTGCCTTTGCCGAGTACGGCTTGCGCATGGCCTATCACGACCTCAACGACAACGCCTACGGCTTCCCGCTGGGCGCGCAGATCGAGATTCTTCAGCTCAAGCTGCGCCAATACGAAGGCAACGACTGGCAGGTACAGCGCCTGGACTTGGCGACCATTCGCTCGCTGACACCGCGTAACGAGCTGCTCAAGCCACTGTCGTGGCAGGTGGCCGGGGGGCTTGAGCGGGTGCCGGGCAAGCATGATGACGAAGTGCTGGTGAGTCACGTCAACGGCGGTGCTGGTGGGACATGGCAGCTGGCCGATGGCTTGCTCGGCTTTGCCCTGGGTACGGTGCGGGTCGAGCATCACAACGACTTCGCCGAATTCATCTCACCGGCTGCAGGCTTCAATGGTGGGCTGCTGTGGCGCAATGGCCTGGGCAACCTGACCCTGGAGGCCAAGGGCGATTACTTCACCAATGGTGAGGTACGACGCAGTGTGAGCCTGAACCAGCAGTGGGAAATCAGCCAGGACCTGGGGCTGCGCTTGAGTGCCAAGCGCGAGTTCAGCCATGTGGCTTCAGCGCAGAACGAGGTGATGCTGGAGCTCAAGTGGTATCACTACTGAGTTGGCGTCTATCACTGCAGGAGCTGGCCAAGCCTGCGATGCGCCGCAAGGGCGGCGCTGGCTAACGCCCCCAGGCATGCGCCTGGAGGCCCTGACGCAATCGCGTGTTAAACCACGCCCTGCGCCAGCATCGCATCGGCCACTTTAACGAAGCCCGCGATGTTCGCGCCCTTGACGTAGTTGACCTTGCCATCGGCCTCTTCGCCGTAATGCACGCAAGCATGGTGGATCGACTGCATGATGTTGTGCAGCTTGCTGTCCACTTCACCGGCAGTCCACAGCAGGCGCATGGCGTTCTGCGACATTTCCAGGCCGCTGACGGCCACACCGCCGGCGTTGGAAGCTTTGCCCGGGGCATAGAGGATGCCCGCTTCGATGAAGATATCCACAGCGTCGAGGGTGGTCGGCATGTTGGCGCCTTCGGCCACGCAGATGCAGCCATTGCGCAGCAGGGTATGGGCGTCCTCGGCGTTCAGTTCGTTCTGCGTCGCGCACGGCAGGGCGATGTCGCAGGCCAGGGTCCACGGGGTCTGGCCCTTGCGGAACTCCAAGCCGAATTGATCAGCCAGCTCGCTGATGCGCCCGCGCTTGACGTTTTTCAGCTCCATCAAAGCATCCCACTGCGCATCGCTCAGGCCGGCTTCGCAGAACAGGGTGCCTTCGGAGTCGGACAGCGAGATGACCTTGCCGCCCAGGTCCATGACCTTGCGTGCAGCGTACTGAGCGACGTTACCCGAACCGGAGATGGCGACTCGGCGACCGTCGATGCGCAGGCCTTGGCGCTTGAGCATTTCTTCGGCGAAGTACACGCAGCCGTAACCGGTGGCTTCTGGACGAATCAGGCTGCCGCCGTAGGTCATGCCCTTGCCGGTCAGCACCGAGGTGAACTGGTTGGCCAGGCGCTTGTACTGGCCGAACATGAAGCCGATTTCGCGCGCACCCACGCCGATATCGCCAGCAGGTACGTCCAGGTCGGCACCGATGTGGCGGTACAGTTCGCTCATGAACGCCTGGCAGAAGCGCATCACTTCGGCATCGCTCTTGCCCTTCGGATCGAAGTCCGAACCGCCCTTGCCGCCGCCCATGGGCAACGAGGTCAGGGAGTTCTTGAAGGTCTGCTCGAAGGCCAGGAACTTCAGCACGCTGAGGTTCACCGAGCGGTGGAAACGCAGGCCCCCCTTGTACGGGCCGATGGCGCTGTTCATCTGGATGCGGTAACCGCGGTTGACCTGGACCTTGCCCTGGTCATCGACCCAGGACACGCGGAACAGGATGGCGCGCTCCGGCTCGACGATGCGCTCGAGAATACCGGCTTGCAGGTAATGCGGGTTGGCTTCGAGGAAAGGCCACAGACTGCGCAGGACCTCTTCCACGGCCTGGTGGAATTCGGGTTGGGCAGGGTCGCGTTGTTGCAGACGCGCGAGGAAGTCGTCGACGGATTCGATCATGCTAGACATCTCACCAAGAGAGGATTGGACTTATTGGTTTTTTCCCGACTTTACCAAGAAGCAATCGCACTGGAACAGGGCGAAATGTCGTTTTTATGAAATTATTTGGTGCGTTTTATATAAGTGTATACAAAACCACAGACACCATCGTGGGAGCGGGCTTGCCCCGCGATAGCAGCAGAACTAACGACCACGTAGTCCTTAAAGCGCAATCGCAGGCCAACCCCCGCTCCAACGCAGCGCTTGCAACAGGCACAAAAATGGGGCCCCGAAGGGCCCCATTGTTGTGCAACTAAAACCAGCTTACTGCGCCAGCTTCTTGTGCCGTACCCGATGCGGCTGGGCAGCAGCATCGCCCAGGCGCTTCTTGCGATCGGCTTCGTACTCGGTGTAGTTACCTTCGAAGAACACCACGTTCGAGTCGTCTTCGTATGCCAGGATGTGGGTAGCCACACGGTCCAGGAACCAGCGATCGTGAGAAATCACGATGGCGGCGCCCGGGAAGTCCAGCAGGGCTTCCTCCAGCGAACGCAGGGTTTCGACGTCGAGGTCGTTGGACGGTTCGTCGAGCAGCAGGACGTTACCGCCCTCCTTCAGGGTCAGGGCCAGGTGCAGACGGCCACGCTCACCACCGGAGAGGTCCTTGACGAACTTCTGCTGGTCGCCGCCCTTGAAGTTGAAGCGGCCAACGTAGGTGCGCGCCGGGATCTCGTAGTTGCCGATGCGGATCTGGTCGGAACCGTCGGAGATCTGCTGGAACACGGTCTTGTTGCCGTCAAGATCTTCGCGGCTCTGGTCGACACAGGCCAGCTGCACGGTTTCACCGATCTCGATGCTGCCCGAATCTGGCTGCTCCTTGCCCATCAGCATGCGGAACAGGGTCGATTTACCGGCACCGTTACCACCGATCACACCCACGATGGCGCCTTTAGGCATGGCGAACGAGAGGTTCTCGACCAGTACGCGATCGCCGTAGCCCTTGGTGACGTTCTTGAACTCGATGACCTTGTCGCCCAGGCGCGGACCGGCCGGGATGTAGATCTCGTTGGTCTCGCTGCGCTTCTGGAATTCCTGCGACTGCATTTCTTCGAAGCGAGCCAGACGGGCCTTGGATTTCGACTGACGAGCCTTGGCGCCTTTGCGCACCCACTCCAGCTCTTCCTTCATGGCCTTCTCGTGGGCGCTCTGCTGCTTGGATTCCTGCGCCAGACGATCCGACTTGGCTTCCAGCCAGCCCGAGTAGTTGCCTTCGTACGGGATACCCGCACCGCGGTCCAGTTCGAGGATCCAGCCGGCGACGTTGTCGAGGAAGTACCGGTCGTGGGTAATCGCCACCACGGTGCCCGGGAAGTCGTGCAGGAAGCGCTCCAGCCAGGCCACCGAATCGGCGTCCAGGTGGTTGGTTGGTTCATCGAGCAGGAGCATGTCAGGGGCCGACAGCAGCAGGCGGCACAGGGCCACACGGCGCTTTTCACCACCGGACAGATGCTCGACCTTGGCGTCCCAGGCCGGCAGGCGCAGGGCGTCGGCGGCGACTTCCAGCTGACGCTCCAGGTTATGGCCGTCGGCCGCCTGCAGGATCGCTTCGAGCTTGGCCTGTTCGGCGGCCAGCTTGTCGAAGTCGGCATCCGGGTCGGCGTAGGCGGCGTAGACCTCGTCCAGACGCGCTTGGGCGTCCTTGATCACGCTGACCGCTTCCTCGACCACTTCACGCACGGTCTTGGTAGGGTCCAGCTGCGGCTCCTGCGGCAGGTAGCCGACATTGAGCTCCGGCATCGGCCGGGCTTCGCCGTCGAACTCTTTGTCGACGCCGGCCATGATTTTCAGCAGGGTCGATTTACCCGAGCCGTTGAGGCCGAGCACGCCAATCTTGGCGCCAGGGAAGAACGACAGGGAAATGTTCTTCAGGATTTCCCGCTTCGGCGGCACGACCTTGCTCAGCCGATGCATGGTGTAGACGTATTGAGCCAAAACCAAGCCCTCTATCAGATAGGTAAAGACATCGACGTACGACCTGGCTGATGCCAGGGGGATGTGTTTACGGGGTGTCATTGAACAAAGTCGACCATTCTACGCCAAGTCGTGACGTTATACAGATGGCCGGATGGCGGACCGGAGCGAAGCCGGTCCGCGAGAAAATTGCGTGCCCTGCTCCCACGACAGCCAATGGCGGTTGCGTGGGAGCGGGCTTGCCCCGCGATCAGGGCGCAACAGGCTGCTAGCGGGCTTAAGCTTGACGCTGCTTCGCTTGCACGCCACGCGGCAGGCGGTTGCCGGCCTGCTCGGCCAGGCGCGCAGCCCACGCAGCCTTGGCATTGTAGCCAGGCGTCGCCGCGGGTTTGCTGACAGGCTGAACCACAGGCTTGCTGACAGGCTTGGCGGCGGCCGGCTTGGCCACAGGTGCGCCAGCAGCGGCGCCAGCAACAGCGGCAGGCTCGGCAACCGCCTTCGCCGACTTACGCAGTTCAGCCAACGACGGGCTCTTGCGCACAGTAGCGGCAGCGGCATCAGCTTTGCTCAGCGTGCGCTGGCAGGACTTGCAAGATACGTCATCGGCCACGACAGTGCTGACCAGGGTCTGACTGCTGCGCCCGCAGGCGGAATCGAGGCCATTGGTGGAATAGTGGGTAACCAAAACCGTACATCTCCAGAAGCGTTGACAATGAAGCGGCCGGCATTCTCGCACAGGTTGCAGGGACTTGCCGACCAGCCCCAGCCAAGCACGACCGTCGGCAACCCGACTGCACACTGGCACTTTGCCATATTTGCAGGCATGCTAGCCGGCTCCATGTCTGCAGATTTATAGTGCGCGCCGTGCTCAGGCACAGGCACGGCCCATGCATGTTCCGTCCCTGCCATCGCCAGCCCAATCGCAGGACCACCGCTTGACCAATCTCAACCAACCGTCAATCTTGCGCCCTGCCCCCACTGCCGGGACCGCCTCCCTGCGTGGTTCGCTCAAGGGCACCTTGGCCTTGCTGGCGCTGGTTTTACTGGGCCTGCTGCTGTGGCAGCTGTTCGCCCAGTTCCGCCATACCCAGGCCGATCTGCGCCAACACAGCCTGATAGCGAGCGCTGAACTGGCCGATCACCTGAACCTGAACATGGCACTCAAAGCGCAGCAGGCGGTGAACCTGGTGCAGCCCTATGTCAAACCGCCGACGCCCGAAGCGCTGCCATCGCTGCGCGCAACCTTGCAAGGGCGCCTGGCTGGCCTGCGCCATCTGGCCTGGTTGGACAGCAGCGGACGGGTTCTGAGCGACAGCTTCGAGGGCAGTCCCGACCGCCAGATGATTGACGAGCTACTCCATCTCAATCAAGGACGCAGCTACTTCTTCACCAATTCGCCCGACAACAGCTTGATCTATCTGCTGTTGCGCCAACCTGCCGAACAGGGCCGCGGCTACTGGCTACTGCGCCTGTCGGCAGACTACTACCTGCAACTGACGGCGCACCTGGACGGTCCCGATCACCCACTCTGGTTGTTGGAAAACAGCCGCAGTGGCGAAGTGCTCGAACGCCATGGGCCGACCCCAGTCAGTGACCAGCCGCTACAAAGTGTGATGCTGGCATTCATCGATAACAGCACCTGGCAACTGCGCGGTCTGTATGACGTCGGCCAGGCGCAGCAGAAACTACTGCCCGCACTGATCGGCAAATGCCTGCTGGTGCTGATCTGCGCGCTGCTGCCGTTGCTCGCGCTGATCAACATGCGCCGTCGTCAGCGCGCCTTGCAGGAAGACCGGCGACGCTATCAAGAAATCTTCGAGGGCACGGGCGTGGCCTTGTGCGTGCTGGACTTGTCCAGCCTGCCCGGACAACTCGACCGCTATCACCTGCGCAATCATGCCGCCCTCAAGCAGAGCCTGGCGCTCGACCCTGGCTTGCGCCGCTCGCTGCTGCAAGAACTGAAGATCACCGAGATCAATGAAGTCGCCCGCCAGTTGCTCAATGTCCAGTGCAACGAGGGCGCCTGGCAGCGGCTGATCGAAGGCACTGGCGATGGCCGCGACAGCGTTGGCATGCAACTGATCGATGCGTTGATCGAGCAGCGCATGCTGCTCGAACTGGAAGTGCGCCTGCCCGCGCCCCTGGGCGGCGAGCTGCACCTGTGGCTGATGTCGCGCCTGCCGCTGCAACGCCGCGACTACCAGGCGGTGATCCTCAGTATCAGCGACATCACTAGCCGCAAACAGGTCGAGCTGTCGTTGCTCGAGCGCGAGAGTTTCTGGTCGGACGTAGTGCGCACCGTGCCCGACCAGCTCTATGTGCAGGACGTAGCCAGCCAGCGGATGATCTTCAGCAACCGCCACCTGGGCCAGACCCTGGGCTACGACCGCGCCGAACTGGCGCAGATGGGCGACCGCTTCTGGGAGCTGCTGCTACACCCCGAAGACGCCGCGCATTATCGCGAGCTGCGCCAGCTACAGCGCGACAGCGGGCATAGCCAATCGCTGCACTGCCAGCTGCGCTTCCGCCACCGGGATGGCAACTGGCGCTGCTACGACATCCGCGAGCAGGTGCTGACCCGCGACAGCGATGACCAGGTCACCCGCATCATCGGCGTAGGCAAGGACGTCACGGTGCAGATCGAGGCCAGCGAATCGTTGCGTGACAGCGAGCAGCGCTACCGCATGCTCGCCGAAAGCATCAGCGACGTGATCTTCTCTACCGACAGCAAACTGCAGCTCAACTACGTCAGCCCCTCGGTGCTGGCGGTACTGGGTTATCAGGCCGACTGGATCTTCGATAACGGCTGGCAATCGATCGTCGCCAATCCAACTCAACTGACGGGCATCTATAGCCTGATGGAGCGGGTCAGCAAGGTCCTTGATGACGCTGAGCAGCTGGCCAAACTGCGCCGCGAACTGCCCACCCAGCTGTTTGTATTCGACTGCTTGCGCGCCGATGGCCGCAAGATCCCCATCGAACTGCGCCTGGTGCTGGTGTGGGATGAGCACGAGCGCTTCGAAGGCGTTCTCGGCGTGGGCCGCGACATCAGCCAGCAGCGCCGAGCCGAAAAAGACCTGCGCATGGCCGCCACGGTATTCGAGCACTCGACCTCGGCCATCCTCATTACCGACCCGGCCGGCTATATCGTCCAGGCCAACGAAGCGTTCAGCCGGGTCAGTGGCTATGCGGTCGATGAGGTGCTCGACCAACTGCCGGGCATGCTCACCGTCGAAGAGCAACAGGATGCGCACCTGGGCTATATCCTCAAGCAGTTGCACCTGCGTGGCAGCTGGGAGGGCGAGGTGTGGCTCAAGCGCCGCGATGGCGAGCACTATCCGGCCTGGGTCGGGATTACTGCAGTGCTCGACGACGAGGGCGACCTGGCCAGCTACGTGTGCTTCTTCACCGACATCAGTGAACGCAAGGCCAGCGAACAACGCATCCACCGCCTGGCGTATTACGACGCCCTGACCCACTTGCCCAACCGCACGCTGTTCCAGGACCGGCTGTATACCGCCCTGCAGCAAGCCGAACGGCAAAAATCCTGGGTGGTGCTGATGTTCCTCGACCTTGACCGGTTCAAGCCGATCAACGACTCGCTCGGCCATGCCGCAGGCGATCGCATGCTCAAGGACATGGCCCAGCGTCTGCTTGAATGCGTCGATAACGACGACACCGTGGCGCGCATGGGCGGCGACGAATTCACCCTGCTGCTACAACCCAAGGCTTCGCGCGAGCAGGCTTTGAACCGCGCCATTCATGTGGCCGAGAATATCCTCGGCAGCCTGGTGCGGCCGTTCGTCCTGGAGAACCGCGAGTTCTTCGTCACTGCCAGCATCGGCATCGCCCTGAGCCCGCAGGATGGCAGCGAACTCAGCCAGCTGATGAAGAACGCCGACACCGCCATGTACCACGCCAAAGAGCGCGGCAAGAACAACTTCCAGTTCTACCAGACCGAGATGAACGCCAGCGCCCTGGAGCGCCTGGAGCTGGAGAGCGACCTGCGTCACGCCCTGGAGCAGAACGAGTTCATACTTTATTACCAGCCGCAGTTCAGCGGTGATGGCAAACGCCTGACCGGCGCCGAGGCGCTGCTGCGCTGGCGGCATCCGCGGCGTGGCCTGGTGCCGCCGGGGGATTTCATCCCGGTGATCGAAGAGCTCGGCCTGGTGGTCGACGTTGGCGATTGGGTATTGCGCGAGGCCAGCCGCCAGCTCAAGGCCTGGCACCTGGCAAAGGTTAGGGTACCCAAGGTCTCGGTGAACATCTCGGCGCGGCAGTTCTCCGATGGTCAGCTCGGCACGCGGATCGCCACCATCCTTGAAGAAACCGGCCTGCCGCCGGCGTGCCTGGAGCTTGAACTGACCGAAAGTATCCTGATGCGCGAAGTGCATGAGGCGATGCAGATCCTCGACAGCCTGAAAAAGCTGGGGCTGAGCATCGCGGTCGACGACTTCGGCACCGGCTACTCGTCGCTCAACTACCTCAAGCAGTTCCCTATCGATGTGCTGAAGATCGACCGCACCTTCGTCGATGGATTGCCCGAAGGCGAACAGGACGCGCAGATCGCCCGCGCCATCATCGCCATGGCTCACAGTCTCAACCTGGCGGTGATCGCCGAAGGCGTGGAGACCCATGAGCAGTTGGAGTTCCTCCGCGAGCATGGCTGCGACGAGGTGCAGGGCTACCTGTTCGGCCGGCCGATGCCGGCCAATCAGTTCGAGGCGCAGTTCAGTAACGAGACGCTGTTCATGTTCCAGTGATCCCACGTCAACTGGCGCGATCCCTGTAGGAGCGGGTTTACCCGCGAACACCGGCGAAGCCGGTGCCATCCATCGCGTTGCCTGCTTCGCGGGTAAACCCGCTCCCACAGGTACGGTGTTGCGGCTGAAATCTGCGCCGAAAAAGCGGACCTTAAAGTCAACTCCAGCCCCCAGCCAACCCAGGCGGGGCGCGGCGTGCCACATGAACTCCATTGGTCCGCGACATGACGCCACTTCATATGCCAGGGGCGAATCAATCGGTTAGAATGCACACCCAATTCTGCCCCGATCCTTGAGGACCGCCATGTTCAGCCGTGATTTGACCATTGCCAAGTACGACGCCGATCTGTTTGCCGCCATGGAGCAAGAAGCTCAGCGTCAGGAAGAGCATATCGAGCTGATCGCTTCGGAAAACTACACAAGCCCAGCTGTCATGGAAGCCCAGGGTTCGGTACTGACCAACAAGTACGCCGAAGGCTACCCAGGCAAGCGCTACTACGGTGGTTGCGAGTACGTCGACGTAGTTGAGCAACTGGCCATCGACCGCGCCAAACAGCTGTTCGGCGCCGACTACGCCAACGTCCAGCCACACGCCGGTTCCCAGGCCAACGCCGCAGTCTACCTGGCCCTGCTGTCGGCCGGTGACACCATCCTGGGCATGAGTCTGGCCCACGGCGGTCACCTGACCCACGGCGCCAGCGTTTCGTCCTCCGGCAAGCTGTACAACGCCATCCAGTACGGCATCGACGGCAACGGCCTGATCGACTACGACGAAGTCGAGCGTCTGGCTGTCGAGCACAAGCCGAAGATGATCGTTGCTGGCTTCTCTGCCTACTCGCAGGTGCTGGACTTCCCACGCTTCCGCGCAATCGCCGACAAGGTCGGTGCTTACCTGTTCGTCGACATGGCTCACGTCGCCGGTCTGGTCGCCGCTGGCGTCTACCCGAACCCAGTGCCATTCGCCGACGTGGTCACCACCACCACCCACAAGACCCTGCGCGGTCCACGTGGCGGCCTGATCCTGGCCCGTGCCAACGCCGACATCGAGAAGAAGCTCAACTCGGCAGTATTCCCAGGCGCCCAAGGTGGCCCGCTGGAGCACGTCATCGCAGCCAAGGCGATCTGCTTCAAGGAAGCCCTGCAGCCTGAGTTCAAGGCTTACCAGCAGCAAGTGGTGAAGAACGCCCAGGCCATGGCCAGCGTGTTCATCGAGCGCGGTTTCGACGTGGTTTCCGGCGGTACTGAAAACCACCTGTTCCTGCTGTCGCTGATCAAGCAGGAAATCTCGGGTAAGGACGCTGATGCCGCACTGGGCAAAGCCTTCATCACCGTCAACAAGAACTCGGTGCCGAACGACCCACGTTCGCCATTCGTCACCTCGGGCCTGCGTTTCGGCACCCCAGCCGTCACCACCCGTGGCTTCAAGGAAACCGAGTGCCGCGAGCTGGCCGGCTGGATCTGCGACATCCTCGCCGACCTGAACAACGAAGCGGTGATCGACGCCGTGCGTGAGAAGGTCAAGGCTATCTGCAAGAAGCTGCCGGTTTACGGCAACTAAGAGCGCCTATCCGACGGCCTGATCGTCGGGTATGAAAAAACCGCTGCCAGGTAACTGGTAGCGGTTTTTTGTTGAGCTTGCGCCAAGTGCAGAACCTGAAGTGCGTTACAAAACTTACCGGCATGCGCCAGGCAGCCTTGATGCGATCTGCAGCTTCAGTCCGCGCTCAATGCGTCGAAGCCTGTACGAATCTTCTCCTCCGGCAACTCATCACCAATAAACACCATCACGCTCTCCCGCGCTTCCCCTTGTTTCCACTCAGCATCCCAGTCAAAGCCATACAGCTTGAGCACGCCCTGGAACACCAGCCGGCGCTGTTCTCCGACGATGTTCAACACGCCTTTATAACGCAGCAGTTGCTTGCCATGGGTTTCCAGCAGCTCGTTCATGAAGTCGCTGAGGCGGTCTATATCCAGCGCGGTTTCGGTGCGCAGGACCAAGGTCGAGATGCGGTCCGGGGTGGCCGGTTTGAGCACCGGGCGCAAGCTTGGCTTGAGGCTCACACCCAAATCGGTATTGAGGTTGAAGCCGCGCACATCGAGCAGTTCGGCCAGATCGATGCGGCCATGCTCAACCACGCGGATGCCCGCTCGACCGTTGATCCGCGCCAGCCGTTCGCGCAGTGCTTGCACCGCCTGCGGCTCGACCAGATCGGTCTTGCTCAGCAGTAGACGATCGGCAAAACCCACCTGCGCCTGGGCGATGGCCTGGGTCAGGTGCAGCTCGGCATGCGCGGCATCGACCAAGGTGATGATGCCGTCGAGGATGTAGCGCTCGCGCAGTTCCTCGTCGATGAAGAAGGTCTGCGCCACCGGCGCAGGATCGGCTAGGCCGGTGCATTCGATCACCAGCCGGTCAAAGGCGATTTCACCAGCGTCCAGGCGCTCGAGCAGCAGGTACAAGGCCTTGGTCAGGTCGGTGTGGATGGTGCAGCACACGCAGCCGTTGGCCAGGGTCATGACCTGTACTGGCTCATCGCCCAGCAGTTGGCTATCGATGCCGGCTTCGCTGAACTCGTTTTCGATCACCGCCAGCTTCAGGCCATGCTCGGCCTTGAGCATGTGCTTGAGCAGGGTGGTCTTGCCGGCACCGAGAAAGCCGGTCAGGACAGTTACGGGAATGGGCGCTTGCACGCAGAAATCTCCTCAAGCCGAAAATGAAAGTGGGAGCCGGTTACCCAGGCTCCCACAGGTTCACGCTTGCCGCTGGTTCAACAGCACTTAGGCCCCGACTTGCCACCGTAACGGGCTTCTTGGCGCTCTCGGAAGAACTCCTCGTAGCTCATCACCGGCTTTTCCGGATGCTTGCCCTGCATGTGCTCGACATAGTTGTCGTAGTCGGGCATGCCGACCATCAGGCGGGCAGCCTGCCCCAGGTACTTACCCAGTCGACCCAGGTCGTTGAACATAGCTGCAATCCTCTCGTTTACGCGTCAGGCAAAGCCTGGAATGGGGTTTCTTTATCGCTGCGCTCCTTGTGACCCAAGGCGCGGTAGCCAACCTTGAGGGCGAAGAACAGGATGCTGAAGACCACCAGCAGGAACAGGATCGTCAGGCCAGCGTTAGTGTAGGCGTTGAAGATCACGTGCTGCATCTGGCCGATGTCCTTGGCCGGCGCCAGCACCTGACCGGCATCCAGCGCCACGCTGTACTTGTTGGCCAGGGCCAGGAAGCCGACTGCCGGGTTCGGATCGAACAGCTTGATCAAGCCAGCAGTGGTGGTGCAGATCAGCAGCCATACCGCAGGCAGCAGGGTGACCCACATGTAGCGCTGACGCTTCATCTTGATCAGCACCACGGTGCCGAGCATCAGGGCGATACCCGCCAGCATCTGGTTGGAGATCCCGAACAGCGGCCACAAGGTGTTGATGCCGCCCAGCGGATCGATCACGCCCTGGTACAGCAGGTAGCCCCATAGCGCTACACAGCCCGCAGTAGCGATCAGGTTGGCCGCCCACGACTCGGTACGTTTGAGCGCCGGCACGAAGCTGCCCAGCAGGTCTTGCAGCATGAAGCGCCCGGCACGGGTACCGGCGTCCACTGCGGTGAGGATGAACAGCGCCTCGAACAGGATCGCGAAGTGGTACCAGAAGGCCATGGTGTTCTCACCCGGCAACACCTGGTGGAGGATCTGTGCGATACCTACGGCCAAGGTTGGCGCACCGCCGGCCCGGGCCAGGATGGTGTGCTCGCCGATGTCGCGGGCGACCGCCTCGAGTTGCTCAGGGGTGATCAAGAAGCCCCAGCTGCTGACAGTCTGCGCCACCGATGCGACGTCGGCGCCAACTACTGCGGCCGGGCTGTTCATGGCGAAGTACACGCCTGGCTCGATCACCGAAGCGGCAACCATGGCCATGATGGCGACGAACGACTCCATCAGCATGCCGCCGTAGCCGATGTAACGGGCATTGGTTTCGTTGTCGAGCAGCTTGGGCGTGGTCCCCGAAGAGATCAGCGCATGGAAGCCAGACACCGCACCGCAAGCGATGGTGATGAACAGGAACGGGAACAGCGTGCCCTTCCACACCGGGCCGGTGCCGTCGGTGAACTGGGTCAGGGCCGGCATCTTCAGTTCCGGCGCAATGATCAGGATACCGATGGCCAGGCCAACGATGGTGCCGATCTTGAGGAAGGTCGACAGGTAGTCACGCGGCGCCAGCACCAGCCAGACCGGCAGCACCGCCGCGACGAAGCCGTAGCCGACCAGCATCCAGGTGATCTGCACGCCAGTGAAGGTGAAGGCCGGGCCCCAAACCGGATCTGCGGCAATCAGGCCCCCCAGCCAGATCGACAGCAGCAGCAAGACCACACCGATGAGCGAAATCTCACCGATACGACCCGGGCGGATGTAGCGCATATAAATGCCCATGAACATCGCGATCGGGATGGTCGCCATCACCGTGAACATGCCCCATGGGCTCTCGGCCAGGGCCTTGACCACGATCAGCGCCAGCACCGCGAGGATGATGATCATGATCAGGAAGCAGCCAAACAAGGCGATGGTGCCAGGGATCCTGCCCATCTCCTCGCGCACCATGTCGCCCAGCGAGCGGCCGTTGCGGCGGGTGGACATGAACAGGACCATGAAGTCCTGAACGGCACCGGCCAGCACCACGCCCGCGATCAGCCACAGCGTACCGGGCAAATAGCCCATCTGCGCCGCGAGCACCGGACCGACCAGCGGCCCTGCACCGGCGATCGCCGCGAAGTGGTGACCGAAGAGGATGTGCTTGTTGGTCGGGACATAGTCCAGACCGTCGTTATTGAGTACCGCGGGCGTTGCCCGACGGGGGTCCAGTTGCATCACCTTGGTGGCGATGAACAGGCTGTAGTAGCGATAGGCGACCAAGTAGATGGCCACTGCCGCGACCACGATCCACAAGGCATTGATCGCCTCGCCGCGACGCAGGGCAACCACACCCAGCGCACAGGCTCCCAGGACTGCCAGCGCCAGCCACGGAAGGTGGCGTAGCAGGCTATTATTGTTGTTCATGGTTTACTTCCAGCTGGTGGATTGGAAAGACCGCCCATCGAGTCTAGGGCGTGTCATCGCGCATTGCCACACTTGCTTTGGTCTAGAGCCTTTGCTGCCCGTTTGCTTTACCTGATGCTGGTACGAAATTAACTATAGTCAGGATGTACTCCGGAGGGCTTTCCCATGAGCAACCACGATGAACGCCGGCGCTTTCAGCGCATTGCCTTCGATGCGCCCACTGAATTGCGCCAGGGCAACCGACGCTGGCCGGTAAAATTGCTCGATTTGTCGCTCAAAGGACTGCTGATCCAACGACCTGAACCGTGGGACGCCGATGCCACGCAGGACTTCGATGCAGTCATCCATCTTAGTGACCAACAGACCCAGCTGCGCATGCAGGTCGAACTGCGTCACGAAGAACCCGACCGGCTCGGATTCGTCTGCCTGCACATCGACCTCGATTCGATGAGCCATTTGCACCGTCTTGTGGAATTGAACCTGGCTGACAGCACCGTAATGATGCGTGAACTGCGCGAACTCATCGAAGATTGATATCTCTTAGCTAGCTAACGTACTTCCCACCTACTGTTTCCTGTCTACCCAGACAGCTTCTTGCGGGGCGTCTGGGCGCTTGTACACATCCATCCTGCACCGCCTCTGACCAGTTGGAACGCATTCTGCATTCAGTAAACGCGCTGTTTGCGGCCACCCTTGTGCGCGCTCCAATCAAAATATTGTATACAATTTTTGTGGCCATCTAATGTAGGAAGTGTCTACAGTAGCGGCACAACAATAAACAGAGAGCCTGCTCCATGACTACGTCCCCTAGCACGTCTCCCGCCCAACGCCCCGAGGACGAAAATCTCGGTCTGGGTGCCAACCTGGCTTATGGTCTGCAACATGTGCTGACCATGTATGGAGGGATCGTTGCAGTACCCCTGATCCTGGGGCAGGCTGCAGGATTGAACCCTGCAGAAATCGGCCTGCTGATCGCCGCCTCGCTGTTTGCCGGTGGCCTGGCGACGCTGTTGCAGACCTTGGGCCTACCGTTCTTCGGCTGTCAGTTGCCGCTGGTACAGGGTGTGTCGTTCGCCGGTGTGGCGACCATGGGCGCGATCCTCAGTAGCGAAGGCGGCGGTGGCCTGCAGGGTGTATTGGGTGCGGTCATGGCGGCTTCGCTGATCGGCTTTCTGATTACCCCGGTGTTCTCGCGCATAACCAAATTCTTCCCGCCGTTGGTGACCGGTATCGTCATCACCACCATCGGCCTGACCCTGATGCCAGTCGCTGCACGCTGGGTGATGGGCGGCAACAGCGCCTCGCCGGAGTTCGGCAGCATGGCCAACATCGGCCTGGCGGCGGCGACCTTCGCCATCGTCCTGCTACTGAGCAAACTGGGCAGCGCGGCTATCTCGCGGTTGTCGATCTTGCTGGCAATGGTCGCCGGAACCCTGATCGCCTGGTCGCTGGGCATGGCTGACTTCAGCAAGGTCACCGAAGGCCCAATGTTCGCCTTCCCAACCCCCTTCCACTTCGGCATGCCGACCTTCCACATCGCTGCGATCCTGTCGATGTGCATCGTGATCATGGTGACCCTGGTGGAAACCTCGGCGGACATCCTCGCCGTCGGTGACATCATCGACACCAAGGTCGATTCCAAGCGCCTGGGTGATGGCCTGCGCGCCGACATGGCCTCGAGCATCCTCGCGCCGATCTTCGGCTCCTTCACCCAGAGCGCCTTTGCCCAGAACGTCGGCCTGGTGGCCGTGACTGGGGTCAAGAGCCGCTACGTGGTCGCTACCGGTGGTGTGATCCTGGTCGTGCTGGGCCTGCTGCCGATCATGGGCCGGGTGATTGCCGCAGTGCCGACGCCAGTGCTGGGCGGTGCAGGTATCGTGCTGTTCGGCACCGTTGCCGCCAGCGGCATCCGCACCCTGTCCAAGGTCAGCTACAAGAACAACGTCAACCTGATCATCGTCGCCGCCTCGCTGGGCTTTGGCATGATCCCGATCGCCGCACCGAACTTCTACCACCACTTCCCGAACTGGTTCGAGACCATCTTCCACTCCGGCATCAGCTCGGCGGCGATCATGGCGATTCTGCTCAACCTGATCTTCAACCACTTCACCACGGGCAACTCGGACCAACAGTCGGTATTTGCCGCTGCCTACGAGCGCACCATCCAGTACTCGGACATCTCGGCATTGCGCGATGGCGACTACTTCAAGGATGGCAAGCTGTTCGATGCCGAAGGTAATGAAGTGCCGCTGCTCGAAGCCGATGAGCATGGCGACGAGGCGCCACGGCGCAAGGCCATTGCCGAGCATTGATCGCTGATCGAAGCGGTCAGGGGGGAGCCGATGCGCATCGTCGGCTCCCCTTTTTTGTGGATGTTGATGACGCTATCGCTGGCCAAGTCCACGCCCGCGAGGTCCTTGCTACGCAGGCCCGGCGAAATAGCGATTCAACGCACTCAAGTCTCCGGCATCCAGCACGCCTGCCAAATAGCGCAACTGCACCCACGCCCTTAGATAGTCATGCCGCGCCTGCGCCAGGTCGCGCCGGGCGCCATACAGCTGCTGCTCGGCATCCAGCACATCGAGGTTGACCCGCTCACCGCCCTGCACGCTCTTGCGCGTGGCCTCAACCAACGCCGCAGCGGCATTCACCGCCAGGCCATAGGCACGAATCTTCGCCGTGCTACTGGCGCACAGGTTGAATTGCTTGCGCAGCTGGTTAACCGTATCGCGCAACTGCGCATCGAGCTCATAGCCAAGCGCATCGCGCTGAGCCTTGGCCTGACGCACCGACGCCGACACCCCGCCGCCAGCAAACAGCGGCACACTCAACTGCAAGCCAATACTGTCGGTGTCATAGCGCTGGTTGTAGGTGCTCTCGGAGCTGGAGCTGGAAATCCCCTTGCTGGCATAGGCGCTCAAACTCGGCAGATGCCCCGCCCGCTGTTGCTCGACCGTCTGATCGGCCGCATCCAGCGCATGACGCTGACTGGCAAGCTCGGCATTGTGCGCCACGGCCAGATCGCGCCACTGTTCAAAACGCGTCGGCAGCAGTGGCTGCACACGGAAATCACCCAGCATGGGCGCCAGGTCTTCGACCAGTACCGCCTCGCCGATGATCGCCTCCAGTGCCCGCAGGGCCGCATCGAGGTTATCCCCCGCCTCGATCTCCTGGGCCTGGGCCAGCTCCAGCCGGGCACGGGTCTCGAGCAGATCGGTACGGGTGCCTTCACCGCCCTTGAGCAGGCGCTGGTTGAGGGTCAGCTGTTCGGCATAGGTGCGCCGTTGGGCCTGGGCCAGGGCGATCTGCTCGTTGGCGAACAATGCCTCGCTGTAGGCGCCGAACAGGCGCACCACAAGCTCCTGGCTACGGCCACGAAAACGCTCGTCGGCCAGCGCCGCCTGGGCCACACCACGACGGTACTCACTCCAGGCGGCGTAGTCGAACAGCGGCTGTTGCAGGGTCAGGGTCGAGCTGTAGCTGCGATAGTCCCGTTGCACGGTGCTGTCGCCCAGCGGGCTGTACTGGGTGACTTCGGAGTCATTGCGCGCGCGATTGTAGCGGTACGACAAGTTCGGCAGCAGCCGGGCGCGGCCGATGGTCAGGTTCTCCACCCCGGCATCGCGCTCGGCGATGGCCGCGTGCAGCGTGGGATCGTTACGCAGCGCCAAGGCGTAGGCATCGCCCAGGTCCAAGGCGTGCGCGGAATAGCTCAGGCCCATCAGCAACGGCCCGAAGATCAACAACGAACGCATCGGGTCATTCCTCCGCCAGGGCGATATGCACCCGGTCGGCCAGCGGCTTGAACAGGTAGTTGAGCATCGAGCGCTCACCGGTACGCACGAACGCTTCCACCGGCATGCCGGGGCGAATGTCCAGGCCGGACAGCTGCTGCAAGGCGTGTTCAGTGACCTTGATGCGCACCTGGTAATACGGCTGCTGGGTCTTTTCGTCGAGCAAGCGGTCGGCCGATACCAGCGCCACCTCGCCATCCACCCGAGGCGTGCTGCTCTGGTTGAAAGCGGCGAACATCAGCTCGACCGTTAAACCCGGTTGCAGCTTGTCGACCATCTCCACCGGCGCCCGCGCATCCACCAACAACGGCGCATCGCCGGGGACGATCTCCATCAACTGCTGGCCGCGGGCAATCACCCCGCCATTGGTGAAGACGCTAAGCCCCACAACCGTACCTGCAACCGGCGCGCGCACCAGGCTGTGGGCCAATTCGAATTCGGCGCTGCGCAGGCGATTGCCAAGGTCTTCGGCACTGGCCTGCATCTCGCTCAACTGCTGACGAACATCGTTCTGGTTTTCCTGGCGGCGTTGGCCAATGCGTAACTTCAACTCTTGCACCTGGCGGCGGGTGCGGCCGATGTTGCCCAGGTCCTCGGCGATCGAGCCGTTGACCTGGGCCAGCAAGCGCTCGCTGTCGAGCAGGCGATTGCGCGGGATGTAGCCATCTTGGGCGAGCTCACGCAGCCCGCGCAGTTGCTCATCGAGCGCATCACGCTGCGCCTGCTTGCTGGCCAGCGAGCCTTGCAAGCCTTGCAGCGAAGCCTCGGCGCCGGCGATCCCCTCGCCCATGCCGGCCAATTCCATCTGCAGTGCCTGGGCGCGACTGGCGCGCAATTGGCGCTGCGCCTCCAGTACGCTAGCCACCCACGGCGTAGCAGCCTGGGCGCGCAGCGATTCAGGAAAATCAACGCTGGAGCGGCCGTCACGCTCAGCCATCAGCCGCGCCTCAGTGGCCCGCGCGTTGACGTATTGCACCTGCAGCGAGCCCTTCTGCGCTTCGGCCTGGGTCGCGTCCATGCGCAGCAGCACCTGGCCGGCGCCGACCCGGTCGCCATCGCGCACCAGCAGTTGCTCGATCACCCCGCCCGCGACGTGCTGCACGGCCTGGCGACTGCCGGCGACCATCACAGTGCCACTTAGCGGTACGCCCTTGTCCAGCGGCGCCAGCGCGGCCCACAGGATAAAACCACCAAAACCGCCCAAGACCAGCCAACGGCCAAGCCTGGCCGGACGACGCTCGTCGAGGCGCAAAACAGTAGCGGACTCGCCAGGTGTCTCGGGTTTGCGGATGAATGCAGCGTGTACCGTCATGGTCTTCAAGATCTCGGCAGGCCGTAGCTCATGCTCAGGCCAACAGGTGGGCGCGGCGCCGGGCTCGATACCCCAGCTGCGGTTGGGCGTGAACGCTGGGCATCCTGGAGCACCCGCGCCGTCGGCCCGTAGGCCTGAAGCTGGCCGCTGTTGAGCATCAGCAGGTTATCGAGCCCGGCCAGCAGTGCGGATTTATGGGTGATCAGGATCAGCGTGCGGCGCTGTGCGCGGACTTTGCCGATGGCCTCGAGCAAGGCCCGCTCGCCAGCCTCGTCGAGGTTGGCGTTAGGCTCGTCGAGCACGATCAACGCCGGCAGCCCATACAAGGCCCGGGCAAGGCCGATGCGCTGGCGCTGGCCGCCGGACAGGCCACTGCCGCCCTCGCCCAACTGGGTGTCGTAACCGGCCGGCAGTTTCAGGATCATCTCGTGCACCCCGGCCAGTTGCGCGGCAGCGACCACCTGCTGGGCATCCACCGCGCCCAGCCGGGCGATGTTCTCGGCGATGCTGGCGGCGAACAGTTGCACGTCCTGCG
The DNA here is from genome assembly GCF_043104195.1 of Pseudomonas sp. xss_2. Classification (NCBI taxonomy): domain Bacteria; kingdom Pseudomonadati; phylum Pseudomonadota; class Gammaproteobacteria; order Pseudomonadales; family Pseudomonadaceae; genus Pseudomonas; species Pseudomonas sp. xss_2. The sequence continues at coordinate 24,465 of NZ_JBICKL010000056.1, forward strand.
GCAGGTAGCCGATATGCATGCCCAGCGCGTGCTTGTCCCACAGACGCAGATCGGCGCCATCCAGGCGCACCTTGCCCGCAGCCGGCGCCTGGGCACCGATCAACAGGCGGGCCAAGGTCGACTTGCCCGAACCGGATGGGCCGATGATGCCCAGCGACTCTCCGGCCGGCAGCTCGAAGCCAAGGTTGCTCAGGCAGGGCTTGTTGCTGCCGGGTTGCAGTGCGTCGAGCGCCTCGACGGTGAGTTTGCCGCTCGGCGCCGGCAGCGGCATGCCTGCCGGGCGCGGCGGCTGCGCCTGCATCATTCCACTCAGGCGCTGATAGGCCAGCCGCGCCGCGCCCCACTGGCGCCAAGCGCCGATCAACTGATCGATCGGTGCCAGCACCCGCGCCATCAGAATGGAACCGGCGATCATCATGCCTGGGGTGATCAGCTGTTCGATCGCCAGCCACGCTCCCAGGCCTAGTACCAAGGATTGCAGGGCCAGCCGCACGCTTTTGGACATGGCGGTGATCGCTGCGGTGCGCTCACTGCCCAGGTTCTGCCGGGCAAGAAAACCATGATGCAGTTGCGCCCAACGCTCGCGTACCGCACCGAGCATGCCCATGGCCTCGATGACCTCGGCATTGTGCAGGTTGGCGCTGGCCTGTTGGCTGGCTTGCTGGGACAGCTGCCCGGCTTCGGCGAACGGCGCCTGGGTCAGCCGCTCATTGACCCAAGCCAACACCATCAGCACAACCGCGCCGACCACGGCCATCAGGCCAAGCCAGGGGCTGAACAGGAACATCACCAGCAGGTACACCGGGAACCACGGCGCATCGAACAAGGCGAACAGCGCCTGCCCGGTGGCGAACTGGCGCAGATGGGTGAGGTCGGCGAGCATCTGCCCGGCCACCCCGCGCTGGCCGGCAAGGCTCGCCTCATAAGCAGCCTCGAACACCCTGGGGTTCAGGCGCAGGTCCATCTGCGTGCCGAGGCGGATCACAACCTGGCTGCGCACCCACTCCAACAGGCCCATGAACGCGAACAGCCCAAGCACCATCAAGCTGAGCATCAGCAGGGTCATTTCGTTGTGCGAGGACAACACGCGGTCATACACCTGCAGCATGTACAGCGCTGGCGCCAACATCAGCAGGTTGATCACCGCAGTGAACAGGGCGACGTTGGCCAAGCCGGCGCGACAGGCCTTGAGCGCCTGCAGCACTTCATTGGCTGCGGCGGGAGCGGTTCGCATTTGATGGAAACCTCATGGCAAGCGTCGATCGGCGATTGCTTTCGCCTGGTCGGCGCCACAGAATTCGCACCACCGCAACCTGGGCCCGGCAAAGACACCGGTTGCGGGGTAACTGCAACAGATCAGCGAATGGCAGGGTCACCCTCCATTCGCTTTTTCATGCCTGGGATCAGGCCGCCAGCGCCAGATCTTCTGGCAGCGCCTGTACCCCCACAGCTTCGGCGGCAAGCGCGCTGGACGGGCCAGCAGCCAGGGCCGAGCTGATCGCCGCGAAGGTGCTGTCGGTGGATACGCCGTAGTCGGCGAGCAGGTTGTCGAGCACCGATTCCAGGGCGTCGGTATTGCCTTGCATCAGGCTGTAGATGACGTTGTGCACGTCGTTACCGACACGACCGGCACCTTGCGCGGCGCTCAGGTCCAGGCCTTCGAAGCTGACGGCAAAGGTCGACAGGCTGTAATCGCTGCCACCACCACCTTGCAGGCCATTACCCAGTTGAACGCTATCCAACTCGCCCCACAGGTAGTGGTTGAGGTTGTTGCTGGCGGGCAGTGCCGGGTTGAACACGTAGTGCAGGCCATTGGCGGTTTCGCTTTCGGCAATCACCGCATAGTTCGACCCATTGGTCCCGCGGATCGCGTACTGGTCACCGTCGAACGAGCCATTATTGAAGCCACCGGTGTTGCTGGCGTTGTGATCGGCAGTCTTGAAGCCGGTCGACCACAGCGTGAAGTACTGATCGACAGTGATGTTGGCGAAGCTGGCGGAATAAGTAACGGAAACGCTCATTTCGATTCCTCATTGCATTGCAGTTGAAAGCGAAGGCTCTTGCCAAGCCCTCGTGTTGCCCTTCATTGGGCGAACCTGATGGATCAGAAGCGGTACTCGAGCATGCCGGTCAAGGTCCGACCGCGTGCCAGCGATAAGTTGTTGGAGTCGCCCATGGCGACGAAGTAGGCCTGGTCGGTGAGGTTTTCCATCGACAGGGCAATGTTCAGCTGTGGGGTCGCCCAATAGCTGGCGTAGAGATCCCAGACCTTGTATTGCGGCCACAGGGCTTGGTCGAGTTGGCTATAGCCATGAGTTTCGAGATTGGCGCCATTGCCTTTGCTGTAGCGCAGTCGAGCCCCGACATCGAGGGTATTGTCGAAAAAGCGCAGCCCGGCGGTGAGCGAGCCACGGTCAGCCGGCATGTAGCTGGCGTTGCCCATGATGTCGCCACAGCGCGTCTGGGCATCCAGGTCGGCATCCGCCACCGCGTCGTAGACCGGCATGGGCACTGGGATCGTCATGCCGCCACCAATGGGCAGCTCGACGATTTCGGTACCGCTGATGTTCTTCTTCTGCGCGCCACCGAGGTAGAGCTGTTTTGAACAGAAGTCGTTGCTGCCAATCATGTGGGTGTAGCTGAGCCGGGTGTAGAAGCGCCCGGTATCGTAGTCCAGGGAGTACTCAAGCCCCCGAAAGCGCGTGTCTTGCAAATTGTTCTGGTAGGCGCTGCGCCCCATCGACACCCCGGTCGCGCCGTCGGTGCCTGGCAAATCGACGTTGGTATCGAGGAAGGAAAAGTTATCGATCCGCGTGTCGAAATAAGCGATCTTGGCGGCGAAGCGGTCACCGCTGCGAAACAGTGATTCCTTGAAGATATTCATGCCCACCTCCCAGTTGTGCGAGGTCTCCGGCTTGAGAAACGGGTTGGGATAAACCAGCTCGTTACCACCGCCGTGCGGCTTGCCGCTCATGAACGCTTCAGTCACCGAAGGCGGGCGCCAGCCTCGACCCCAGCGGGTATACAGCTGCAACCAGTCCAGGCCCGGCTTGACGCCAATGCCGAAGGTCGGCGAAAAGCGCCCCTGCTCTTGGTCGACGTCATACAGCAGCTCGGTGCGCTGCTTGAGCAGATCGACCTGGGTGATGCCGGTGGGGTACATGTAGGTGGTCAAGCCCGTCTTGCCGGTCAGGCGGTAGCGGTCATAGCGCAAACCGGCATCCAGGGTCAGCCAATCGTCATGCTCGTAGGTCAGGTCAGCGAACAGGCTGGCCATGATCCGCTTGCCTTCAGGATTGGCCCCGCCAGCAAAGGGATTGCTGCTGTTACTGCGTGCCGGAACCATCTCGCTGCTTGGCTTGAAGGTGTCCTGGAACATCTCGGTGCCATAGTTGACGCTGAGGCTATCGCGCTGCCCCAGGTAGAAGCGCGAGGTGTTTTCCAGCTGCAGCCCCCAGGTGTCGGTCTGGAAACGATCGGTGTAGGGCGCATAGTAGTTGCCACTGCCAATGCTGGCGGTGCTGCCGGCGTTCCAACGGTCTTGGCGGGTGGTGACGTAATACAGCTTGGCCTTGAGATCGATCAGATCGTTGTCTGGCGAATAGCTGTAGTCCAACGCGACGTTCTTGGCCGTGATGTCATTGCTGGCCGAACGGCGGTAATACCAGGAGTTGCTGTCCGCGCTTTGCCAGGTCCAGGCATCCTTGCTGTCGGTATCGGTTTGCAGGTAACTGAGCTGGACGCGTTGATCCAGCGGCAAATTCAGGCCCAGCTTGATCATCTGCGAACGCGTGACGCTGCTCATGTCACCGACTTCGGAGTCGATCCAGTCCTGCCAGGCTTGAGGAAATTGATCTTTCAGGCGGATCTGGGTCCCAAGATTGTCGGTATCGTTGCTGCCGGCGCGGTAGTCTCCGAAATGGCGCTCGCTGACGCCGAGCAAGACGTCACCGACCTCGTTGCCGAAGGCAAACACCGCACTGCCATTGAAGTAGGTGCCATTGCCCAGTTCACCGATGCCGTGGCCGGCACGAATGCGCCCACCATATTCTTTGTCCGGGCCAAGAAACTCGCTGGCCTGCACGGTATTGAAACTGGCGATACCACCGAGCACCCCGGCCCCGCCCATGCCCGACTGGCTGCCTTTGTCGATCTGCACGCTGCTGATGAACTCAGGGTCGATGAACATCACGCCATTGCGCTGCTGGTGGCCGTTGACGTTGAAGTTCTGGCGCATGCCATCGATGTTCATGTTGACCCGGCCGTAGTCCTGCACACCCCGGATGTTCACCGACAGGCCTGGATCGCGTTGATCGACCGCGGTGTAGACCCCGGCCGTTTCTTCGAGCAGGTCCGCGGCATGCCGTGGCGGGCGCTTGTCGATCTGCTCGCGGGTAATCACGCTGGTCGAACGTGGCGTCAGGTAGACCCAATCGCCTTCGCGGTTCGAGTTGACATGGGTAGCGCCCAGTTCCATCACCTCGCCGTTGTCCTCGACCCGCTCAAGGCCAACCTGGCCGGCGGCGCTGAAGCGGTAGCGCACCGGCGCACCGCGCAGCAACTGGCGCAGACCGTCCTCGGCGCTGTAGCCACCGCGCAGCCCCTCACTGCGCAAGCCAGCCAACTTGCGGCTATCGAAAAACACCTGCACCCCGGACTGCTCGGCATAGGCCAGCACAGCGCTGTCCAATGACTGGGCCGGGATGGCGAATTGAATCAGTTGGCGGCTGGCCGCGCCGCTGTCGCTGGCCGCCTGTGCCAGGCCGATCCCCATCGGCAAGGCACAAGCGCCAAAGATCAAGCTGGTGGCCAAGGCGAGGCGACCGAGGGGTCGCTGAGGTTGTGGTCGTGGCGTGCTCACTGTTGTCGCTCGTCTGTTGTTGGCTGTTTTCTAGTAATGAAAATCAATCTCAACAATCAGACGTGCGGCGTAGGAAAACTCAGTAACGGAAAATCAAAATAAATTCTGTCAGGCGCAATTTCAGTAGATCAGCGTCAGCCCCGCCACCTCCAAACGCTTGGCCTTGAGCTCATCGCTGAGCACGCTCGCCGCAGCGTCGAGGTTGTCCAGGCGAAACACCCCGCTCACCTCACGCCGGGCCAACTCGGCATCGGTGACGACCAAGCGGCCACTGCGATAGTGGTTGAGCCGCTCGACCACTTCGCTCAACGGCTGACGCTCGAACACCAGCACGCCACGCTGCCAGTCGGTCGCCCGATGCAGATCGCGCTGCGGCCAAGGCCGAACGCCCTGGGCCTGGTCGTAACGCAAGCTCGCGCCCTCCTCCAACCGCTGGCTGGCCTGGCCATGGGCGGGCGGCGTTTGCAGGTCAACCGCCACGCTGTGCTCAAGCATGCCAACCCAACCCCCGGCGCCCGCCTCTCCGAGCACGAAGCGGGTGCCTAGGGCGCGTGTCGTGGCGCCGGCGTATTCGACGACAAATGGCCGCGGCTCGGTTGCGCTGACAGGCGCCGCGGTGAAAACCGCCTCGCCGGCCAACAGCCGAATGCGCCGCTCTTGATCGTTGAATGCAATCTGCACCGCGCTGCGGCTGTCCAGCTCGATCAGGCTGCCATCTGCCAGCGTGACGCGCCGCACTTCACCTGTGGCAGTGGCATAGTCGGCGCGCCAATCGAGCAGCCAGTCAGGCCCCTGATTGACCGTGAACACCGCTAGAAACAGCACCGCCGCACTGGCGACTGCCGTGCGCAAACGCGGGCGCCTGGCGCGCGCAGGCCGGGCGCGCGCTGCAGGCGCCGACCCACGTCGCGCCGCTTCAGGCGCCGCCACGCTCGTCAACTGGCCAAGATCAGCCCAGGTCGCCTGGGCAAACGCATAGGCCTGGGCATGCCGCGCATCGCTGGCACACCACTGCTCAAGTGCCTGTTGCTGGTCCGTGGTCAACGGCCCGGCACTTTGCAGCACCACCCACTCGGCGGCCTGCTCGCGGATGGCTTGCTCTGGCAAGTTCTGGCTGCTCACACGGTTCTCTCGCGATCTGGTTATGTCTTGGCTGACGTCTGAGGAGGCGTTTGTCAGTAAACCGTTGGTCATTCCGCTTCCTGCAAGCACTGCATCACATAGGCCAGGGCCTTGGCCAGATGCTTTTGCACGGAGCTATCGGAAATCTCCAGGTGCCGTGCGACCTCGGCGTGCGTCATGCCTTCCAGGCGGTTCAAGCGAAACACCTGCTGAGTGCGTTCGGGCAGCTCAGCCAGGATCGCCTGCAAACGCTGCAGATGCTGCGCACGCTCGGCCTGTTCGTCGAGGCCGGGGCGTTCCTCGACGATGCCTTCGAGTGCCTCATGCGGGACCAGATCAGTCTTGCGCCGTTGCTGCTGACGCACATGGTCGACCATCAGGTTATGCGCAGTCCGGTACAGGTAGGCCGAAGCGTTGTCGATCTGCTCGAGGCGTTGCTGCTCGGCCAAGCGCAGGAAGCTCTCCTGGACCAGGTCAGCGGCCAACTGCGGATCGCGCACCTTGCGCGAGAGCAGACCCTGCAGGGTTTTCGCATGCTTGAGGAACAGGCGTTTTAAATCGGACTGCGCCACACATACTCCAGAGGCTGGTCGCAAGGTGGCGGTATGCTACTGGCAATTGAGAATCAGTTGCAAGAAGACCGATTACTCGAACAGGGCGTCCAAAGCCTGTTCCAGACGCGTCACGGCAATCACCTGCAAGCCCGCCGGCGACTCCTTGGGCGCATTGCCCTTGGGCACGATGGCGCGTTTGAAGCCGTGCTTGGCGGCCTCTTTGAGGCGTTCCTGGCCACTGGGCACGGGGCGCACCTCACCCGATAGGCCAATCTCGCCGAACACCAGCAGACCGTGGGCCAACGGCCGGTTGCGCAGGCTGGACATGACGGCCGCCAGCAGCGCCAGGTCCGAAGCGGTTTCCAATACCTTCACCCCACCGACCACGTTGAGGAACACGTCCTGGTCATGGGTAGGAATGCCGCCATGGCGATGCAGAACCGCCAGCAACATGGCCAGGCGGTTCTGGTCCAGGCCCAAGGTGACTCGTCGTGGGTTGGCCAGGTGGCTGTCGTCGACCAGCGCCTGCACCTCGACCAACATCGGCCGGGTGCCTTCCCAGGTGGCCATCACCACGCTGCCTGGCACCTCTTCCTGGGTACGGTTGAGGAAGATCGCCGAAGGGTTGGAAACCTCCTTCAGGCCACGATCGGTCATGCCGAACACGCCCAGTTCATTGACCGCGCCAAAGCGGTTCTTCACCGCCCGCAGCAGACGCAGGCGGCCGTCCGACTCGCCCTCGAAATACAGTACGGTATCGACCATGTGCTCCAGCACCCGCGGGCCGGCCAACGAGCCTTCCTTGGTAACGTGGCCAACCAGGAAAATCGCCGTGCCGCTCTGCTTGGCATAGCGCACCAACAGCGCCGTGCTCTCGCGCACTTGCGCCACCCCGCCAGGCGCCGATTGCAGCTGCTCGGTGAAGATGGTCTGGATCGAGTCGATGACCATCACCCGCGGTTTTTCCACGCGCGCCGTGGCGATGATGGTTTCGATGCAGGTTTCGGTCATGACCTTGAGCTGATCCTGCGGCAACCCCAGGCGGCGTGAGCGCATCGCCACCTGCTGCTGGGATTCCTCGCCCGTCACGTATAGCGCCGGCATGCCGGTGGCGATGTTGCACAGGGTCTGCAACAGGATGGTCGATTTGCCGATACCCGGGTCACCCCCAATCAACACCACCGAGCCGTCGACCAGGCCACCACCAAGCACCCGGTCGAGCTCGGTGCTGCTGGTGGTGAAGCGCGGGATTTCTTCAACGCTGACCTCGGCCAGGGTCTTGATCTGCGCCTGCTGCCCGGTCCAGCCGGCGCGCCCGCTCGGCGCTGCCGCGCCGCCGCTCTCGATCATGGTTTCGGTCAGGGTGTTCCAGGCGCCGCACTCACCGCACTGGCCGGCCCATTTGGGAAAGGTCGCGCCGCACTCGGTGCAGCCATACAAGCGCTTGGCCTTGGCCATGGGGGCAGTCTCCTGGGAAAAAACCGCCATGATAGCCGAGCTGGACGTGTCTCGAACGCCGCGGGATGCGACAAAACTATTCGATCTAACCGCAGTCTCTAGCTGCAAGCATCACGCATGAAGCGTTTAAGTGGCTTACACTGCGTTTACTTATCCATTTGTTACAAGGAACACAACATGGGCATGATCAGTGAATTCAAGGCGTTTGCGGTCAAGGGCAATGTCGTCGACATGGCCGTCGGTATCATCATCGGCGCAGCCTTCGGCAAGATCGTCTCGTCGTTCGTCGGTGATGTGGTGATGCCACCGCTGGGCCTGCTGATCGGCGGCGTGGACTTCAGTGACCTGGCAATCACCCTCAAGGCGGCCGAAGGCGATGTTCCGGCAGTGATGCTGGCCTACGGCAAGTTCATCCAGACCGTAATCGACTTCCTCATCGTCGCCTTTGCCATCTTCATGGGGGTCAAGGTGATCAACCGCCTCAAGCGCGAAGAAGCCGTGGCGCCGAGCGTCCCGCCAGCGCCTACCCCGCAGGAAACCCTGCTGACCGAGATTCGCGACCTGCTCAAGACACAGAATCAGAATCGTCTGCCCTGACCGCCGCTACCAGCCGAAACGAAACACCAGGGCCGAGCTCGGCCCTGGCTTTTCTAACAGCTTGAGGCTTGTCGCTTGTAGCTGATTCTCACCAGTAGTTTTCTACCGCCACCTGCCCCGGCCGCTTGCTCAAGCTCAGTTGCAGATCGCGTGCCTTGAGCACCTTGCGCGTGTCATCGATCATTTGCGGGTTACCGCAGAGCATGACGCGGGAATGTTCAGGGGAAAACTCAAGCCCCGCCGCCCGCTCCAATTCGCCATTTTCGATCAGTGTGGTAATGCGTGCATCCAATGCGCCAGGGTGCTTCTCGCGGGTTACCACCGGAATGAACTGCAACTTACCAGCGAACTCAGCCAGATAGTCACGCTGTTCCAGGCCAGCGATCTCCTCTAGATAAGCCAGCTCATTGGCTTCGCGTACCGAATACACCAGCTTGATGTTGTCGAAACGCTCCCAGGCCTCGAAGTCCTGCAGGATCGACATGAACGGTGCAATGCCGGTACCGGTCGCCAGCAGCCATAGATCGCGACCGCCAATGAAGCGATCGAGGGTCAGAAAACCAAAGGCCTGACGGTCGATCAACAGCGTATCGCCTTCGCCCAGACGGCTCAGCTCGCTGGTGAATTCGCCCCCTGGGACTACAATCGAGAAAAAATCCAAGTGCTCATCATGCGGCGCGCTGACCATCGAATAGGCCCGCCAAACCACGCTGCCATCGGCCTTGGTCACACCCAGGCGGGCGAACTGGCCGGAGCGAAAGCGAAAGCCTGCGTCGCGGGTGACTCGCAAGGAGAACAAGCTGGGCGTCAGCGGTTGCACGTCGAGCAAGGTCTGGCGAGTAAATTTGTCGGCGCTGGCGGTCATGACGGGCTCCATGAATCAAGTGTGCACAGTTTCGCCCAAAGCGGCGGCGATGAACACCGACTGTTTGCAGGGGCAAGCCAAACTGAGCGTCATACAAGGCTTACATGGCTATAGCGAAAAATTCCCAACGCAATGCTGGGTCTTTTCCTACAATGAGCCGGGTGGTAGTGGAGTTGGATCCAGGGAGCTATCAGGGAGCGTTTCAATGTCGCAATGGAACCCGGAGCAGCTGCAACAGCTGCTAGACGAGCGCGACCCGCAGCAGTTGTTCAAGCGTGCGTTGGCGTTGGTACAGGATATGGGCATGCCCTACATGGGTTTGGCTTTGCACATCCATCTTGCGGCTAACCGACCGCAAATCTTCCTGTACAACAATTTCCCAGCGCAATGGAACGCATTCTATACGCAAGCTGAGCTGATCAAACAGGACCCCATCGTCAAGCGCTGTCATGAGTCCACCCTGCCGGTGCTATGGCATGACGATCTGTTTCGTGAAGTGCCAACACTGCGCAGTACGGCGTGCTCCTATGGCTTACGCCATGGCTGGAGCCAATCGGTGCACGACCAGCGGCATAACGAAACGCAGTTGAGCGTAGCCAGGCCGCAGGGCAAGATCGACACCACTGAGTTCTATGACAAAAGCGCGCGTATCGTCTGGCTGTGCCATACCCTGCACGAGCGGCTCAGTGAACACCACCTGGCTGCACTGGCACCGATCCCCAAACTCAGCGAACGCGAGTTGGAAGTGCTCAAGTGGTCCGCCGACGGCAAAACCGCGGCAGTGATTGCTCGGATCCTGTCGCTGTCGACCAGTACCGTGAACTTCCACATCCGCAGCGTGATTACCAAGACCAACGCCTCCAACAAGGCCGGTGCCATCGCCATCGCCGCCAGCCGCGGGCTGTTCTGACACCAGGCATCCCACCGCTTGGGCAAAGCCCTGTAGAATTGCGCGCTTCAAGCTCGTCGTGGTCTGCGCCGGGCAGATTCGCACCCGAGCCCCATGCCATGCCTTTGTTGACCAGCCCCTTTGCCGAACTTGACCTGATCCGCCAACCGGAACAGGCCAACGACCCCCTGCAAGCGTTCGACGCTGCCGACGAGTATCTGCTCGAGCACCTGGCCAGCCAGGCGCTGCCGAGAGGTTGCCGGGTGCTGGTGCTCAACGACAGCTTCGGCGCCCTGGCGGCCAGCCTGTGCGCTGATATGCAGGTGGTCAGCAGCGGTGATTCGCACCTGGCGCGGGTGGCCCTGGAAAAAAACCTGGCGCGTAACGCCAAGCCCTTCGACGCCGTGCCTTTCGTGCCCGCCAATGCGCCCTGGCAAGGGCCGTTTGACCGAGTACTGGTGCGGGTGCCGAAGACCCTGGCGCTGCTCGAGGAGCAGCTGATTCGCCTTCAAGGCCATCTGGCCCCGGGTGCACAAGTGATCGCCACCGCCATGATCAAGCACCTGCCGCGAGCAGCGGGCGACCTGATGGAAAAGTACATCGGCCCGGTGCAGGCGTCGCTTGCGCAGAAAAAAGCCCGTCTGCTGACCGCCACCGTGGCAGAACGACCACGGGCTAGCTCGCCTTATCCCACGCGCTACCGCCTGGATGCGCCAGCCCTGGAGCTGGTCAACCATGCCAATGTGTTCTGCCGCGAAGGCTTGGATATCGGCACCCGCGCATTTCTCCCGCACCTGCCGCGTGATCTGGGCCAGGCTCGGGTTGCCGACCTTGGCTGTGGCAATGGCGTGCTGGCGATCGCCAGTGCCCTGGTTAATCCTGAGGCGCAGTACACGCTGGTCGACGAGTCGTACATGGCGGTGCAGTCGGCCTTGGATAACTGGCAGGCGGCGTTGGCCGATCGGCCGGTGGAGGTGCGCGCAGCCGATGGTCTGGCTGGGCAGGAGAAGCAGTCGCTGGATGTGGTGCTGTGCAACCCGCCGTTCCACCAGCAACAGGTGGTGGGCGACTTCCTTGCCTGGCGGATGTTCCAGCAGGCGCGCGATGCCTTGGTGGTGGGTGGCGCGCTGTACATCGTGGGTAACCGGCACCTGGGGTATCACAGTAAGCTGGCGCGGCTGTTCCGTGGGGTTGAGCAGGTAGCGGCTACGCCCAAGTTCGTCATCCTCAAGGCCCGCAAGTAAACCCAAAGGCCCTTGGGACCGCGTTGCGGTCCCAAGGGCCTGCATTCAGTGGGTACTCAACCCTGCCGCGGCCATGAACATCCGCATCAACCAGGCCACCACCCCAAGCGCGGCCACACTGCCCGCCCAGATCAGCACCAGCCAACCCAGCCGTTGCCACAGCGGCCTCTTCTGCTCCTCGATGCCATGTTTACCCGTCATCGTGCAGCCCTCCCTAGTGGTAGCCATCTTCGTGGGTCACCTTGCCGCGGAACACGTAGTAGCTCCAGAAGGTGTAACCCAGGATGAACGGCAGGATGAACAGCGTCCCCACCAACATGAAGCCCTGGCTCTGCGGCGGCGCGGCGGCCTCCCAGATCGAGATCGAGGGCGGGATGATGTTCGGCCACAAGCTGATGCCCAGCCCGCTGTAACCGAGGAAGATCAACACCAGGGTCAACAGGAATGGCGTGTAGTTGGCATTGCGTGCCACTGCCTTGAGCAACCCGTAGAAGGTCACCAGGACCAGGATCGGCACAGGCATGAACCAGATCAGATTAGGCATGCTGAACCAACGCTCGGCGATCTGTGGATAAGCCAGCGGTGTCCACAGGCTGACAATACCGATCACCACCAGCAGCACCAACGCCAGCGGGCGCGCCAGGTCATGCATCTGCTTTTGCAGCGGGCCTTCGGTTTTCATGATCAGCCAGGTGCAGCCAAGCAAGGTGTAGGCGACGATCAAACCCAGCCCGGAATACAGGCTGAATGGCGTCAGCCAATCCAGCGAGCCGCCGGCGTAATGACGGTCGACTACCTTGAAGCCTTCGATGAACGCGCCTAGCGCGACGCCCTGGAAGAAGGTGGCCACCAACGAGCCTCCAATGAACGCCTTGTCCCACAGGTGCCGCTTGTCATCCTTGGCCTTGAAACGAAACTCGAAGGCCACTCCACGGAAGATCAAGCCCACCAGCATCAGGATCAGCGGCAGGTACAACGCTTCCAGCACTACCGCATAAGCCATCGGGAAGGCGCCGAACAAGCCCGCGCCCCCCAGCACCAGCCAGGTTTCGTTGCCGTCCCATACCGGGGCGACGGTGTTCATCATCACATCGCGGTCACGCTCGGCCTTGACGAACGGGAAGAGCATGCCGATGCCCAGGTCGAAGCCGTCCATCACCACGTACATCATGACGCCGAAGATGATGATCACAGCCCAGATCAGCGGAAGATCGATACCCATGACTCAGCTCTCCTTGTTCAGGCTGACGGCGTCGGTGTTGGCGTCGGCGCTATCGTCGGCGGCAGACAATGGCCGTGCGGGTGTGCGCTGCTGGCCAGGACCGCCCGGTGGCTGCGCATCGCCTTCGCCGGTGTGCGGGCCTTTGCGCACCAGGCGCATCATGTAGCCAAGGCCGGTGCCGAACAGGGCGAAGTAGACCACCACGAAGATCACCAGGGTCACGCCGAGCTGGGTGTAGCTATGGTTGGACACCCCTTCGGAGGTGCGCATCAGTCCGTAGACCACCCACGGCTGACGGCCGATCTCGGTGGTGAACCAACCGGCCAGGATGGCAATCAGACCGGACGGCCCCATCCAGAGGGTGAGGTAGAGGAAGGGTTTGCTGCTGTACAAGGTGCCGCGTTTACGCAGCCACAAGCTCCACAGGCCCACGAAGATCATCAGCAAGCCCAAGCCCACCATGACCCGGAACGACCAGAACACGATGGTCGAATTGGGTCGATCCTCGGCTGGGAACTCTTTCATCGCCGGCACTTGCTTATCCAGGCTGTGGGTCAGGATCAGGCTGCCCAGGGCCGGAATTTCGATCTTGTAGCGGGTCGTTTCAGCCTGCATGTCGGGGATACCGAACAGGATCAGCGGCGTAGGCTCACCGGGGACGTTCTCCCAGTGTCCTTCGATCGCGGCGATCTTCACCGGCTGGTGCTTCAAGGTGTTCAAACCATGGAAGTCGCCAATCACCGCCTGGATCGGCGCGACGATCAGCGCCATCCACATGGCCATCGAGAGCATCTTGCGCACCGCCGGGTTGTCACGCCCGCGCAGCAAGTGCCAGGCCGCCGAGGCGCCGACGAAGAACGCTGTGGCGACAAAGGCCGCGGTGGCCATGTGCATCAGTCGATAGGGGAACGAGGGGTTGAAGATCACTGCCAGCCAGTCCACCGGCACCACGCGACCGTCGATGATTTCGTGGCCTTGCGGGGTCTGCATCCAGCTGTTCGAGGCCAGGATCCAAAAGGTCGAAACCAAGGTGCCCAGGGCCACCATCACTGTCGAGAAAAAGTGCAGCCCCCGGCCGACGCGGTTCCAGCCGAACAGCATGACACCGAGGAAACCGGCCTCGAGGAAGAACGCGGTGAGTACTTCATAGGTCAGCAACGGTCCGGTAACAGCCCCGGCGAAGTCAGAGAAGCGGCTCCAGTTGGTGCCGAACTGATAGGCCATGACCAAACCGGAGACCACCCCCATGCCGAAGTTGACGGCGAAGATCTTCGACCAGAAGTGATAGAGATCGCGGTAGACCTGCTCGTGGGTTCTCAGCCAAAGGCCTTCGAGAACCGCCAGGTAGCTCGCCAGGCCAATGGTGATGGCTGGGAACAAGATGTGAAAGGACACGGTAAAGGCAAACTGGATTCGGGCGAGCTCTAGGGCTTCTAATCCGAACATGGTGCTTCCTCTTCAGATAATCCGGCGTCCGGGCTCATGGCCCTGTCGCCCACTGCCCCCACGGTTATCGAGTGCGGCGCGTTGGAATTGTTCTGTTCGATCGCAGGGATTGAGGCCTGATGGCCAAACCGTTGCTTGTGGAACGATTGATCCAGGTCAACGGTTGCCAGTGAGCATAGCCCCGAATGGCCGCCCTAGCCGTGTGGTTGAATGCCGCGTGACCCGTTGTCTCACCCGCCTTAAGTTGAATAGGCAAGGCAGCTGTTGGGAGCTGGGCTGATCATTTCTGCACGCTGAAGCCGTGACGCAATGAGATGTGCAACTCAGCTCCCCTCTAATCCAGCTCCGGCAACTATTTGTTACAAACAGATGATACGCTCTGGCCCTCCCCTATCGCCGAGGCCACAGGTTTCCCGATGTCTGATTCCGCCCCGCTGTTGCTCCGTCAACACCGCCCCTTCCTCGCCTTCTGGCTAGCCCGCGTATTCACCGCCAGCGGCTTTCAGATGCTCACCGTGGCCATCGGCTGGCACCTCTACCAACTGACCGGCAACGTGCTCGACCTGGGCCTGGTCGGCCTGGTCGAGTTCGCCCCACGGGTGCTGTTCATGCTCCACACCGGCCATGTGGCGGACCGCTTCGATCGGCGCCGGGTCGCCGCCCTGTGTCAAAGCCTGCAAGCGCTGATCGCCCTGGCCCTGGTGGTGGGCAGCGCGACTGACAACGTCAGCCGCGAGATGATCTTCATCCTGGCCTTCCTGCTCGGTGCGACCCGCTCGTTCGAAATGCCAGCGACCCAGGCCCTGCTGCCCAATGTCGTGCCACCGGGACTGTTTCCACGGGCGGTGGCCGCCTCGGCCTCGGCGACACAGGCAGCGACCATCGTCGCCCCGGCAGTTGGCGGCCTGCTGTACGCCTTTGGCAGCATCTGGGTATACGGCCCGACCGTGGCGCTGTATGCGATTGCCTGCCTGCTCACCCTGAGCCTCGACGCCCGCCAACAGCTGCCTCAGCGTGGCCGCGCCAGCTTAGAGTCGCTGCTGGCCGGGATCCGTTTCATTCGCAGTCGCCCGGACATCCTCGGCGCCATCTCCCTGGACCTCTTCGCGGTACTGCTCGGCGGCGCCACCGCCCTGCTCCCAGTGTTCGCCAAGGACATCCTGCTCACCGGCCCATGGGGCCTGGGCCTGCTGCGCTCGGCACCTGCGGTGGGGGCGCTGCTGATGTCGATCTGGCTGGCGCGCTTCCCGTTCGAGCGCAAGGTCGGCCGGACCATGTTCACCGCGGTCGGGGTGTTTGGCGTGGCGACCATTGCCTTTGGCTTGTCGACCTCGTTCTGGTTCTCGCTGGCGGTGCTGGTGGTGCTGGGCGCGGCGGACATGATCAGCATGGTCATCCGCAGTTCGTTCGTGCAGCTGGAGACGCCCGATGAGATGCGCGGGCGGGTGAGCGCGGTGAACGGGCTGTTCATCGGTGCCTCGAATCAGCTCGGCGAGTTCGAATCCGGGGTGACTGCGCACTGGTTTGGCACAGTGCCGGCGGTGGTGCTCGGTGGGGTGGGCACATTGCTGGTGACCGGGGTGTGGATAAAACTGTTCCCGACCCTGGCCAATCGGGATCGGTTGCACAGTTCCTGATCAGCTCGCGCAAGCAACCCGTGAAAGCGTGGGAGCGGGCTTGCCCCGCGATAGCCAAAGACCCAGCAGCACCATCGCGGGGCGAGCCCGCTCCCACGCTACCTGCTCGGTCGGTCCGCCAGGTGACCTGCCAACGGCCATAGGCCCCCGCCATCCATGCTGGTATGATGCGCGGCTTTTTTCCGCCCCACATAAACCACGGCATCCGGTACGGTCTGTGCTTTGCTGATGGGGTCGATATATTCACGGCGCCTGGGGGCGCCTTGGGGAGCGGGCATGCTGGAAAGGCTGTTTCAACTAAAAGCACACAACACCAATGTGCGCACCGAGATTCTCGCGGGCGTCACTACCTTCCTGGCCATGGCCTACATTCTGTTCGTCAACCCGAGCATCCTCGGCGAGACCGGCATGGACAAGGGCGCGATCTTCGTCGCCACCTGCCTGGCCGCAGCGATCGGCTCGGCAACCATGGGCCTGATCGCCAACTACCCGATCGCCCTGGCGCCGGGCATGGGCCTGAACGCCTTCTTCACCTACACCGTCGTGCTGCACATGGGCCATACCTGGCAAGTGGCGCTGGGTGCGGTATTCCTCTCGGCGGTGCTGTTCTTCCTGCTGTCGATCTTCCGCATCCGTGAGTGGATCGTGAACAGCATTCCGCTGCCGCTGCGTTCGGCGATCGCCGCCGGCATCGGCCTGTTCCTGGCACTGATCGCCCTGCATAACGCAGGCATCGTCGTCGATAACCCGGCTACCCTGGTGGGTCTGGGCGACCTGAAGAATCCGGCCCCCGTGCTGGCCACGCTGGGCTTCTTCCTGATCGTCGCCCTGGAAGCGCTGAAGGTGCGTGGCGCGGTGCTGATCGGTATTCTCGCCGTGACCTTGGCCTCGATCCTGCTCGGCGTAACGCCCTTTGCCGGCGTGGTGTCGATGCCGCCTTCGCTGGCCCCGACCTTCCTGCAACTGGACATCGCCGGTGCCCTCGATGTGGGCCTGATCAGCGTGATCTTCGCCTTCCTGTTCGTCGACCTGTTCGACAACTCCGGCACCCTGATTGCCGTCGCCAAGCGCGCCGGCCTGATGGGCAAGGACGGCCACATGCCGAAGATGGGCCGTGCCCTGATCGCCGACAGCACCGCGGCCATGGCCGGCTCGCTGCTTGGCACCTCGACCACCACCAGCTACATCGAGTCGGCTGCGGGCGTGAGCGCCGGTGGCCGTACTGGCCTGACCGCCATCGTGGTCGCGATCCTGTTCCTCCTGGCGCTGTTCTTCGCGCCCCTGGCTGGCAGCGTTCCGGCCTTCGCCACTGCGCCGGCGCTGCTGTTCGTCGCCGTGCTGATGGCCTCGGGGCTGGCGGAAATAAACTGGGATGACGTCACCGAAGCCGCGCCAGTGATGGTCACTGCCCTGGCCATGCCGCTGACCTACTCGATCGCCAACGGCATCGCCTTCGGCTTCATTACCTGGACCGCCATCAAACTGCTCTCGGGCCGCCGCCACGAGCTCAACCCGGCATTGGTGATCCTCTCCATCCTGTTCGTCATCAAGCTTGGCTGGTTAAACGCATGAGTGCTGTCTTCGATCCGTCGTCCTATGAAAGCCTGCTGACGCCCAAGGTCGAGCGCCTGCGAGAGTTGCTGGCGCCGTTCAATGCGCCAGAGCCTGCGGTGTTCGATTCGCCGCGCGAGCACTATCGCCTGCGTGCCGAGTTCCGCCTGTGGCGTGAGGAAGGCCAGCGCCACTACGCGATGTTCGCCCCAGGCGAGAAGCACAAGGCGATCCTGATCGACGACTTCCCGATTGCCAGTGAGCGCATCAACGCGCTGATGCCGCGCCTGAAAGCGGCCTGGCAGGCCAGCGAGGCGCTGAGCAATCGGCTGTTCCAGGTGGAGTTTCTGACCACCCTGGCAGGCGATGCGATGGTCACCCTGTGCTACCACCGTCCACTCGACGAGGCCTGGGAAACCGCTGCCCGCGTGCTTGCCGAACAACTCGGCGTCAGCCTGATCGGCCGCTCCAAGGGCAAGCGCCTGGTGATTGGCCGCGACTACGCGGTCGAGCAATTGCAAGTCGCTGGCCGCACCTTCAGCTACCGCCAACCCGAAGGCGCGTTCACCCAGCCTAACGGCGCAGTGAACCAGAAGATGCTCAACTGGGCCTTCGACGCCATGGGCGAGCGCGACGACGATCTGCTCGAGCTGTACTGTGGCAATGGCAACTTCACCCTGCCCCTGGCCACCCGCGCACGTAAGGTGCTGGCCACCGAAATCAGCAAGACCTCGGTCAACGCCGCACTGCATAACCTCGACGAGAACGGCGTGGACAACGTGCGCCTGGTGCGCTTGTCGGCTGAAGAGCTGACTCAGGCGCTGAACGAGGTCCGCCCGTTCCGCCGCCTGGAAGGCATCGAGCTGAAAAGCTACGACTTCGGCACGGTGTTCGTCGACCCGCCACGCGCCGGCATGGACCCGGACACCTGCGAGCTGACACGTCGCTTCGAGCGCATCCTGTACATCTCTTGCAACCCGCAAACCCTGGCGCAGAACATCGCCCAGCTGCACGATACCCACCGTATCGAATGCTGTGCGCTGTTCGACCAGTTCCCCTATACCCATCATATGGAAAGCGGGGTGTTGCTGGTTCGGCGCTGACCCGCAACCCGGCGAGGCCGCAATGGCCTCGCCGCGAACGCTGCAAGGAGTGCTGTGCCGATGGATCAACTAAGCGCCATGCAGACCTTTCGCCGGGTGGTCGATCTCGGCAGTTTCAGTGCCGCCGCCGTTCAGGCCGGGGTGTCCCATACCGTGCTGTCGCGCCAGGTGAAAAACCTTGAGCGCCAGCTCGGCACGCAACTGCTCAACCGCACCACCCGGCGCTTGCAGATGACCGAAGCAGGGGCGCTGTTCTATCGCCACTGCGTGCAGATCCTCGAACAAATGCAGGCGATGACCCTCGAGCTGTCCGAGCACCAGCAGCAACCTAGCGGCACCTTGCGCCTAAGCGTTGCAACGGCCTTTGGTGAACTGGAGCTGGGCCGTTGGCTGCCCGACTTCGTCGAGCGCCATGAGCGCCTGCAGATCGAACTCAACTGCACCGACCGCTTCGTCGACCTTCTTGAAGAGGAGATCGATGTCTGCCTGCGCGTGACCGATCACCTGCCAGATTCAAGCCTGGTGGCGCGACGCCTGGCCGCGAGTGAAGTGCTACTGGTGGCAGCGCCAAGCTACCTTGAGCGCCATGGCCGCCCGACCTCACCTGAGCAGTTGGCCAACCATCCACTGCTGGGCTATAGCCGGCTGACACACCCACAGCGCCTGCAACTAAGTGACCCACAAGGCGAGCAACGCGAAGTGCTGATGCCCAGGCGGCTGAGCGCCAACTCCCCCATGGCGCTGCGCGCGGCGGCAATTGGTGGGCTGGGGATCGCCAGCTTCGACCGCTTCATCGTCCACGATGCCCTGCGCGACGGTCGCCTGGTGCCAGTACTGGACGGCTGGCAATTGCCGGCGCGTACGCTGTATGCGGTGTATCCGCAGAGCCGCTACCTGGCGCCTAAGGTTCGGGCATTTCTCGATTACGTGCAGGCCTACTACGCGCATGCACGTTGGGCTGATTAACCAGTGCAATAAATGCACAAATTCTGGCTGCTTGACGCCGTATTTGTGCCGCTCCTGATCAATTAACCTGCGCCTCTCATTCAATGTGCGTAGGAGCTCCACCATGAAAGCACTGCATGCCATTCTCGCTAGCCTGACCCTTGCCACCTTCGTCACCACCGCTCACGCAGCCGAGGAAAAACTCATCTCGGTACCGGACAGCGCTGCGCTGACTTGGAAAGACGTCGACGGCACTAAAGGTGCAGTCAGCTACGCCAACGTCGAAGGCGATCTGTTCGGCAAAGGCCCCTATTCTGCATTCGTGAAATTCAACAAAGGGGTGGATAACGGTCTGCACACCCACAGTCAGACGCTGCCGACCGTGGTCCTGAAGGGGACGTTCTATGCGGTGATCGATGGCAAGCGCACCGAATATCCGGCTGGCTCGTATTACAAGCTGCCGGCCAATCTGGTGCATGAGAGTGGTTGTACTGCCGCAGCCGATTGCCTGCTGTTCCAGTACCAAGCGGATGCGTTCGATCTCAATCCGGTCAAGGGTTGAACCATCAGATTCTGACGCGGCGGGGCGCCGAAGCGCTGTGATGGACAGCGCAGCGGCCCCCTCTGATCCAATGCGGATCAGAAATCGAAGAACACCGTCTCCCCTTCCCCCTGAATACGGATATCGAAGCGATACGCCGTCTTGCCATCAACCTCACAGCGCTTGGCAATCAACGTCTCACGTCGCTGTGGCTGTTCGATCAAATTCAGCACCGGGCACTTGGCGTTAGCCTCGCCTTCGTCATCGAAATACAGCCGCGTATGCAACTGGATGTTGATCCCCCGGGCAAACAGGCTGATGTTGATGTGCGGCGCCATCGGCACACCTGCAGCGTTGTTGACCACGCCCGGCTTGACCGTGTGCAGGGTCCAGTCACCCGAGTCGAAGGTGGTGGCGGTTCGACCAAAGCTGTTGAAGGGGTTCTCCAGGTTGTACTCGTCCTGATACTGACCTTCGGCATCGGCCTGCCAGATCTCCAGGAACGAATCACGCACCAGATGGCCGTTGCCGTCATACACCTGGCCGATCAACAGGATGTGCTCGCCCGGCGCTTCAGGGCGGGCCAGGCGGTTCCAGATTTCCTCTGGGCGGGTCGGGTTACCGGCCGCTTCCAGGGCCAGGCCGATGTGTACGTAGGGGCCGGCAGTCTGCGAGGGCGTTTCCGGCAGCAGTTCGATTGGCATGTCGGCGCTCCTCAGCGGTTTTCGAAGTGGGTCTGGCGCTGACCGCGCAGGACGATGTCAAAGCGGTAGGCCAGGCAATCCATCGGGTTGGCGTTGCTCATGTCGAGCTTGGCGATCAACTGCTGCACCGCTGCCGGGTTGGCGATGGATTTGACGATCGGGCACATCGGGATCAGCGGATCACCTTCGAAATACAGCTGGGTGATCAACTTGGTCGAAATCGACGGGCCACTGACCGAAAAGTGAATGTGCGCCGGGCGCCAGTCATTCGGGCCGTTGCGCCATGGGTACGGGCCGGGCTTGATGGTACGGAAGCTGTAGTAGCCGTCGCTGTCGGTCAGGGCGCGGCCGACGCCACCGAAGTTGGGGTCCAGCGGGGCCAGGTAGCGATCGTTCTTGTGTCGATAGCGACCGCCAGCGTTGGCCTGCCACATTTCCACCAAGGTGTTGGGCACGGGCTTGCCATACTGGTCGATGACCCGGCCGGCCACGATGATGCGCTCGCCGATTGGCAGGCCACCGTTGTCGAAGTTCAGCAGCAGGTCGTTGTCGTGTTGACCAAAGCGCAGATGAGAGAAGTCGGGACCGGTGGTCTCGCTGATCGACTGCGGGATGCTCACCAGCGCCTGGCGCGGGGAACGGGCAATCGAGGTCTTGTAGTCAGGCGTAAAGGCTTTTGGGTGCCAGTTGCGATCACGGATCACGAAGCGGCTGGTGTCCTGGGCGGGCATGCCGTTTTCCTCTTATTGGACTTGTGCGAGCGCCTGTGCGTGGCAGGCGGACTTGCAGTTTCCGGCAGGTCGCGGGGGATGAATATTGAAATCAACGGCCCATAACATAACCATTTGGTTATGGATGCAGCATTAGCTGTCAGAGCGCCGTCCCCTGAACTAATCTTTAACCTCATGTTTCAAGCTGGAGCACACTTCATGGAATGGCGAAAAGGCCGGCGTAGCGACAACGTGGTCGATGCCCGCGGCGAAGGCGGTGGTGGCGGCGGTATGCGCTTTGGTGGCGGTAAAGGGCTTGGCCTCGGCGCGATCTTGCTGATCGTCGGTATCGGCTGGCTGACTGGACAAGACCCGTTGCAGATCCTCGGCCAGATCGCCGGCCAGATGGACCAACAACAAACCCAGACGGCCCCGGCTGGTGTGGAAGGCAAGGCGCCGCCGGCCAATGATGAGCAGGCCGAGTTCGTCGCCTCGATCCTGGGCGACACCGAAGACACCTGGAAGGCGCTGTTTGCCCAGGCTGGCAAACAGTATCGCGACCCCAAGCTGGTGCTGTTCAGCGGCCAGGTCAATTCTGCCTGCGGCTTCGCCTCGTCGGCAGTCGGGCCGTTCTACTGCCCGGGCGATCAGCGGGTATACCTGGACATGAGCTTCTTCCGCGAGATGGAAAGCCGCTTTGCCGCAGCCGGTGATTTTGCCCAGGCCTATGTGATTGCCCATGAGATCGGCCACCACGTGCAGACCCTGCTGGGCGTCTCTTCGCAGGTACAGGCCGCGCGCCAGCGCGGGCAGAAAATGGAGGGCGACAATGGCTTGCTGGTCCGCCAGGAGCTGCAAGCTGACTGCCTGGCGGGGGTGTGGGCCTACCAGGCGCAGAAGCGCTTGAACTGGCTCGAACCTGGCGACATCGAAGAGGCGCTGAACGCCGCCAATGCCATTGGCGATGATCGCCTGCAACAGCAGGGCCAAGGCCGCGTGGTGCCGGACTCCTTCACCCATGGCACCTCGGCGCAGCGTGTGCGCTGGTTCAAGACCGGCTTTGCCAATGGCGATGTGAACCGCTGCGATACCTTTACCGCGCGTAGCCTCTAACCCCTGCCTACTGCTTCGCGGGAAAACCCGCGAAGTTGCCGATGAAAACGCAAACGTTTTCATAGGGTTACAATTCTGCGGAAAAAGCGTTTCAGCTCCAGCCAATCTTGCCGATAACTCCTGCACGAATCAGCGGGCACTCAGGAAGAATAACGCCCAGCGATTCAGATCAAGTGAGCGAAATCATTTTCTGGAGAGCGTGCATGAACAGCTGGTTTGCCAACATCAGCGTCAACCTCAAACTCGGACTGGGCTTTGGCCTGGTCTTGCTGCTGACCGGCCTCTTGGCCCTGACGGGCTGGAACAGCCTGGGCAGCCTGATCGACCGCAGTAACTGGATGGGCGACATCGGTCAGCTCAATAAAGACCTGACCGACCTGCGCGTGGCGCGCCTGCAGTACATGATCGCCAACGGCGACGATACCGCTGCGGCCAACACCCAGGCCAAGCTGGATGCCTTCAGCGCCCAGCAGCAGCACCTGGCGACTACCTTCAAGAGCCCCGAGAACGTCAAGCTGCTCAATGAGCTGGGCGCGATCATCAGCGACTACAAGACCTCGCTGAGCAAGATGCGGGCTGGCTACAAGACCACCCTCGCCAATCGCGAGAACATGAACAAGGCGGCAAGCAAGGCCGATGAAATCCTTGAAAGCATCAGCCGTGACGTGCTCGCCCAAGGTGAAAACGACAGCGTGCGCTTTGCCCAGTACCAGGTCATCAGCAAAACCCGCCAGCAACTGGCCCAGGTCCGAGTAGACGTGCGCGGCTACATTGCCGACAGCGATGCCGCCAGCGAACAGGCTGCCCTGCGTCAGCTCGATGCGGCCCTGGTAGAAGTCGACAACCTCAAGCGCCAACTGCCTAACGAAAGCGCCCGCGTGCAACAGTTCGAAGACAGTGTGCAGGCCTACCGGACCGCTGTGCGCGAGTACCGCGACGCCGTCGCCGCGATCGCCGTGGCGCGTGCCGAAATGACTGTACAGGGTGCCGACATCGTCAAGCGCAGCGACGCGCTGTACAAGATCCAGATCGAGCGCCGCGACATCGAAAGCGCCCAAGCCCGCAGCATGCAGATCATCGCCACCTTGCTGGCGCTGCTGGTGGGTGTCTTGGCAGCAGTCATCATTACCCGGCAGATCACTCGCCCTCTGCGTGAGACCATGGCAGCCGTGGAGCGCATCGCCGGTGGCGACCTGACCCACGATCTGCGCGTCACCCGCCGTGACGAGCTGGGCGTGCTGCAACAGAGCATCGGCCGCATGGGCACCACGCTGCGCGAGCTGATCGGTGGTATTCGCGATGGCGTTACCCAGATTGCCAGCGCCGCTGAAGAGCTGTCGGCGGTGACCGAGCAGACCAGCGCCGGCGCCAACAGCCAGAAAGTCGAAACCGACCAGGTAGCGACCGCCATGCATGAAATGGCCGCGACCGTGCAGGAAGTGGCACGTAACGCCGAGCAAGCCTCGCACGCCGCCACCGGTGCCGACGACGAAGCGCGCGCGGGCGATCGGGTGGTGGGCGAAGCCATCAGCCAGATCGAACGCCTGGCCGAAGAAGTGCACCGCTCCACCGAAGCGATGAACCTGCTGCAGCAGGAAAGCCAGAAGATCGGCAGCGTCATGGACGTGATCAAGTCGGTCGCCGAACAGACCAACCTGCTCGCCCTCAACGCGGCCATCGAAGCTGCTCGTGCCGGTGAGGCGGGTCGTGGTTTTGCCGTGGTCGCCGATGAAGTGCGCGGTCTGGCGCAGCGCACCCAGAAGTCTACCGAAGAGATCGAAGAGCTGGTCGCCAGCCTGCAGAACGGCACCCAGCAGGTGGCCAATGCCATGCTCGGCAGCCGCAACCTGACTGAAAGCAGTGTCGAGTTGGCGCGCAAAGCCGGTGGTTCGTTGGAGAACATCACGCGTACGGTGTCGAACATCCAGTCGATGAACCAACAGATCGCTGCCGCTGCCGAGCAGCAGAGCGCCGTGGCTGAAGAGATCAGCCGCAGCATTCTCAACGTGCGCGATGTCTCGGAACAGACCGCTTCGGCCAGTGATGAAACCGCGGCCTCCAGCGTTGAGCTGGCGCGTCTGGGCGGTCACTTGCAGATGCTGGTCAGCCAGTTCCGCGTCTGACGTCGAACCCATCGCGGGACAAGCCCGCACCTACAGGGGTCGTGTGACCCTGGAGGTGCGGGCTTGTCCCGCGATAACTTCAGCCCTGCCTAAAGGGCTCTATTTGACCACCCGACCCTCGCCGCGCCCACGCGGATCCGAAGCGGTCTCGATCTTCTCGCCCGTCACCCGGATCGCCTGGATATCGCCCATTTCCCAGCCCTGATCCTCCAGCACATAGCCCATCTTCTTCAGCTCCTCAGCCACCGCACCAGTGAGCGGCGCGTAGCTGTCGAAGTAGATAGTGTCCTTGGGCAGCAACTGGTGATGCACGCGCTGCGCGGCCACGGCCTTGTCCAGCGGCATGTTGTAGTCATACAGGTTGTTCATCACCTGGAAGATCGAGGTAAAGATCCGCGATCCCCCCGGGGTGCCGATCACCAGGGTCACCTTGCCGTCGCGCGTCACCAGGCTTGGGCTCATCGACGACAGCATGCGTTTGCCCGGAGCGATCGCGTTGGCCTCGCCGCCGACCACGCCAAAGGCATTGGCTGCACCCGGCTTGGCGCTGAAGTCGTCCATCTCGTCGTTGAGCAGGAAGCCTGCACCCTTGACCACTACACCGCTGCCGTAGTCGAGGTTGAGGGTGTAGGTGTTGCTCACCGCGTTGCCCTGTTTATCGACGATCGAGAAGTGGGTGGTCTGGTGCGGCTCCAGCCCTGGACGGACCTTGTCGGTCGCGGATATGGCAGTGGGGTTGACCTGTTCGGCGCGCTTGGCCAGGTAGTCCTTGGCGATCAGCTTGTCCACTGGCACCTTGGTAAAGGCCGGGTCGCCCAGGTAGTCGGCGCGGTCGGCGAAGACGCGTTTCTCGATCTCGGCCAGCAAGTGGATGTAGCGCGCCGAGTTCTGCTCCACGCCCTTGAAATCGGCGGCACGGTTTTCCTTGATCCCCAGCAGCTGGGCCAGAGCTACGCCGCCAGAGCTTGGCGGCGGTGCGGTATAGACCACATTACCGCGCCAGTCGATGGCCATTGGATCGCGCCACAGCGCCTTGTAGTCCTTCAAATCGTCCTTGGTGATCAGGCCCTTGTCGGCCTGCATCTGCGCCACCAGCAGGTCGGCGGTCTTGCCTTGGTAGAACTCGCTGACACCCTTGTCGGCGATGCGTTCGAGGGTCTGTGCCAGTTCTGGCTGCTTGAACAGCTCGCCGACCTTCATGTTGCCGAAGTAGTCATTGAAGTTGGTCGCGGTCTTGAACATGCCCTGGGCATCGTCGCGGTACTGATACTGCTTCTGGGCGATCTTGAAGCCGTTTTGCGCATAACCGATGGCGGGGGTGAGCAGTTCGCTCCACTTGAGCTTGCCGAACTTCTGATGTGCTTCCCACAGGCCCATCACCGTGCCGGGCACGCCAGCTGCGCGGGCGCCGACCAGGCTGAGGTTTTCGATCACCTCGCCCTTGTCGTCCAGGTACATGTTGCGTGTCGCCGCCTTGGGCGCCACTTCGCGGTAGTCGAGGAAGTACGGTTTGCCATCGACGAACAGGGTCATGAAGCCACCGCCGCCGATGTTGCCGGCCTCGGGGTAGGTCACCGCCAGGGTAAAGGCCGTGGCTACCGCGGCATCCACGGCGTTACCGCCTTTTTTCAGGATATCGGCGGCCACCTGTGCGCCATATTGATCGGGGGCAGCCACCGCGCCGCCCTCCAGGGTGACGGCGAAGGCCGACGAACAGCTCAGGATCGCGGCCCCGAGGGCCATGGACTGGAACATGACAAGACGCATGTGCGCTTCCTTGGTGTTGTTTTTGTTGATCAGTCATTAAGGCCGAAGCGTTTCGACTAAGCAAACAACCCAGGAGCATTACGACGCCAATCAGCCAAAACTGTCGCGTTCAGAACACTGTTTTTTCCATTACGCAGAGCAGGCGTACCCCGCCAGCTTGTGCTGGATGAAGTCGAGGAAGCACTGAATGCGCAGCGCCAGCTGGGTGTTGCGGTAGTACACCGCATGGATCGGCTGGCGATAGCCGTTGTTGGCCTCGTTCAGCAGCACCTGCAAGCGCCCGGCGCGGATGTCTTCATGGGTCATGAAGTGCGACAGGCTGACGATGCCCTCACCTGATAGCGCCAGCTGGCGCAGGGTCTCCCCACTGGAGGCGATCAGGCTGGGGCGGATCGTCCAGCGATCGCCTTCGGCATGGCGTAGCGGCCATTGATTGAGCACCTCAGGCTGGCTGAAGCCGAGCAGGCAATGCTGGTGCAGATCCTCGACTCTGAGCGGCGTGCCATGGCGCTCGAGATACGCCGGGCTTGCCAGGATCTGCATCGGGCTGCAGCCGAGCGAGCGTGCATGCAGGCTGGAGTCGGCCAGCTCGCCAATGCGAATGGCCACGTCGGTGCTTTGCTCCAGCAGGTCGATGATCAAATCGTCGGTATTCAACTCAAGCTCGATACCGGGGTACTGCTGACGGAACTCGCCGATCCACGGCACGATGGCATGCAGCATGAACGGTGCTGCGGCATTGATGCGTAGCCGGCCCGAAGGGGTTTGCCGGTTCATCGACAGGCGCTCTTCCATCTCGTCCATCTGTTCGAGGATGGTCCGCGAGCGTTCGAGGAAGAAACGGCCCTCTTCGGTCAGGTCCATGCGCCGGGTGGTGCGGTTGACCAAGGTGGTGCCAAGTTTGCCTTCCAGGCGCGACAGGGTGCGACTGACCGCCGACGGCGTCTGGCCCATCTGCTCGGCGGCGGCGGAGATCGAACCACAATCGATGACGGTGACGAATACCTGGAGTTCTTCTGAACGGGTTTTCACTTGGCGGCCTGCACTTGAATGACGCGATGATAGATAGCCGGTTGAGCCTCCCCCTGCAAGCGATCTGAGGGCCCGTGCAGCCCCCTCAGCAATCAGCGCATCAGTTGGCCTTGCCGAACACCTTGGCCAGATGCGCCTCGTAGGCTGCCATGGTCGCCGGCACATCGGGACGTTTCATCACATCCACTGCCAGGAAGGTCGGCAGGCCGGTCATGCCGAGGAACTGGTTGGCCTTGTGGAACGGGAAGTACACCGCATCCACGCCCTTGCCTTCGAAGAAGTCGCTCGGATCGTCAAAAGCCTGCTGCGGGGCGTTCCAAGTGACCGAGAGCATGTACTGCTTGCCGTGGATCAGACCACCACTGCCGTACTTTTGCGAAGCATCGGAGCGGGTGCGGCCATCACTGGCGTACAGGCTGCCGTGACCTGCGGTGAACACCTCATCGATGTACTGCTTGACGGTAAACGGCGCGCCCATCCACCAGCCTGGCATCTGATAGATCACCACATCGGCCCACAGGTACTTCTCGACTTCTTCCTGGATGTCATAGCCGCCATCGATGAAGGTCTGCTTGACGTCGTATCCGGCGCGGTCCAGGTAGGCGAGCGCCAGGTCGTGCAGGGTTTCGTTCAGACGGCCATCGGAATGGGCAAAGCGTTTACCGCCATTGAGCAGGAGAATCTTTTTCATGGTGGGCCTCTAAATGTGTCTGGGTCGATCTGGCGACCGAATGGGATGACGGCAGATTAGGGGCTCGCGAGCGGGGGAAACAGCAGGGGCGGAGCAAAATACATTTGCCTGCAATTCACAAATGGCACTCTGATTGTTGCTTTAAAATCGGCGTACCACTTTCTTCAGAGGCCCAACCCATGAGTGAGCAATACGCCTTTATCCTCAAAGCCAAGACCCGCCCAGAGAAGGCAGAAGCCTTCGAGCAACTGTTCCGTGGCTATGTCGAACCGAGCCGCCAGGAGCCTGGTTGCATCGAGTACCACATGCTGCGTGACCAGCAGGACCCGAGCCTGTTCGTGTTCTTCGAGGTGTGGGCCGACAAGGCTGCGCTGGATGTGCACTCGGCCCTACCGCACATGCAGCAGTTCTTCGCCCAGCGCATGGACTACCTGGAACGCGACTTCGATATCCAAATGATCGAAATGCTCAGCCCGTCGTCGGCTAGCCGTTAACCAGCAGATGCCCGCCCAGCACTGACAGGCCAATGAAAAAACAGCGCCTGAAGAGCTGGGCGCTGATCCGCTGGCGCAGCCACTGGCCAGCGAACATACCCAGCAAGGCGGGCGCCAGCATCACCAGCGAAGCGCCCAACGCCTGCCCACCCAGGGCATCCTGTCCGCTCAGGCCCACTGCCAGGGCGAGGGTCGAGACGCTGAACGACAGGCCCAGGGCCTGGATCATTTCTTCTCGCGACAAGCCCAGGCCTTGCAGATACGGCACTACGGGCATGACGAAGACGCCGGTGGCGGCCGTCAGCACACCGGTCAGCAACCCACACAATGGCCCCAGCCAGCGCTCACGTGGCGCTGCGATGCGAAAGCCCGGCCCTACCAGGCCATACAGCGCATACACCAGTAGCGCCCCACCCAAGGCATGCGCCGCCCACGGCCCACTGTTTATGCCCAACCAGACACTGCCCAGCAGCGTGCCCAGCACGATCATCAGCAGCATGCCCGCCAGCCGCCGTGATAGCGCCCGCAGGTGCCCACCGGTTGCCAGCTGCCAGAGATTGGTCAAGGTCGACGGCACGATCAACAGCGCCGCAGCCTGCGCCGGCGGCATAGCCAGACCTAAAAGGCCCATGGCGACCGTTGGCAGGCCAAGGCCGATCACGCCCTTCACCGTACCAGCCAGAAGAAAAGTCACCAGCACCAGCAGCGAAAGTGCCGGGCCTATGTCGTTGTAGAACGCGAGCAAAGTATCCATGGGCGAATACTGCCGCGGCGGCCAGTGCCTGAAAATCTGCCATATACTCAGCCAGGCTCTTGCCAGGACAGAGGCACATGCATTTCGATCTGACTGACCTCAAGCTGTTCCAGCACACCTTGGAGTGCGGCAATATCACCGCTGGCGCGCAGCGCAGCCACCTGTCGCTGCCTGCGGCCAGCGCGCGCATTCGAGCGATGGAGGCGTCGCTCGGTATCGCCCTGCTCGAGCGCAACCGCCGTGGCGTGCAAGCGACCCCAGCGGGCCAGGCCTTGTTCCAGCATGCGCGGCTGATCGCCCAGCAGGTCGACCGACTGCAGTACGACCTGGCGCAATACGCTCAAGGCCAGCAAGGCCAGGTGCGCCTGTTGTGCAATACCGCCGCGCTCACCGAGTATCTGCCCGAACTGCTCGCCGCCTACCTGGTGGACTGCCCCGCTGTCAGTGTCGAAGTCCAGGAGCTGCCTAGCCTGCGCATCGTCCAGGCGATCACTCAGGGCATGGCCGAGCTGGGTATCATCTCAACCGCCGCGCCCTGCGCGCATCTGCAAACCCGCCCTTTTCGCGACGACCCGCTGGTATTGATCATGCCACTCGGGCATCCCCTGACCGAGCAGCACGCCCCCAGCTTCAGCGACAGCCTCGCCCACGGCCATGTGGCCCTTGGCAGCCAAAGCGCGTTGGCCCTGCACCTGGAGGAGCAGGCCCTGCGTCAGGGCCTGCGCATGCAGGTACGCGTCCGCGCCGAGGGCTTCGACGGGGTCATTCGCATGGTCGCTGGGGGCGCAGGGGTGAGCGTGGTACCGCTGGCTTCGGTGCGCCGCTGGGAGGCCGTATTGCCACTTCGCTGGGTGGCGCTAGGCGAAGATTGGGCCAATCGCCGGTTGCAGCTGTGCGCGCGAGATTTCGCTGCCTTACCGGGGTTTGCCACAAAGCTGGTTGAACGCCTGGTGAAGCGGTAAGCAGCGTTGCAATCGTTGCAAATCAATGGGCCAGTGCCAGCTCGCGCAATGCGGCCGAAGCCAAAAAGCCAGAACGTGAAGCATAGCGATGATCACGTTTTACTTTCTCATCAATACGCTGCAAGAGGTTTTCCGGCAACGTGGCGTTAAACCGTACAGCCCTACCGAGATACGGTGTGACATCGAAATCCACTACCGCCCACACCCCGCCGGCATAATCTGGATTTGCGACATGTAGATCGATTTCCTGCGCTTGCGGCAATGCCTCCCCATCGGCCACCAGCCCTTCAAAATGCAGTGCGAGGGCCTCCTGAACATTCTCCAGCGCTTGTGCAACGCTCGCACCTGCTGAAAAACAGCCAGGTACATCGGGCACGATCACACCGTAGTCCGACTCAACGTCTTTGTGCATCACAACCGGAAATTTCATTGCGCCTCTCCGTAAATTTTCGAGCCTGCAGACCTTGGGCCTGCCCCTACTTCAAACCTGCTTGTTTCAAGATGCTGTGCACTGTGCCTTTGGGTAGCTCACTTTTAGGATGGGGAACCGTAACCCTGCCTCGCTTCACGGGGTGTCTGAATTGATGATGACTGCCCTTCACCTCGACCTGATAACACCCGTGCGCCTCAATAAGTTCGATCACATCCCTACTGCGCATTGATTCTTCCTTGGGCAGTTAGTGTGTATGGTACACACCTAAATTAACAAGAACAAAGCGCAGTACACACCATGCATACTCAAGACGACGAGCGGCGGGCTCGGCATTACCCATAGCTCTATACCTCAGGGCTTGTAAGAAAAATCAAACTTGCTGTTAATAGGCCGATTTCTCACAATCCCTACTGCTTCGTCTTCGATGAGCACCCCGAAAAGGAATTTCAAGTGCCCTCCATCTATCAACTAAAACCACGCTTTCAGGCCTTGCTGCGCCCTTCGGTGCAGCGCCTGTACGAGCGCGGCGTCACTGCCAACCAGGTCACCGTCTGTGCTGCAGTGGTTTCAGTGTTGCTGGGCGTGCTGTTGGCCTGGCTCGCGCACGTCACCTGGTTATTCGTCCTGATTCCGCTATGGATGCTGCTGCGCATGGCACTGAACGCCGTGGACGGCATGCTCGCCCGTGAGTTCGGCCAGCAATCCAAGCTCGGCGCCTACCTCAACGAGCTCAGCGACGTGATCGCCGATGCCGCCCTGTACCTGCCCTTCGCGCTGTTGGCTGGCGTGTCGCCAACCCTGGTGGTGCTGGTGGTGATCAGCGCGCTGATCTGCGAATACGCCGGGGTGATGGGGCCGCTGGCCGGCGCTTCGCGGCGCTATGACGGGCCGATGGGCAAGAGCGATCGGGCGTTTGCCTTCGGCGTTTTGGGTGCTGGGGTGGCCTTCGGCCTGCTCAGCCCGACCTGGATCAACGGCCTGCTGCTGGTCATTGCGCTGCTGTCGCTCTATACCCTCTACAACCGGGTACGTCGCGGGTTGGCTGAAGCCCGCTGAGCCCCCTCGCTGCCCTCATTGCTGCCGGACAAGGATTTTCGCCATGCGCCAAGCGCAATCGCTGCATTTCACTACCCATGACGGCGTCGAGCTGCATTACCGTTACTGGCCCGCCACGCGTAACGAGCATCAGCCACGACGCGCCGTGGTGATGTTCCATCGCGGCCACGAACACGGTGGGCGCCTGGCCCACCTGGTCGATGAGCTGGACATGCCGGGCTACGACTTCTTCGCCTGGGACGCCCGTGGCCATGGCCAGTCGCCCGGGGCGCGTGGCGACAGCCCGGGCTTTGCCTGCAGCGTGCGCGACGTGCAGACCTTCATCGAGCATATTCACGCCAGCCACGGCATCGAAGAGCAAGACATGGTGGTGCTGGCGCAGAGTGTCGGGGCAGTCCTGATCGCCACCTGGGCCCACGACTACGCACCCAAGGTCCGCTGCCTGGTGCTCGCCTCGCCAGCGTTCAAGGTCAAGCTCTACGTGCCCTTCGCCCGGCCTGGCCTGAAACTGCTGAAAGCGCTGCGCGGCAACTTCTTCGTCAACAGCTACGTCAAGCCACGCCTGCTCACCCACGACCCGGAGCGAGTCGCCTCGTATGTGGCCGACCCACTGATCAGCCGGCCGATCTCAGTGACCATGCTGCTGGGTCTCTATGAGGCGGCCGACCGCGTGGTGGCCGACGCCCAGGCGATCCAGCTACCGACCCAGCTGCTGGTCTCCGGCGCTGATCTGGTGGTTGAGCGCAAGCCTCAAGAGCTGTTCTTCCAACGCCTGGGCAGCGCGCGTAAAGAGCTGCATGTGCTGCCCGGCTTTTTCCATGACACCCTCGGCGAGCGGGATCGCGCCCATGCCCTGGCGCGGATCAGCCGCTTCGTCGAGCACTGCTTTGCCTCGCCAGTGGCGGCGCCCTCGTTGCTCGATGCCGACAAGACCGGCGCCAGCTGCGCCGAAGCCGAAAGCCTGGCAGCGCCATTGCCGCGCAACTCGCCTCGCGATCTGTACTGGCGCGCCACCCGCGCTGGCCTGCGTCTAGGCCAGGGCTTGTCCGAAGGGGTGAAGCTGGGCTTCGCCACAGGCTTCGACTCCGGCAGCACGCTTGATTACGTCTACCGCAACCAAGCCACCGGCAAGGGCAAGCTCGGCGAACTGATCGACCGTAACTACCTCGATGCCATCGGCTGGCGTGGCATTCGCCAACGCAAGCTGCATGTCGAAGAGCTACTGCGCCAAGCCATTGGCCTCCTGCATGAACAGGGTAAGCCGGTGAACATCGTCGACATCGCCGCCGGCCACGGTCGCTACATCCTCGAAGCCCTGCAGGAGCTGGAGCAACTGCCAGACTCGATCCTGCTGCGTGACTACAGCGAGCTGAATGTCGAGCAAGGCACGGCATTGATCGCCGAAAAAGGCCTCGGCGAGATTGCTCGCTTTGTCCAGGGCGATGCCTTCGACCGCCAGAGCCTGGCGGCGCTCGACCCTCGCCCGACGTTGGCGGTGGTGTCCGGGCTGTATGAGCTATTCGCGAGCAACCAGCTAGTTGGCAACTCCCTGTCAGGCCTGGCCGATGCGGTCGAGCCGGGCGGTTATCTGGTCTACACCGGGCAACCCTGGCACCCGCAACTGGAGATGATCGCCCGCGCCCTGACCAGCCACCGAGGCGGCCAGGCCTGGGTGATGCGCCGGCGCAGCCAGGCGGAGATGGACCAATTGGTGGCAGCGGCAGGTTTTCGCAAGATCACCCAGCGCATCGATGAGTGGGGCATCTTCAGTGTCAGCCTGGCGCAGCGGGTCAATGGATGAGTCGTGAGCCTGGGCTGATTCGTCGTGGCGTGTTGTGGCTGTTGCTGCTCGGCCCGTTTTTCTTCCTCAGCTATGGCCTGGCCAACACCTACACCGCAACCCGAGACGATGTCGGCAGCCTGGTGTTCGCTTGGGAAACGCAGATGCCATTGTGGCCGTGGACGATCATTCCCTATTGGTCGATCGACCTGCTTTACGGGCTGTCGTTTTTGTTGCCGCGCAGTCGCCGCGAAATGGACCGGCATGCCCTGGCGCTGCTCACCGCGCAGCTGATCTGCGTCGCGAGTTTCTTGCTGTGGCCGCTGCGTTTCACCTTCGAGCGTCCGGAGTTGGGCGGCCTGTTTGGCTGGCTGTTCGATGTGCTGATGGGCTTCGACAAACCCTTCAACCAAGCGCCCTCGTTGCACATCGCGCTGCTGGTGATCATCTGGACGATGTTTGCCCGGCATGTACGCCATCCTATCGGGCGCATCGTGCTGCATGGCTGGATGGGGCTGATCGGGGTATCGGTGCTGACTACCTGGCAGCACCACTTCATCGACTTACCCACGGGGGCATTGGTTGGTTTTCTATGCGTCTGGTTGTGGCCCGGCGAGGGCACATTACCGCTGCTGCAAGCCCGCCTTGCAGGCGATCGCAAACGCTGGCGGCTGGCCTTGCGCTATGCCCTGGGCGCGGCGCTGTGCGCTTGGCCAGGGTTGGCGATGGGCGGTGCTTGGCTGTGGTTGCTGTGGCCGGCCGTATCGCTGTTGCTGGTGGCCTTGAACTACGCGCTGCTGGGTGCTGACGGATTTCAGAAAGGCGCCGATGGGCGGCTGTCGGTAGCAGCGGGTTGGTTGCTGGCGCCCTATCTGTCGGGGGCGTGGCTCAACTCCAGGTTGTGGACACGGCGCCATCCGCAGGCCGATGAGGTGTGTGATGGGGTTTACCTGGGGCGCATTCCGGGGCGGGGGGAAGTTAATGGGTTCGTGGCGATTGTGGATCTGTGTGCAGAGCTACCCTGCAGAGCTGTAGTTGCCTGTGCCGGCCTCTTCGCGGGCAAGCGCGCTCCCACAGAGATCTCGGCGGATGCTGCGGTCCCTGTAGGAGCGGGCTTGCCCGCGAAGGGGCAGGCACAGGCACCAACCACCCCTCAGCCGAGCTACAAAAGCTTGCCTACCCTGGATTTGGTCATCCCCGACGCCGCCCTTCTGCGACAGGCCGCCGAGACCATCGAGCAGCTCCATCATCGGGGCCCCGTACTGGTCTGCTGCGCCTTGGGCTATTCACGCAGCGCCAGCGCCGTGGCCGCCTGGTTACTGCACAGCGGCCGCTGCGCGGATATCAGCGAGGCTGAAGCGCGCATCCGCCAGGCCCGCCCAGGCGTGGTGTTGCACCCCGGCCATCGCTTGGCGTTGCAACAGCTAGGAGCCCAAGCATGAACCTGCATCTGGTCGCCACCCTGCTCGCCCGCGGTCAGCAGTTGGAACGAGTCTCTGACGGCATCAGCCTGCTGGCCTTGGCCTATACCCTGGCGCCGCTGCTGGGGCTGGCGTTGCCGGCACTGGCCAGTGCGCTGTGCATCCTGCTGGTTTGCCTGGGCCTGCTGCACAAGTACTGGGCGATCCGTGTGGCACTGGACGCCGAGCTATTCGCTCACCTCGCCAACAGCACCGACCTGACGACGGCCACCCAACAACTCGACCGCGCCCTGTTCGACCTCAACTTGAAAGCTAACGCCAGCGACCCGCGCGACTGGCCCAGTCGCAGCCAGGCCGCTCTCGCCCTGTTGCGCCGTCAGGCGCTGTGCCTGGGCCTGCAGGTCGCGCTAGTACTGACTACCCTGCTGACACTCCCATTTATCGGATAAGAACCGTGCCATGCTCGCCGCCCTGACTGCCTTTGCCATCACCTCCGCCGCCCGCCTGATCACGGGCGCCCGCGCCCTGTGGCTGGGCTGCACACCACAACCGGTGCAGCGCCTGTACTTCGCCAACCACAGCAGCCATGGCGACTTCGTCCTGCTGTGGGCTTCGCTGCCTGCCCCTTTGCGCCAGCGAACCCGGCCGGTGGCTGGCGCCGACTACTGGGCCAAGCCTGGGCTGCGCGATTTCGTCATTCGCAAGGTGTTCAATGGCGTGCTGATCGATCGCCAGCAGAGCGAGCCGCACGACAATCCCTTGCAGCCGGTGCTGGACGCCCTGGCCGCCGGTGATTCGCTGATCTTCTTCCCCGAGGGCACGCGCAACCTCAGTGATGAGCCGTTGCTGCCGTTCAAAAGCGGCCTGTTCCACCTCGCCGCTGGCAATCCGAGTATCGAACTGGTGCCGGTGTGGATCGCCAACCTCAACCGGGTCATGCCCAAGGGCCGCGCCCTGCCGCTGCCACTGTTGTGCACCCTGAGCTTTGGCGAGCCACTGCACCTGGACGCCGCTGAAGGCAAGCACGCATTTCTCGAGCGGGCCCGCCAGGCTCTGCTGAACCTGGCCCCCAAGGAAGCCTGAGATGGACCACAACACCTATACCCTGTTCGCCGGTATCGGCGCCCTGCTACTGCTCGCCAGTGTCATCGGCCGCCTGCTCAAGTGGCGCGCGGGCCCGGCGCCGCACGCAGTCATCGACAACCTCAACGCGCGGATCAACGCCTGGTGGGTGATGGTGCTGGTGATCGGCATCGCCTTCCTGTTCGGCAAGTACGGCGTCATCGTGCTGTTCTACTGCGTGTCGTTCTATGCGCTGCGCGAGTTCATGACCCTGACCCCGACCCGACGCGGCGACTACCCGGCCTTGGTGGCGGCGTTCTACGTGGCACTGCCGGTGCAGTACCTGCTGATCGCGATGGACTGGTATGGGCTGTTCAGCATTTTCATTCCGGTCTATCTGTTCCTGTTCCTGCCGATCCTGGCCAGCTTCGGCGGTGATACCACGCGCTTTCTCGAGCGCGCCTCGAAGGTGCAGTGGGGCCTGATGATCGCGGTCTATTGCTTGTCCTCGGTGCCTGCGCTGTTGACCCTGGATATTCCCGGTTTCGAGGGCCGCAACCTGCTGCTGATCGCCTGGCTGATCCTGGTGGTGCAGATCAGCGACGTGCTGCAGTACGTGTGCGGCAAATTGTTCGGCAAGCGCAAGGTGGCGCCCAACCTGTCGCCGTCCAAGACCCTCGAAGGCCTGCTCGGCGGCGTGGCCCTGGCCACCCTGGTCGGCGCGGCGCTGTGCTGGATCACCCCGTTCAGCTTCTGGCAGGCGGCGCTGATGGCACTGACGGTCAATGCCATGGGTTTCTTCGGCGGCCTGGTGATGTCGGCGATCAAGCGTGATCGCGGGGTCAAAGACTGGGGCCACATGATCGAAGGCCATGGCGGCATGCTCGACCGGATGGATTCGGTATGCTTCGCAGCGCCGGTGTTCTTTCACTTCGTGCGCTACTGGTGGGCCTGATCAGCCGGGCATAGCGCGACCAGGCAGGTGGACGTCGAGCCCAGGCAACTGGGCCGAGGTCGATAGCCCTATGGTGATGAGTCTTCGAACCCACCAACAGGAAACCTGCCATGTCCGATTTCATCACCGTCCTGCGCGAAACCTGCCCGACTCCGGTGGTCGACGCCACCAAGTGGAAGCGCATTGGCGGAGATCCGCACACCGTC
The DNA here is from genome assembly GCF_043104195.1 of Pseudomonas sp. xss_2. Classification (NCBI taxonomy): domain Bacteria; kingdom Pseudomonadati; phylum Pseudomonadota; class Gammaproteobacteria; order Pseudomonadales; family Pseudomonadaceae; genus Pseudomonas; species Pseudomonas sp. xss_2. The sequence continues at coordinate 61,763 of NZ_JBICKL010000056.1, forward strand.
AACCTCAACGCCTACCTGTCGGCTGACGGCAGCAAGATCATGGGCACCTGGATCTGCACCCCAGGCAAGTTCGAGGTCAATTATGACAAGTGGGAGTTCTGCCACTTCCTCGACGGCTACTGCATCATCACCCCCGAAGGTGAAGAGCCAAAACACCTGAAAGCGGGTGATGTATTTGTCATCGAACCCGGGATGAAGGGCACCTGGGAAGTGGTCGAGACGGTACGCAAATACTTCGTCTTCGCCTGATTAGCGCTCCCAAGCTGCTCAACCAAGCGAAAAAAATCGCAGCTCAAACGCCCCTCCCCCAGGTGCGCAGTTACAGGGGGAGAGTCGTTCGAGCCGCGATCAAGATGAAGCCCACCTCGTTGCTCAGTCTTTCTTGCGATAACCCTCGACGATGGCCGAGAAGTCTTTGCCGCCTTCACCGCGCAGGCTCATGGCCTGGTACAGCTGCTGTGCCACCGCACCGAGAATTACCGGCTGGTGCGCCTGACGCGCCGCCTCGGTGGCCAGCCCCAGGTCCTTGAGCATCAACTCAGCGCCAAAGCCGCCGGTATAGCCACGGGCCGCCGGGGCACTGTCGATCACCCCCGGCCACGGGTTATAGGTATCCGAACTCCAGCAACGCCCAGTCGAGCTGTTGATGATGCCGGCCAGCACCTTGGTATCGATCCCTAGTGCGTTGCCCAGGGCCATGGCCTCGGACACGCCGATCATCGAGATGCCCAGCAGCAGGTTGTTGCAGATCTTGGCGATCTGCCCGGTACCCACCTCACCGCAATGGACGATATTGCGCCCCATCTGCTTGAGCACCGGCTCCAGCGTGGCGAACAGCTCGGCACTCGCGCCGACCATGAAGGTCAGGGTGCCTGCTGCTGCGCCACCGGTGCCGCCCGATACCGGCGCATCGCCCATGTCCACGCCCTTGGCGGCGGCCGCCTTGGACACATCACGCGCGGTCTGCGGATCGATGGTGCTGCAATCGACTGTCGGCGTGCCCGGTTTTACCCCGGCCAATACCCCGTCTTCGTTCAAATACACGCTGCGCACATGGGCGGCAGCCGGCAGCATGGTGATGACCAGCTCGCTGGCGGCGGCAGCGTCCTTGGGCGAGGCACTGATCTGCCCGCCCAGTTCGGCAAGCTCAGCCAGCACGGTCTTGTTCAAATCGAACAGGTTCAGCTGATGGCCGGCCTTGATCAGGTTGCGCGCCATAGGCGCGCCCATGTTGCCCAGACCGATGAATGCAATGCGCATGGGGGCCTCCTTAGCGCAGGCTGATGGTGGTGTTCACGCCGTCGTTGACGCTGTCGTCGTCGAACCAGCGTGCGGTGACCGTCTTGGTCTGCGTGTAGAACTGCACCACCTGCTTGCCGTACGGGCCGAGGTCGCCGAGCTTGGAGCCACGCGACCCGGTGAAGCTGAAGTACGGCACGGGCACCGGAATCGGGATGTTGATACCGACCTGGCCGATGTCGATCTCGCTCTGGAATTTGCGCGCCGCAGCGCCGCTCTGGGTGAACAGGCCAGTGCCGTTGCCGAACGGGTTGGCGTTGACCAGGGCGATAGCCTCATCGAGGGTATCGACCTCCAGGGTCACCAGCACCGGGCCGAAGATTTCCTGGGTGTAGACCTGCATGTCGGTAGTCACCCCGGAGAACAGGGTTGGGCCGACGAAGTTACCTTGTTCATAGCCCGGCACCGTCACGCCACGGCCGTCCAGCTCAAGCTTGGCGCCTTCCTGGATGCCGCTCTCGATCAGGCCCAGCACACGCTCCTTGGCGCGCTTGGAAACCACCGGACCGACATCGGTGCCCGGCTCGCAACCGGCGTTGACCTTGAGCTGGCTCGCCGCAGCCTTGATGTCTGGCAGCCATTCACGGGCCTTGCCGACCAGCACGGCCACCGAGGTCGCCATGCAGCGCTGGCCGGCAGCGCCAAAGGCAGCTCCCACCAGGGCGTTGACAGTTTGCGTGCGGTTGGCGTCAGGCAATACCACGGCGTGGTTCTTGGCGCCCATCATCGATTGCACGCGCTTGCCGTGCTGGCTGCCCAGGTTGTACACGTGGGTGCCGACTTCGGTGGAGCCGACGAACGAGATCGCCTTGATGTCCTTGTGCGTGCAGATCGCATCGACCACCTGCTTGCCGCCATGCACCACGTTCAGCACACCAGCCGGAACGCCAGCCTCCAGCGCCAGCTCGACCAGCAGCATGGTCGACAACGGGTCCTGCTCGGACGGCTTGAGGACGAAGGTGTTGCCACACACGATAGCCATCGGGAACATCCACAGCGGAATCATCGCCGGGAAGTTGAATGGCGTAATACCGGCGCATACACCGATCGGCTGGCGCAGGGTGTAGGTATCGACGCCACCTGCGACGTTCTCGGCGAACTCGCCCATTTGCAAGGTGCCGATGGAAGCGGCGTGCTCGACCACTTCCAGCCCGCGGAAGATATCGCCCTCAGCGTCAGCCAGGGTCTTGCCCTGCTCGGCGCTGAGGGTTTGGGCGATGCGCTTGGTGTGTTCGCGGATCAGCGCTTGCAGCTTGAGCATGATGCGCATGCGTGCGCCGATCGGGGTGTCGCGCCAGCTGACGAAAGCGCGCTGGGCAGCGGCTACGGCGGCGTCGACTTCCTCTACGGTGGCGAACGGCACACGCGCCAGCACTTGCTGAGTGGCCGGGTTGACGATATCGCGCCACTCGCTGGTTTTAGATTCGACCCATTGCCCGTCGATCAGCAGCTTGACCTGCTCGACTGTGGCCTGGGTGGGGGTTTGAGGTGCGTTCATCTGCGCTCTCCTTGGAATTATTGTGGGACGAGATCGCCAACGCGAGGTGGCGTCTAGGCGCTGATTTCGAGTATAGATGTGCAAACATCCAACAAGAACGCACAAAAAAACCGGATCATCATGCAAAAAGACCTCACCTCCCTCGGGTCGCTGAACTGGGACGACCTGAAGTTCTTTCTTGAAGTGGCGCGCACCCGCAAGGCCAGCAGCGCGGCCAAACGCTTGAGCGTCGACTACACCACGGTGTCGCGCCGGATCAGCTCGCTGGAGGGCGCGTTGGGCACCTTGCTGTTCGAAAAGTCGCGGACCAACGGCTTCGTCCTGACGGCCGAGGGCCAGCGCTTGCTGGGCTATGCCGAGTCGATCGAAAGCACGCTGCACATGGCGTGCGAGCAGGTGTCAGGGTCGGGCGTGGCGTTGTCCGGGCATGTGCGCATGGGCTGCACCGAGGGCTTCGGCAGCTTTTTCGTCACCCCGCAGCTGAGCCACTTCGTCGATGCATGGCCGGCGATCTCGGTGGATATCCTGCCGCTGCCGCACTTCATCAGCCTGTCCAAACGCGAGGCGGACATCGTCATCGCCCTGGAGCGGCCCGAGCATGGGCCATACGTGTGCTGCAAGTTGTGTGACTACCGCTTGCGGCTCTATGCAACGCAGGACTACCTCGACAGCCACGAGCCGATCCGCCAAGTCAGCGACCTGGCCGCTCATCCGTTCATCAGCTACGTCGACGATCTGGCCTTCAGCTCGGAGCTGTTGTACCTGGCCAACTTGATCCCCAACGCCCATGCGCATTTGCGCAGCACCAGTGTCATTGCCCAATACACGGCGGCGCTGCAAGGGCGTGGGCTGGCGATTCTGCCGTGCTTCCTGGCGGCGCAGGATCCGCGTTTGATTACCGTTTTGCCTGGGGAAGTGGACATTACCCGGCAGTTTTGGATGTATTGCCGGGAGGATCTGCGCAAGCTCAAGCGCATCACCTTACTGTGGGATTACATCCGCAACGTGACCGAGGCGAATGCGCCGTTGTTGATGGGCGAAACGCGTGAGATGCGTTTTGCTCGCGAGTGAATATTCCACTGCTTTGCACTTAAGATTCTGGGGCTGCTTCGCAGCCCCACTGATTTTAAGCGGCAACGTGACTCAATCAGACGCCACCACGATCGACACCCGCCGGTTCTCAGTCCGCCCACTGCTGGTGCTGTTATCCGCCACCGGCTGGCTACTCCCCATACCCCGGGTCTGGATGTTCTGTGGCTGCATGCCGATGCCCACCAAAGCCTTGGCCACGCTCTGCGCACGGCGCTCGGACAGTTGCTGGTTGTAGGCGGCCTTACCCGATGCATCGGTGTGACCGTCAACGCGCACACGCTGGATATCGACGCTCAACAAGGCCTTGCCAATGCGTTCGACGATGTCCTGACTCTGGCTATTGAGGCTGTCCAGGTCACTGCCGAACAGCACTTTGCCAGACAGATCGAACGCCCAGCCCTCCTCGGTCGGGGCGAACCCCTCGCGCTTGAGCACGGCCACCTGCTCGGCCGTCAGGCCCTGAGGCACGCTCTGGCAACCACCCAGGGTCAATAGCGCCAGCAGCATGGCCAGCAAAGGAAAACGCAGTTGGGAAAACGGGTGAATCACGGTTAGCTCCTTTTTTTCACGTCAAGCGCCACGTTCCGTATGCGCCACTTGCCAATGGCCACGGCGCTTGCGCTTGGCCTGGTACATCGCCGCGTCGGCGGCGTTGAGTAGACTGGCCGGGTCTTGGCCATCGTCCGGGTAGTAGGCGATGCCTACGCTGAGCGAGGTGGTGAGGCTGTCGCCATCGTCGAGTTGAATTGGCAGCTTCATGCTGGTGACGATTTTTTCCGCGATGCGCTCGGCATCTTCGCGCGAGTGCAGCGGGGTCAGCAGTACCGCGAACTCATCGCCACCGAGCCGTGCGACCAGGTCGTGCTCGCGCAGTTGCGCGCGGATGCGGTTGGCCACACTGATCAGCACTTCATCGCCCACCGCGTGGCCGAGGCTGTCGTTGATCTGCTTGAAGTGATCGCTGTCGAGGAACAGCAGCGCCAGATGCTCCTGCTCCCGGGCCGCGTTGCGCAGGCTGCGGCTTACCCGACCTTCGAAGAAGGCGCGGTTGGGCAGGCCGGTCAGGCTGTCGTGGCTGGCCAGGTGGGCCAGGGTCTCGTTCTCGCTCTGCAGATGGCTCTGCCAGGTTTCCAGCTCGTCGAGCAAGGCGTTGAAGTCGTTGCCCAGCTCGTTCAGCTCAGCAATCTGCGCTTCAGGGACGCGCCGGTCGAAGCTGCGCTCGCGACGTGCGGCATGGGCCACGCTAGCCAGGCTGCGCAACGGGCGGATGATGTCGCCGAGCAAGCGCCGCGACAGGTAGCTGGCAACCAGCGCGCTGAGCATGGTGCACAGCACCACTCCGGCCAGACCACTGAGCAGGAAACGCAGCAGGCTGCGGCCCTGGCCGATCAACTCGATATGCCCGACCTTTTGCTGCTGATGCATGATCGGCAGATTGATCGGCTGCTCGAGCAAGGTGCTGGCAACCATGGCTTCAAGCGGCGCGAGCACGCCGTCATCCTCACGCTGCCAGTGGGCCAACTCCTCACCATCGTTGTTGAACACCTTGGCATCGGCGACCTCTTCGGTGCCGGCGATCGTCACTAGCGCCTCGTTGGCTGCAGCGCGGTCATCGAACACCACTGCGGCTTCCACCGTGTAGTTGATCGAGCGGGCGATCAGGTGCAGGTTGTGGTCGGCATAGACGCGCAGAGCCAAGACGCCTAGCAACGTTACCGAAACACCCGCCAGACCTACCGCCAGCAGCGCGGCGCTGAGATGCCCACGACCGAGCACGGCACGCAGGGTCGGGCGGATAACCCGCTTGGCTGAGGCGATCATGGCTGCGCCGCTCGCCGACGGGACAGCTGCAACACGCTGGGGTGAATGCGCACGCCACTACGCGCTACCGAGTCCAGGTTCACCTCGAAGGTCACCTGACGGTCACCCACCCGCAGGCAGAACAAGCTGCCGACCGTGCACGGGTCATCGGCCTCGCTGATGCTCAGTACCGGTTGGCCGCTGAGGGCCTGAAACAGATGATCGCGCTCGCCCTGGTCGAGCTTGCCGATATACACCGCATCGCAAGCCCCGGCGATGCGCCGGTCGTTGGCCAACAGGCGGCGGACTTGCAGGGGCTGGCCAGAGTTCTGCACGTTGCCCTTGATCAGGTCGTCGGCGTATTCGGTAGGCCCCACCAGGCACAATCGCAACGGCACAGGCTCTGTCGGCCAACGGGCATAGCTGAGAATGCCCAGCACCACCTGGGTAACAGCCTTGGCCCGTTGTTGCACTTGGGCGGTGGTCGCGCCAGTGTCTGCCTGGCTGGGGCTGGCGAAAAGCATCAAGGCCGCCAGCAGCAGCGATAAGGCACAGCCAGTCACTCGACCCCAGGGCGAGACAGCCACCATCATGTGGGAAAACTCTCAAAATCAGGTCAGATAATGCCGCAAAGATAGCATATCGCCGCCAGGAAGCGTGTACGTCCGTCCCAACCCCAGCGCCTCAGACCTGTTCCAGCATCAGCCCGGAAATCCGCCGCACCTTGCGCTTGACCGCCTCCTCAAAAATACCTGCGCGAGGCTCGATCAGGCTGAAACAGTGTTTGGCCCGGGTAATGCCGGTATACACCAGTTCTTTGGTCAGCACCGGATTGAGCGCATCGGGCAGCACCAACGCGGTGTGGCTGAACTCCGAGCCCTGCGACTTGTGCACCGTCATGGCAAACACCGTTTCCACTTCATTGAGCCGGCTAGGCAGGACGAAACGCACACCGCCACTGCCATCGTTACGCGGGAAGGCTACGCGCAGCAGCGATACCCCCTGCTCGTCAGGCAGGCGCAGGGCGATGCCGATATCGCCGTTCATCAGCCCCAAGCCATAGTCGTTGCGGGTGACCAATACCGGACGGCCTTCGTACCAGGGCTGTTGGCTGTCGATCAGCCCGGCGTTGTGCAGCACTCGGCTCACGCGCTCGTTCAACCCTTGCACCCCCCAAGGCCCCTTGCGCACTGCGCAAAGCAGCTGGAAGTCTTCAAAGCTTTGCAGGACCTGGCTTGCCCACACCTCCCAACGAGGATCCGTGAGCGGCGTGCCGGGTTGCGGCCGCTGGCGGCCAATGGTGCGCAGGTAATGGCGATAGCCTTGTGGCCCGTCGTTGCCCAGGCCGTCGAGCAGTAGCCGGTCGAACCGGCGATCATGCTCGCCCTGCAGTGAAAGACCATGGACATCGGCAAGTGTGTGCGTCAGCAACTCGCGCGCCTCTTGTGCCTGCTGGCGATTGACCAGGCGTGCCAGCTGGCCGATACCACTGCCTTCACCAAAACGCCGCGAGTGACGCAGCATCACCACCTGCTGGGCCAGCGGGTTGCGCTGGGCATCGCCGGTCTTGAGGCCGCTAGCGCCCAGCGCCTGGCCACCGACCTGCTCCAGCCAAGCCTGGGTCGCGGATGAGTAACAGCCGTCCTCGGCATCCCGGCATAGATCACCGAGTACCGCCCCGGCTTCCACCGAGGCTAATTGGTCCTTGTCCCCCAGCAGCACCAAGCGTGCCTTGGGCGGCAGAGCGTCGAGCAGCACCGCCATCATTTCCAGGTCGATCATCGACGCTTCATCGATCACCAGCACATCCAGCGGCAACGGGTTGGCCGCATGGTGGCGAAAGTGCCGCGAGCCGGGGCGACTCCCCAGCAGGCGGTGAACGGTACTGACGTCGGTAGGGATCTGCGCACGAATCTCAGCGCTCACCTGCAAGCGCTCGACCTGCTGGCCAATCGATTCGGTCAGACGCGCCGCAGCCTTGCCCGTGGGCGCAGCCAGGCGAATCCGCAGGGGCCGGCCCTGCTCCACCGCAGGGGCTTGCAGCAGCGCCAGCAGGCGCACCACGGTAGTGGTCTTGCCGGTGCCTGGGCCGCCGGTGATGATGCTGAACGCGGCGCGGGTCGCCAAGGCGCAGGCCAGTTTCTGCCAGTCCACCTGGCCGGCCGGCGCGCCACCTTCGAACAGTTGGGCAAGACGCGCAGGCAGATCCGGCGGAATCGACTCATCCGCCGCCAACCTCTGACGTAGCGCATCGTCGATCTGGCGCTCATAACTCCAGTAGCGCCGCAGATACAGGCGCAGGCCGCTGAGCACCAAAGGCCGCGAGCTCTGATCGGGCGTGTTACCGGCAGCGACCAGTGAACTGGCCGCGATGCGTTGGCGCCAGGTGTCTTGATCAAGGTTGGCCAGCAGTTGCGAGGGCAGCAGCAGCGGCCCCGTCAGGGCGTCACCTTCTGGCGGCAGGGACAAGGCGAAATCCGGTTCGGCCAGGGTTTGCGCCAGATCCAGGCAGACATGCCCGTGCCCCAGTTGATGGCTGGCCAAGGCCGCCGCCAGCAACAGCAGCGGATCGCTGCCAGGTGCCCGCTCTTCGAGAAAGCCCACGAAGGCCCGGTCCAGTGCACGCAGCCAACCGCGTTCAACCCAACGGTCGAGCAGGATCAGCAGATCCTTGCTGTCCCTCAGCGGCGCCAGGGCCGCCAGTTGCTCAGCTTGCAGCGGCGTTGGCAATAGGTCGTCGAGACGTCGGCTCATGGCGCGGCTCCGGCAAACAGGTCCTGCTGTTCAGGCGCAAGGGCGCCGCGGAACAATGCGTCGAGGGATTCGATCAGCTCACGCGGCGGCTTGGCGAAATACAGGCCATGACCTGCGCGGTTGGCGCCGCGCAGGAAGATGAACAAGGCACCGCCAACATCGCGGTCGTAATCGTAATCGGGCAGGCGCGCGCGTAATTGCCGGTGCAGGGCGAGTAAATAGAGCACGTACTGCAGGTCGTAGCGGTGTTCGAGGATCGCCTGTTCCATCGCCAGCGCGTTGTAAGACTGGGTATCCGGGCCAAGCCAGTTGGACTTGTAGTCGGTCACGTAATAGCGGCCGTCCAGCTCGAACGCCAGGTCGATGAAGCCCTTGAACATGCCATTGAGCTGGGAGGCCTGCGCCGCTGGCCGAGCGGCGCCAGCGTGGGTGTGACGGGTCACCAGCTGGTCGAGGCGCAGCACATCGACCTGATGGCTGGCGAACCAGAACTCCATCTCGATCTGGTACTGCCGCAAGTGCGCAAGGGTCAGCTGCGCGCCTGGCGCCTGTAAAGGCAGCGGTTCGTTGAGCATGTGCCCAAGCCATTGGCTCAAGGCGGGGATCCAGCCGGTCCAGTCACGCCGATTGCAGCGCTGGCCAACGGTGCGCTCGATCAATTCGGGGTTGGCGCTGATTTCGGCAAAGCCTTCGCGCCCAGCCCACTCCAACAGCCCATGGAGGAAGGTGCCTGGGCCTGGGCCACGGGGGAAGCGATGAATGTCGCCGCTCTCGGCAGGAATTTCACGCAACTGTTGGGCATCGACTCGCTCATCATCCATCAACTGCTGGGCTTGCGAGCTGTCGGCACCCAGGGTCTGGTCGCCGACGCGCAGGGCGCTGTAGGAGGCAATCCACCAGTTCTCTGCGGCAGACCGACGCGGCTTGCGTGCGGGCATCAATTCGCGGGCGTCGTCAGGGAGCAGATAGCGCACCTCATCCGGCGCGGGCACGCTGGCGCAGGCGATATGGGTACTGCCCGCTTGCAGGGCGTGTAGCCAGTCCGTGAGCTGCGGCGAGGCGGCCAGGGGCTGACCGCCGCCAAGCAGATAGCCCAGGGCCGAACGATGCAGCTGCGAGTGCTTCTGGTTGCCACGCTTGAGGTCGGCGACGCCGAGCCAGCAGGCATGCTGGGCGCGGGTCAGGGCGACGTAGAGCAGGCGCAGGTCTTCAGCCAGGCGCTCATCGTCGGCGCGGGCGATCTGCTGCTCATCCGGGGTTAGTGTCAGGTGGGCATTGCCCTGTTCGTCGTGCCAGGTCAGCGGCAGGCGCTGGCCATCGACTGGCTTGCTGGTGCAGATGAACGGTAGGTAGACCAACGGATATTCAAGGCCCTTGGACTTGTGGATGGTCACCACCTTGACCAGCTGTTCGTCGCTTTCCAGACGCAGGATTTGCTCTTCGCCGGCCTGACCAGCACCGGCCAGGTTCTCCGCAAGATGACGAATCAGTGCCTGCTCGCCATCCAGCTCGCCAGCGGCTTGTTGCAGCAGCTCGGCCAGGTGCAGCAGGTTGGTCAGCACCCGCTCGCCATCACTGCGGGCGATCAGCGTGCGTGGCAGTTTGAAGTCGTGCAGCAAGCGGCGCAGCATCGGCAGCACGCCCTGGCGTTGCCAGGTCTCGCGGTACAGGCGAAAACGCATGACCCAGTCTTCCCAGATCCGCTCGTCCTGGTTCAGGCGCTCAAGCTCGGCCAGCGACTGGTCGAGGGTCAGGCTCGCCAGCGCAGCCTTGAGCAAGCGCTCTGAGTCCGGCTCGGCGCAGGCCTTCAGCCAGGCCAGCAGGTCATGGGCCTCCTGGGCGGCGAACACCGAGTCCTTGTCCGACAGGTACACGCTACGCACATCGCGGGCAGCCAGCTCGCTGCGGATCAACTGCGCCTCGCGGCCATCACGCACGAGGATGGCGATGTCCGAAGGCAGGCAGGGCCGCAGCAGGCCGTCAGCGTTGCTGAAGCCGGTTACGCCGCGTTGTCCGCCATTGAGCAGCGCAACGATCTGGCTGGCGCAGCTGCCGGCCAACTGTTGCCGGTACAGGGTGCTGGTCACCGGCTCTTCGCTTTCCAGCCGCCAGCAGTGCAAGGCAGCGGTCGGTTGGCCCTCGATCAGCAACCGCTCGCCGCGTCCCTTGGCGTTCACTTCAATGAAAGGCAAGGGGTTGTCCTGCCCCTCGCGGAACAGGAACGCACCGCGTCCTTGCTCACGTGCCTCCGCCTGGAGGAACACGCGGTTGACCGCGCCGACCATGGCCTGGCTGGAGCGGAAGTTGGTATCCAGGCTGTGCAGCCGGCCTGCGGTGGCGCGCCGGGCAGCGAGGTAGGTGAAAATGTCGGCACCGCGGAACGCATAGATCGCCTGTTTGGGGTCGCCGATCATGAACAAGCCGGTTTCCGTGCGATTCTCGCTGATCCGGTAGATGCGCTCGAAGATGCCGTACTGGACCGGATCGGTGTCCTGGAATTCGTCAATCATCGCCACCGGGAACTGCTCGCGGATCAATCCGGCCAGGCGTTCGCCAGCCTCTTGCCCAAGGGCGTGCTGCAGACGCAGGAGCATGTCGTCGAAGCCCATTTCAGCGCGGCGGCGCTTTTCCACTTCGAAACGTGCAGATACCCAGTTGGCGGCGTGCTCGAGCAAGCGTACATCGGGGCTAGGCAGCGCCTGTAGCTGCTGAGGCAGGCTCTGCATGGCATGTAGCGCTGGGTGCTGCGGCGGCTCGCCAACCTTCCAGGCCTCGGCCATGCCCGCCGGGGTGAGACGGGTGAAGCCAGTGCCCAGGTCCAGTTCCAGCGCCTGCTCATCAGTGGCCCAGCTGCGCAGCTTGTCAAACCAGGGCTCGAAGAAGCGCGCCTGCATTTTGCGGCCATCGACCTGCTTGGCTGCCACGGCATCGCGGCAGATCTGCTGCAACTGCTCGGCCCACTCTGCCCACGGCGCCTTCAGTTGGCCAAGCTGCTCGCTGCGCTGTTGCAGGGTGGCCTCGATCAACGCCTGCGGCTCGACCTCTTCCTGCTCGGCTGTGGCACGGGCGAACAGCGGGCGGATGCGCGGCAACAACGCATCGGGGCTGATCCAGTGAGCGCGGACCCAGGCCAGGGCTTCGCCACGCATGCTGTAGCAGTAGCGGCGCCAGTAATCACGCATGACCTGGCCGAGCAGTTCGCTGTGATCGGTTTCCAGGCTTTGGGTAAACAGGCTGCCGCTGTCGAAGGCATGCTCTCGAAGCATGCGCTGGCACCAGCCGTGAATGGTCGACACCGCCGCCTCGTCCATCCACTGCACGGCCACCTCCAGGCGACTGGCACAGCGTGGCCAAAGCGCTTCGGGATAGTCGTCGCGCAGTAGCTGCAGCAGTGGATCGGCGTCGGCCAGCTCGCCACGGAAGAAGCGCGCAGCTTCTGCCAGGCGGGTGCGGATACGCTCGCGCAACTCTTTGGTGGCGGCGTCGGTGAAGGTCACTACGAGGATCTGCGGCGGCAACAGTTCGCGGCCAAAGCCCTGCTCGTCGCCATGCCCGAGGATCAGGCGCAGGTACAGCGCCGAGATAGTGAAGGTTTTACCGGTACCGGCGCTGGCTTCGATCAGTTGGCTGCCATGCAGCGGAAAGCTCAAGGCCAAAGGGCGGGCCTGGGTCATGCGGCACTCTCCGGATTGCCCAGGGTCTGCCAGGGCGCGGCGAACAGGGGGCGGTACAGGGCTTCACACCAGCCTTCGAATGTTTCATCAGCCGTAAGCGCGGCAAAGTCGCGAAACTGCCGGGCCAGGGCCAGGCTTTCGCTGCGCTCGCCAAAGCTGTTCTGGCCGTCGCCTTCGTAGGCGCGGGCAGCGGCAGCCAGGGCTTTGTCGGCATCATCCTGGGCCAGCCAAGCGAATGCGGTCTTGGCCGCCACTGGCAGCGGCGCGTTCATTGCGGCTTGGCGCGAGATCAGCAGATCGCCCAGCAGGTCGACGGCCTGTGCCTGTGGTAGCGGCTCAAGCAGCAGGGTCAGGTCACTGGCAACCAGGGCGCTGTGCAGCGGGTAGCCGGCGGCGCAGGCAGCCAGGTGCATCACCCAGGCGGGGATCAGGCGATGTCGCTTGAGGTTGTTGCGCCCTGCACTGATGGTGTTGGGCACGGTGGTGATGCTCAACAAGCTCTGGTCATCGGCCTGATAAACCCGGCCCAGCCAGCCCTGGAGGCGATCGCTACCGCGTTCGAAGTGAATCGGCAGGGCGCCCTCGACCAGGGTCGGCCAGCGCTGCAGCAGTTGCCGATGGCGTTGCAGCAGGTCCGGCAGCGGCTGAATCAGCTCGGCCTGGAGGATCTCGCCAAACCCCGCCAGTGGCAGCAGGCCACATGCCTGTAGGCGACGCGCCTGGGTGAGCAAGGCGCGTTCGGCGTTGTCTGGATCGGCCAGCGCTGCGCCCAGCAAGGTCTCGCTAAGGCCGTATCGCTGCAGCGCATCGAGGACGAAAGGCTCTTCGTCCGGAGTCGGCGCTTCAAGTGCCTCGAAGAACACCTTCAAGCGTTGACTGAAGAAATGCCGAACCGGGTGGCGCAAGAAGTCCTGCAGTTGCACCAGGTTCAGTGGCTCGTCACTCACATACGGTGGCAATGGTTGATCAGCCGGAAGCGGCGAGTCGTCGGTCTGGTGCAATACCTGCCACTCATGGGCATAACTGAACAGCGGGCTGCCCTTCTGGAAATAGCGCTGGCTGAAGGGCTGCAAGGGGTGCTCCTGGGTCAGCGCGTGCAGCAGTTGCTGGCCAGGGTCGTCACGCAGCCCTTGCTTGGCTCCGGCCAGTCGCCATCCTGCTGCGAGGTGATCCCGCAACTGGCCAATCAGCACCGATGCCGGACGCTCACTGTTGTCGCGGATGCTGCGACCGACCCAGCTGACGTACAACTGGTCCCGGGCCGAGAGCAGTGCTTCGAGCAGCAGGTAGCGGTCATCCTCGCGCCGCGAACGGTCACCTGGGCGATAGTCGCTGGCCATCAGGTCGAAGTCCAGGGGTTGCTGGGCGCGCGGATAATCGCCGTCGTTCATGCCCAGCAGACAGACCACCCGGAAGGGGATCGCACGCATGGGCATCAGGGTGCAGAAGTTCACCGAGCCCGCCAGAAAGCGCTGCGACAGCTTGCCCTGATCCAGGCCGGACAACCAGGCTTCGCGCACCACCGTCAGCGGCAAGGGGTCTTGCAGGCCGACGGTGTCGCAGGTTTGCAGCCAGGTGTCTTGCAGGTCTTGCAGCTGCACCAGAAGAAACTCGTCGTGTTCGTTTTCAGCCAGGAAGAACACCTGCAGCAAGGCGTTCAGGCGCTCGCCCCACTGCGCTGCGGTGGCGGGTTGCGACAATGCCAGGCAGGCCACATCGAGGGCATCGAGCAAGGCTACTAGCGGGCCGATCAAGGCTGCGTCCAGGCCGCCAATTTCGTCATAAGGTTCGATGCCATCACAGCCCTCGCCCACCCCAACGGCGTAGCCAAGCAGCATGCGTCGCAGGCCGAAGCGCCAACTGTTCTGCTCCAGGCCTTGCGGCAAACCAAGGGTAGCGCGCTGTTCGGCATTCAGGCCCCAGCGGATACCGGCGCCCTCGATCCAGCGGTGCAGGGTTGGCAAATCGCTTTCCTGGATGGCGAAGCGAGCACGTAGCGCAGGAACATCGAGCAGGTCGAGGACTTCACTCACCGCGAAGCGGCTTTCCGGCAACTTGAGCAAGTGCTCCAGGGCAATCAGCAGTGGGTCGCGACCGCGCTGGCCCTGGTCGGTCAGGGTGAAGGGGATATAGCGCGGATCATGGCGATCCAACTGGCCAAACACCGCGCGGATGTGGGGGGCATAGTCATCGATCGCTGGCAGCATGACGATAACGTCGCGCGGGCGCAGGGTTGGGTCGGCGCTGAAACGGGCTAGCAGTTGGTCATGAAGGATTTCAACTTCACGCTGGGCACTGTGCGCGACGTGGAAGCGTATCGAGCGATCCTTGCCGGGATCGACTGGCGGCCACACGTCGCGGGTCTCGGCCAAAGGCCGCAACTCAAGGATGTCATCCTGCAGCTGGTTGAGCAGGTTGGTCGGCTGGCCCTCGCTGAACAGGTCGATACGACCGTCGCTGAACACCCCTTGGTAGCTGGCGGGGTCGTCATAGCTATCGAGCAAGTTGATGTAGTCACGGCCCTGCTTACCCCAGGCGGCCAGCAGTGGATGGGCATGCTGGTGCAGCGAGTCGTCGTCCAATTGCAGCGGCATGCCCTGCTTGCGTTGTTGACGCTTGTACTGGTGCCGGAGCAGATCTTTGTCGGCAACGATATCGGCCCAATGGTGGCGACAGGGGTTATGCACGCATAACAGCACCTGGCTGAAACGGGCCAGGCCAGCAAGGGCTTCGAGGGCTTGCGCGGGCAAGGAAGAGATGCCGAATACGATCGCTCTGCCGGGGAGACCGCTGGGCGCTTGCGCCAGGCTGTGCATGCGCTCGATAAAGCGTTGGTGCACCCCGGCACGGCTCTGGGCCATGCCTTCCAGGCCGACATCTTCGAGTAATGCGCGCCACAACTCGGCCTGCCAGCGATTACCGGGAGCCAAAGGCTTGCGCTCGCCGCGAGCGCTGTTAACCACATGCTCACCGCCAGCCCAGTCCTTGAGCCAGTCGGCGCGGTAGACCTGGTATTGGTCGAACAGATCGGCCAATCGCTCGGCCAGCTGATAGCGCTTGCGCAGGTCGCTGTCGTCGGTCAGAAAGCGTCGCAGCGGTTCGAAATGCGGGCGCTCGATCAACTCGGGGAGCAGGCGCATCAGCCGCCAGGTCAGCGGCGCCTTGTCGAGCAAGGACACTTCGGGGATTTCATCACGGCCCAGGACCTTGCGGTACAGCTGCCACATGAAGCTACCCGGCAATTGCACATCGATGGCAGCGGCAATGCCACAGCCACCTTGGTCGTCGTCCTGTGGGTCTTCGGCCAGGGCCAGCTTGAGCCATTGGGCGATGCCATTGCTCTGTACCAAGGCGACTTCGTTCTCCAGGGGCGCGAGCGGGTAACGACGCATCCAGCTCACAACCAGGCTACGCAGGTCATCCAGGCGGTTGCCGTGAACGATCATGAAGCCGGGGTGCAAGGGGGTATTTGCCATTGGGCACTCTCTGGAGGGCAGTCGGTCCTGGGGAGGAACCATATCATGGGGATGGGCTGCGAACTGAAACCCACACAGCCACATTTCTTTTCAGCCA